>JBJEKS010000048.1:0-4253 GCA_051878755.1 Bacteroides sp. | reverse complement strand
AACATGGCAAGGTCATTAAAGAGCAGTGGTTTGACGGCCATTCCAATCGTACGCCTCATGTCCTGAATTCGGTAAGTAAGACCTTCACAGCAACAGCCATAGGCTTCGCTGTACAGGAAAATAAGCTCAAAATCAACGACAAAGTGGTATCTTTCTTCCCTAAACAACTTGAGGGATTAAAACTTACCGATGAACAGCGCGATATGGAGATAAGACATCTGCTCACCATGTCATCCGGACATGATATCGACCCTACAAAGCAAGTCAAATCTGAGTATGATTCATGTCGGATTCGTGGATTCTTCTCTATTCCTCTTTCACACAAGCCTGGCACCTTCTTTGTCTATAACAATCAGTGCAGTTACCTGCTCTCTGCCATCATCCAGCAAGTTACCGGGGAGGATCTGCTATCATACCTCTATCCCCGGCTGCTACGTCCATTAGGCATCACAGGTGCTACGTGGAGGAAATCGGCTGAGGGCTTCTGCTTAGGAAGTGGTGGCCTGCAACTCAAGACTGAGGACTTGGCCAAAATGGGGCAACTATTTCTTCAGAAGGGCCAGTGGAATGGTGAGCAGCTGATTTCAAGAGAGTGGATTGAAGAGGCCTCCTCTGAACATATCGCCTCTTTGCCGGCCGGAGTACGGAGAGAGGAACTCACTATTAAGCCTAACGACAGCGATTGGCTGCAAGGTTACGGATATCAGATGTGGCGCTGCCGCCATCACAGCTTCAGAGCAGATGGCGCACACGGACAGTTCATTCTCGTATTTCCTGAGAAAGATGCTGTCATTGCGGTCACGGCTCATACGGAGGATATGCAGGCTGAATTAAACCTGATTTGGAAGTATCTTTGGAGAGCGCTATAAGACGCTACCCCACAAAAGGAGTAAAAGAGGGCCATCAGGAAACGAATCCTGATGACCCTCTTCTTATATGGTATCTACGCGTAGCGCCGGATTACATGAACCAACGTACGTAGCAGAAGTCCTGACGGTGAGGCAGGTCGGCGTTCTTGGGGAACATGCGGTAGCATACCTTGAAGCTGCCGGCGTTCTCCAGTTCGTGCTTGGCCTGGAAGGTGTAGAGGGTACCCTCCTTCTTCACTACCTCAAACGGATCGATGCTGTAGATGTGCTGCTTGCCATCGGCATCGGTGTAGATGGTCACGAGCTCAATGCCAACGGCATCGTTCAAGCCCTTCTCATCCACCACGTAGGTGATGGTGTACTGCTTACCGCTCTCGACGGAGCCCTTCTGCAGGTCTTCGCACTTCTCGCTCTTCACAATCTCAATCTCATCCCACTTGGCGGCAACCTCTTCCTTCCATGCTGCAATCTCCTTGGCCTTGGCGTTGTCGTTGGCAGAGAGCATCTTGAAGCGCTTAGCCTCCTTGTTGTAGAACTTCTCGAAGTAGTCGTCAAGCTGACGCTTCATCGTATAGTGAGGGGCAATCTGTGCGATAGAGTTCTTGATAGTGCGAATCCAACCCTCGGAATAGCCCTTCTTGTTGCGAGCATAGTACAAGGGGAGAATCTCCTGCTCCAGGATGCTGTAGATCGTAGCAGCATCGAGCTGATCCTGGTGCTCCTGGTTCTGGTAGGTACGCTTCTCGGTCAATGCCCAACCGGCACCTTCGCGGTAGCCTTCCAGCCACCAGCCGTCGAGTACGGAGAAGTTGACTACACCGTTCATCAGGGCCTTTTCGCCTGACGTACCCGATGCCTCCAGAGGACGCGTCGGAGTGTTCAGCCAGATATCCACGCCCGATACGAGGCGACGAGCCAGCTGCATGTCGTAGTTCTCCAGGAAGATAATCTTGCCAAGGAACTCCGGACGGCGAGAGATTTCGATGATCTTCTTGATCAGGCCCTGACCAGCACCATCGTGGGGGTGAGCCTTACCGGTGAAGAGGAACTGTACAGGATAGTCGGGGTTGTTGACAATCTTAGCCAGACGCTCCAGGTCGGTGAAGAGCAGGTGGGCACGCTTGTAGGTAGCGAAGCGGCGACCGAAACCGATGAGCAGGGCGTTGGGGTTGATCTTATCAAGCAGAGCCACGATGCGCGAGGGGTCACCCTGGTTCTTCAGCCAAGTCTCACGATACTGCTTGCGCACGTAGTCGATGAGCTTGTTCTTCAGTGCCATGCGGGTCTTCCAGATCTCTTCATCGGGCACATTGTAGATGGCCTCCCAGATCTTCTGGTTCGACTGGTCGTACCAGAAGTTTTCGTCGAAGTGAGCAGCGTAGAGCTGTTTCCACTCCGTAGCGCTCCAGGTGGGGAAGTGTACACCGTTGGTGACATAGCCCACGTGGTTCTCTTCGGGGAAGTAGCCCTTCCAGATGGGGGCAAACATCTCCTGAGATACCTTGCCGTGGAGCCAGCTTACACCGTTCACCTCCTGCGAGGTGTTGCAAGCGAAGACTGACATGCAGAAGCGCTCACCCTTATCGCCCGGGTTGTTGCGGCCCATGTCCATCAGTTCGTCCCAGGTGATACCCATACGCTGGGGATAGCCACCCATGTACTTGCCGAAGAGGCCTTCGTCGAAGTAGTCGTGACCAGCGGGCACGGGGGTGTGTACAGTGTAGAGCGAAGAGGCACGTACCAGCTCGATAGCCTGGTTGAAGGTAAGGCCACTCTCCACGTAGTCGCAGATACGCTGTACGTTGATCAGGGCAGCGTGACCCTCGTTGCAGTGATATACATCCTTCTTGATGCCCAGCTTCTTGAGCGTCAGTATACCACCGATACCGAGCAGGATCTCCTGCTTCAGGCGGTTCTCCCAGTCGCCACCATAGAGCTTGTGGGTGATAGAACGATCAAACTCGCTGTTCATCTCGTTGTCCGTATCCAGCAGGTAGAGTGCGATACGACCTACATTCACACGCCATACATAGGCGTGTACATAGTAATTCAGATAGGGCACGTCCACCATTACGTGGTTGCCGTTCTCGTCGAGTACAGCATCCAGAGGCAGTTGACCGAAGTTCTGAGCCTCGTAGTTGGCAAGCTGCTGACCATCCATCGAAAGGGTCTGCGTGAAGTAACCGTAACGATAGAGGAAGCCGACGGCACACATATCCACGTTGCTGTCAGAAGCCTCTTTCAGGTAGTCACCAGCCAATACGCCCAGACCACCAGAGTATATCTTAAGTACATGGTTCAAACCATATTCCATACTAAAGTAAGCAACAGAAGGACGCTTCTTGTCAGGTTCTACATCCATGTAGGTGCGGAACTTGGAATAGACGTCTTCCATACGACGCAGGATCACCTTGTCGTTGGCCAATTCTTCCAGCTTAGCATAGCTCATACGTTCCAACAGCAGGACAGGATTCTGGCCTACCTCTTTCCACAGAACGGGGTCAAGATCACGGAACAGCTCGGTGGCTTCGTAGTTCCACGACCACCAGATGTTGCGTGCGAGTTCAGACAATTTCTCCAATTCAGCAGGAACGCGTGAGCGTACGTTCACGTCTTTCCAATTGGGAGTGTTTACATTACTAACTTTAATCTTCATATTATATCAATTGTTGATTAATTATTATTCCTTATATTATATACTTGTAGCGCGTAACTCGTAACCATTACTTACCCCGCAGCAAGCGCTGTGCGGCATGGCGCAGGGCTACGTCGTAGGCCTCGTAATAGTAAATGATGAAGTGCTTCCACAGAGCCTGCTCAGCCACCTGGGCAGCGTGCTTGCGCATCAGGTTCACCTCCTTTTCGCTCTTGCCGGAGAAGTCGGAGATGGTATCCTTGATGGCATCGGCCACCTCACTGTAGTTGTAGTCGGAGCGGTGGATAACCTCCACGCCATCCTTCAATCCGCCGTTCTGCTTCAGTCCCTTGACCCAACGGCCAAAGCCGGCCAGGTCGGTGGTGATGGTGGGCACGCGGAAGGCGACGCTCTCCAGCGGGGTGTAACCCCAGGGCTCGTAATAAGAGGGATAGCAGCTAAGGTCCTGACCAAGGATGATGTCGTAGTACTGCTGGTTGATGATGCCATCTTTACCATCCAGGTAGCAGGGGACAAAAATCACCTTGACGTTGTCCTCAGGGTTGTTGTTCATGCCAAGGTACTTCAGCATGTCGAGCACCTGGTCGTGGGTCATGTTGTGGAGCCAGTGGGTGATGAAGGGGCACTCCAGCGGGGTGTCGTATGTCTTCTTGCTTGCCAGACGCTTCTTCAGCTCTTCGCGAGGCTCCCCTACCCAACCGGGCACGTTGACGAAGGCCAGGACCTTC
>JBJEKS010000047.1:0-4259 GCA_051878755.1 Bacteroides sp. | reverse complement strand
GGAGTACCTGACTCGCGTCATGAAACGTCGCTGTACGGCATTCATGCTTTCTGATTTCATTGACAGAAATGATTTCAGCAATGCTTTGACCATAGCCAACCGGAAACATGACTTGGTAGCAATGCAGGTCTATGACCGACGGGCAGAGGAACTGCCGGCAGTGGGACTGATGAAGGTGAGAGATGCTGAGACGGGGCATGAGCAATGGATTGATACGTCGTCGAAAGCTGTCCGGAAGGCCCATCATACATGGTGGATAAACCAACAGCAACGGCTCAATGAATGGTTTGCCAAGAGTAGCGTGGATAGTGTGTCGGTACGTACGGACCAGGATTATGTGAAGGCGCTGATGGCTCTTTTTGCCAAGCGCAATTAAGGATTGAGATGAGAATGAGATTAAATTTTTATTATTTTATTGTTGGTTGTCTGCTGGCGATGTGGAGTGGGGAACTGCGGGCCCAGTCGGTTACCGTAGATGCTCAGATTGACTCGTTGGAGATTTTGATTGGAGATCAGACCAAACTGAGGTTGCAGGTCTCACTGGATGCAGACAAAAAGGCTATCTTTCCCGTGTATCAGGATACGCTGGTGGCGGGAGTGGAGATTGTAGATATTGCCAAACCTGATACCCAGTTGCTGAATGGGGGCAAACGGATGATGCTGACCAGGGAGTACACCCTCACTTCATTCGATTCGGCGCTCTATTTCCTGCCTCCGATGGAGGTGACGGTGGACAGTAAGCTCTATCGTTCGCAACCGTTGGCATTGAAGGTTTTCTCTATTCCTGTAGATACGCTTCATCCTGATCAGTTCTTTGGACCGAAGCCGGTTACTGATGCGCCATTTGTGTGGAGCGATTGGTATGTGGCAATGGCCTGCGGACTGCTCTTTATTCCTGGGGTGCTCTTGCTTATCTACTTGATTAGCTGCATCAGGAGCAACAAGCCCATTATTCGGAAAATCAAGGTAGAACCCAAGCTGCCTCCTCATGTGGTCGCCATGAAGGAGATGGAGCGCATCAAGAGTGAAAAGTCTTGGCAGAAGGGAGACCAAAAAGCCTATTATACGGAGTTGACCGATGTTCTACGTAACTACATTAAGGAGCGCTTCGGCTTTAATGCCACTGAGATGACTTCATCTGAAATTATGGAGCACCTCTTGGAGTGCAAAGATAAGGAGGCTGTGAAGGAACTGAAAGAACTCTTTATGACGGCCGACCTGGTGAAGTTTGCTAAGCATAATCCATTGATGAACGAGAATGATGCTAACTTGCTTTGTGCCATCGATTTCATTGATGAGACCAAACAGGAGCCCGACCCGAATGCAAAGCCTGAGCCAACGGAGATTACCATTGTGGAGAAGCGTTCGCTGCTCTCCAAGGTATCATTAGGTGCAGGTGTGGTAGTGTTGGTTATACTCCTAATCTGGGCTGTGGTCTATATGGTCGAAGAGTTGTATAACTATTTTGCTTGATGATTAATAAATTGAAGAATCATGGTTTTTGCCAATATTGAATATCTATTCCTCTTGTTGTTGCTGATACCTTATATAATATGGTATATCATGAAGCGACATAAAAACGAGGCCTCGCTGCAGATAGCTGATACTTCGGTCTATGCTACAGTCCCCAAGAGCTATAAGAATTATCTGATTCATCTACCCTTTGGACTGCGTATCCTTACATTGGCGCTGATTATTATTGTATTGGCACGCCCTCAGACTACCAATAGTTGGCAGAGCAGCGAGATTGAAGGCATTGACATCATGCTGGCAATCGACGTTTCAACCAGTATGTTGGCAGAGGACTTGAAGCCCAATCGGCTAGAGGCTGCCAAGGAGGTGGCTGCGGAGTTTGTAAACGGACGTCCGAATGATAACATCGGTATCACACTCTTTGCAGGTGAGAGCTTCACGCAATGTCCATTGACGGTGGATCATGCTGTACTGCTGAATTTTATCCACAGTACACGTTGTGGATTGATTGAAGATGGTACGGCCGTGGGTATGGGTATTGCCAATGCGGTGAGTCGCCTCAAGGAGAGTAAAGCAAAATCGAAGGTGGTGATTCTGCTTACCGATGGAACGAACAACCGTGGAGACATCTCTCCCTTGACAGCCGCTGAGATTGCCAAGAGTTTTGGTATCAGAGTCTATACTATCGGCGTAGGTACCAATGGAGAGGCTCCTTATCCCTATCCGGTGGGTGGAACAGTGCAGTATGTCAACATGAAAGTAGAGATCGATGAGAAGACGCTGGCTCAGATTGCTTCGACCACCGAGGGAAACTATTTCCGGGCCACAAGCAATTCAAAGCTGAAGGAGGTCTATGAAGAGATTGACAAACTGGAAAAGACAAAACTCAACGTAAAGGAGTTCAGTAAACGCGAAGAGGCTTATCGTGGATTTGCATTGTTGGCTTTTTGTTGCTTCGTGTTGGAGTTACTGTTACGTAACACCATTTTGAGAAAAATTCCTTGATGTCTATCTGTTTTTTTAACTTGATATTTATCTGTAATATATAAGAGAAGAAAGTTATGTTTCGATTTGAAGAACCTGCATACCTCTATCTGTTGCTGCTGATTCCGATATTGGCAGTGGGCTATTTTCTTGCTATCTTAAGAAAGAAGAGGGCTATACGACAATTCGGTGATCCGCAACTCATGGCGGCGTTGATGCCTGATGTATCTCCTTTCCGTCCACACGTTAAGATGGCGCTCCTGTTGCTTGTAGTGGGATTCATGTCCTTGCTACTGGCACGTCCTCAGTTTGGATCTAAGCTGGAGACGGTAAAGCGTAAGGGTGTGGAGGTGATCATTGCATTGGATATCTCCAACTCCATGTTGGCTCAGGATGTACAACCCAGTAGATTGGTTAAGGCGAAGCGACTGATAGCGCAGCTGGTGGATAAGATGGAGAATGACAAAATCGGTATGATTGTCTTTGCTGGCGATGCGTTTACCCAGCTGCCTATTACCTCTGATTACATCTCTGCAAAGATGTTTCTTGATGCAATCAATCCTGGTTTGATTACTAAGCAGGGAACGGCTATCGGAGCTGCTCTGGACCTGGCCAACAAAAGCTTCACTCCTCAAGAAGGGGTGGGACGAGCTGTAATCTTGATAACAGATGGTGAAAACCACGAAGGGGGAGCTAACGAGGCGGCCGAGGCTGCTGCAAAGAAAGGTATTCAGGTCAACGTTCTTGGCGTAGGGTCACCTGATGGGGCACCAATCCCTGCAGAAGGAACTAATGATTTCCGTCGTGACCGCGAGGGAAATGTCATCGTAACGCGGCTTAATGAGGCGATGTGTCAGCAGATAGCTAAAGCAGGTAATGGCATCTACGTGAGAGTGGACAACAGCAATGCCGCCCAAAAAGCAATCACACAAGAGATTGACAAGATGGCTAAGGCAGATGTGGAGACGCAGATTTATACCGACTTTAATGAGCAGTTCCAGGCTGTAGCATGGTGCATTTTGCTGCTGTTGCTTATTGAAATGCTCATTCTGGAACGGCAGAATCCACTGTTTAAGAATATACACTTATTTGGTAATATAGGAGAGAAAAAGGCATGAAGCGATATGTTTTTGGGTTAGGATGGCTTATGGTCATGCTGGCTTTGGCAACAGATGTAGCAGCCCAAAAGGAGGAACGTAATTTAATCCGGAAGGGTAACCGACAATTTGCGGACAGCGCCTTTGTAGATGCTGAAGTAAGCTATCGCAAGGCATTGGATATTAATCCTGCATCGGGGATTGCGATGTACAATCTAGGGAATGCATTGTGCCAACAGAACAAGTTGGAGGATGCCATGAAGGCCTATGTAGATGCTGTGAAACTGGAGAAAGATAAAGAACAACTAGGGAAGATTTATCATAATATGGGGGTGATTATCCAGTCGCAAAAGGATTATGCCAAGGCTATCGAGGCATATAAACAATCGTTGCGCAATGCCCCCCAAAGTATGGAAACGAAATATAATCTAGCTCTATGCCAGAAACTGCTGAAGGACCAACAGCAGAATCAACAGAATCAAGACCAACAGCAGAATCAGGAGCAGCAGCAAGAGCAGCAGGACAAGAAAGAACAGAACAAGAATCAAGAGAATAACCAACAGCAGCAAAATCCTGAACAACAGCAGAATCAGGAGGAGAAGATGTCAAAAGACAATGCTGAACAACTGCTTCGTTCAGTCATGCAGGACGAAAAAGATGTTCAGGAAAAAGTGAAGAAACAGCAAGTTATTCAGGGAGGAAAGC
>JBJEKS010000046.1:0-4276 GCA_051878755.1 Bacteroides sp. | reverse complement strand
GTGAGTGTGATGGCATTGGCTTTGGGGACTCCTGTGGAGGCTCAGGTGGTGGATGTATGGTGTGAGGAGGGGGTGTCGTGGAGCCTGGCTGAACACCGACGCACGCAGTTGACGGAGCTGAGTTCTGAGCTGGCCTTTTACCTTCCGGAGATGGTGGAGGAGCCTGTCATGGCCGAGGAGGTGGTGCGATTCTGCCTGAAAGAGGCTGAGGATGTGGTGCTCGACTTCAGAGAGGAGCGTGGGCGGATAGGCTCCGTGCGTGCGAATGGACGGCCCTGTGATGGGGTGCGTTTCGTCAATGATCATCTGGTGGTGCCGGCATCGGCTTTGCGCAAGGGCAGCAATGAGGTGCAGATCAGCTTCCAGGCTGGTACGCAGTCGCTCAACCGCCGCAGCGACCTGGTCTATACACTCTTCGTACCTGATAGGGCGCGTACGGCCTTCCCTTGCTTCGATCAGCCCAACCTGAAAGCCTCCTTCTCGCTGCGGCTTCACCTACCCGAGGCATGGAGTGCGGTGAGCAACAGCCGTCAGTTGCAGCCTTCGTCTGCCGACCAACAAGCCCGTCCGGGCTACAAATGGCTTCAGTTTGCTCCCACTGAGCCGTTGCCTACGTATCTTTTCGCCTTTGCTGCCGGACGGATGGAGTACCGCTACTTCCCCGAGTATGGGGTGGGGGCCTTTCATCGCGAGAGTGACCCACAGCGCATAGCCCAGTTGCCCGAGATAGCGCGTCAGGTCAGCTTTGCCTTACATTGGCTGGAGGAGTTTACGGCCATGCCCTATCCCTTCAGCAAATATGACATCGTGATTCTTCCCGGGTTTCAGTTTGGTGGTATGGAACATACGGGTGCCACATTCTACAATGACAATACCCTCTTCCTTCCGCCCAATCCCACGCCCGATGAGGAGCTACGCCGTACCGAGCTCATTGCCCACGAGACGGCCCACATGTGGTTTGGGGATGCTGTGACGATGAACTGGTTTGACGACGTGTGGACCAAAGAGGTGTTTGCCAACTACTTTGCAGCCGAGATTACGCAGCCCCTCTTCCCCGGTATCAACCATACCCTCAACTGGCTCAAGACTTACATCGCCGCTGCTGCCTCACAGGACCGCACTGAGGGGCGCACCAGCATTCGTCAGCCGCTCGACAACCTGCGCAATGCCGGCCTCATCTACAATCCCATCATCTACAACAAAGCACCTGTGATGATGCGACGCATGGTGCAGCTGATGGGTAAGGAGGCTTTCCGACGGGGCATCCAGCGCTATGTCAGCCGCTTCCGCTACGGCAATGCCACGTGGGACCAGCTGATAGAGATACTCGATAGTGAGACTCCGGAAGACTTGCAGCAGTTCAGCCGTCAGTGGGTGGATAGTGCCTATTGGCCACGCAGGCAGGCTGCCCATTTCCGTGACGGGAGTGATGGCAATTTCTACGGCTCGATGCAGCTCTCTGCGCAGCAGATAGACAGCCTGCTGGCCTATTGGCCTACCGAACGGGATGCTACCGCCCGACAGGCCTTGCTGATGAATCTGCATGAGAACTACCTGGAGTGCCGTCTGGGTGATGACCGCTGGCTGGAGTTCCTGATTGACCGCATTACTGAGGAGCACGAACAGCTCACCGCCTCCACCCTGGTGAGCTACCTGCACGAACCGTTGCTACTGCGGTTGGTATGTTCGGCGGATTCTGATGCTGCCGAAGCCTCAGCTGTTGCTGGAGCCGCTGCAGAAGATGCAGAAGGCCGACTGATGGCCTTGGCTGATACTCATCCCTTGCCTTCGGTGCGTACGCAGCTGCTACGCCTCTTGGCAGGTGTGGCCTCCTCATCACGCTGCGTGGAGCAGCTCTATCAGCTCTGGGATACTGCTACTGACCAGCGTCTCTCCGAGCGCGACTACATGACCCTGGCTTATGAGCTGGCCGTGCGCCTGCCGCAGCAGGCCGATGCCATCGTGGAGAAGCAGCGCAGTCGCCTCACCAATTCCGACCGCCGCCGTCAGTTCGACTTCATCGCCCGCGCCGTCGCTCCGTCAGCCACTCAGCGTGATGCCCTCTTTGCCTCGCTCGCTGAGCCTGACAACCGCCGCATTGAGCCTTGGACGCTCTCCCAGCTCTACTACCTCAATCACCCCGTGCGCAGTCAGCGAGCTGTACACTATATCGAGCCAGCCCTCGGTATGCTACCCGAACTTCAGCGCACGGGCGACATCTTCTTCCCAGCCAACTGGTGCAGTAATCTCCTGGCCGGTCACCGTTCCCCCGAGGCCGCCCAGGCCGTGTCCCACTTCCTTGACACCCATCCCGACCTGCATCCCCTGCTGCGCAACAAGATACTGACCGCCGCCTACCGCCTCCAGCGTGCCGCGCAGTAGTCAGGGGGAGCGAGAAGTCACTTCTGTTATGAGTAGATTTTATACTTAAAAATCAGCGAAAACGAGGAAATATTTTTGATTTTCGCTGATTTTTAAGTAGGAGTTTCATGAGTTTTGAATAATATTTGTGTTATCGCTTGATTTTAGCCTGCATGGGATGAAAGAGTGCAAATCTGTATTATGCCGCCGGATCAAGTCTGACAATGTCGTATAAATATTGCGTATCATACTGTTTTGTGCAAAGGTATTGTTAATTGTCAATTGTCAATTCCTCGCACGCCACCATCTCCACGCCACGGTACACCACATATACCTTGTGCAGCCGGGTATGGGCGATGTGCTCGTGTACGTTCACCGTCTCAGCATAGCGGCACACCTGAGCCTTTGCCTGCTCCACGGCCGCCTTGACCTCTGCCTCCGTGGCATGGCTCTTGAGGTACTTCAGTTCGATGATGTAGGAGTGCTCCATGTCCGTATAAATCTCGTGGAGGGGACGCAGGAAGATGTCGGCATAGCCGTTCTGGTTGTCCAGCTCGGAGACGGGACGGTAGAAGCGGCATTGGCTCGTCAGGGCCAGGGTGTAGCCATGCACGAAGGCCTCTCCCTTCTGGCGGTCACGCTGTGAGGCGTAGGTGTAGATGCTGTCGGCAATGAACTGGAAGAAAGGTTTGAACTCGCCACGATATGCCATCAGCTGTTCCTTCTTGCGGACATCGTAGCTCTCCAGGGACAGGTCGTTCTCCTTGTAGGCTTCCAGAAGATAAGTAAAGACCTGCTCGCGAACCACCTCGTTGGGGATGATGAATTTAGTGTCTCCCATACAGGTCCCACCGATGGTCACCAGGCCGAAATAATAGAGCAGACTGACGAAGTTGTCATTGTCGGCAATACTCTCTGCCGGGAATCCCACCTTCAGTTCCCCCGTCACGTAACCCCTGGAGACGAGCGTCTGGATGATGGAGGCGTCGTGCGAGAACTCCTTGTCCTTGCGGATGAGCATGCGCAGCTTGTTGTAATCCACACGGATGTTCTCGTCGAGCATTCTGCTGGGAATCCGGCAGCGGTTGTCTATATATTTAAATAGGAAGGACAGCACCATGTTGGAGTTGTACATCGTTGTCTCGCCATACGCCTCCTCGGCAAAGCAGTAGTTGTCGTAGTAGGGCTTCATGACTTCGATGAGTTCATCCACCGTGTGGTGGAACTCATAGTGCCCGGCATAGTAGGTCAGCATCTCGCGCACCTCCTGCTCGGTGAATCCCACCATCTCGTTGAAGCCGTAGTCGAGCGAGTAGTTGGTGCCGATGTTGAAACCGCTGGTGAGGTCGTCGAGGGTCACGGGGCTCACGCCCGTCACGAAGACACGCTCGATGCTCGAATCCGTTCCTGCCTTGATGGTGTCGAAGAAGGTACGCAGATAGCCCGTGCCCTGCGTCTCCTTCCTGCATTCGTCGAGGCGTGCTGCATCGGAAAGGATGTTGTTTGTGAAGTGGTCGTACTCGTCGATGAAGAGATAAATCTTGAGGCCAGCTTTGGCGCATTTGCCGCAAAGATAATCCAACTGTTCTACACAACCGTTTTTGCTCTTCAGCCCTTCTATAGTTCCTTCTGGCAAAAGATTTTCATAAGCATCGCAGAACGACTCAAAACGGGTATTGCAATGTGCATCCAAACTGCTTTGGTAGTTGCCCAGTTCGGCATTGATGATGGCGAAATTGAGGTTGATGACGAGATATTTATTGTGGTTGGGCGTAGGATGCTGGCCAATGTACAGGTCACCGTAGAGCTGTTCGAACTTGCCGGCATCATTGATGTCGTAGTAGTGATGAAGCATCGACATCGTGAGGCTCTTGCCGAAGCGGCGGGGACGGATGAAGAAGAAGAACTTGTTTGC
>JBJEKS010000045.1:0-4285 GCA_051878755.1 Bacteroides sp. | reverse complement strand
TGAGGGTAATAGAGGTACTCGCTTCATGTAAGCAGGGCTTGACGCGCAAGCAGATAGCCGAGAAAATCAAAACTGCCTCAGGAGGTTCGCTCACGAAAGTCATCAAGGAGCTGGTGAACTGTGACTTCGTCAGGGGATACAACACGCGCGAGAGGAAAATCAAGCAAAAGGACCAGATATATCAGCTCACCGACCTTTACACCTTGTTCTATATGCAGTTCTGCCACAAGGCATCTACGGACGAACACTACTGGACGAACATGATGGGCAAACCGGTGCAGAACACCTGGTATGGCCTGTCGTTTGAGCGTGTCTGCATGTTGCATATACAGCAGATAAAGAAGAGATTAGGCATCGACCGTATTCATACGGAGTACTATTCCTGGAGAAGTCGCGAGTCGGTACCTGCCGCACAGATTGACCTGATTATCGAAAGGGCTGACAACTTGACCAACGTGTGTGAGATAAAGTATTCGCAGCTGCCTTACACCATCACCAAAGAGGAGGAGTCGCGCATCCGTAACCGCATAGCTGACTTTGTCGGCGAGACAAGCATCCGCACAGGCATCCTGCCCACGATGATCACCACCTTTGGTATCCGCCACAACGCCTATTCCTCCATAGCCCAGGCAAGCCTGACGATGGACGACTTGTTTGAGTAAGTACCTTGTTGAAAGCCTGCCTCCAGAACCATGCACTTGATTATGCACCGTTGCGGTTATCAGGGCGGACACACAGGTCCGCCCCTACAGGCGATTAACGATACTTCAACTAAATTGCAGAAGAACCGTATAAGCATCGATTTTGGCTGCACGCAGACGGGAGTGGGTGGCTGAAAAAGCAGAAGCGAGGGCAGGGGCCTCAGGGGCTCTTCCTGCTCTCGCTTCTTGTCTCGCTATGGCGCTAGGGCCGGTTGGTTACTTGCGGTAGCCGCACTTGGGGCATACGCCCTCTTCGTTGAGCGCGATGCCGCAGAGCGGACAGCGGTCAATCTGCTTGCGCGTATCAAACTCGCACGAAGCGGCGTTCACGCCACTCGTGAAGGTGATTTTCGCAATGTTGAGCTTGTCCTTCAGCAGCTCATAGACAATCTTAATCATGCCTTCCACGGTCATCGTCTCCTTGGTCACTACCAGACGGGCATCGGGATAGGCTGTAGCCAGTTCGGTCTTGAAGGCTTCACCCTTCATCGTGTTCTGCGGATGGCCGTTGCGGATGCCTTGCTTGTCATAGACGTCGAGGATGGCGGGCAGCAGGGGGTCGTCCTGACGAAGAATCAACGCGTGGTCGAAGTTCTTCAACAGGCTCCAAGCCACTTTCTGAATCTCGTTGCAGGGGTAAACCATGTTCACACCTTCATTTACGCTGTCTTCTACCTCGATGGTGAGCACGCCGGTATGGCCGTGCAGATACTGAGCCTCGCCCTGGAAGCCGTAGAAACGGTGGGCATACTGCAAATCAAATGTGGTAATACTTCTCATCTTTCTGTTCTCCTTAATTTTAAAGGTTAATAGTTGTTGTTTAGCGGAGGGCCGGAGCCCTTAACTCGATGCCAAAGATACCCACTTTTTGGTATTTGTGCAACAGATAGGCCCAATTGTTTGATAGATGGCATCTATTATTCTTCTGATTTTTCAGAAAATCATCGTATCTTTACCCCCGGAAATGTAACCTAACGAAGTCAACAGTCATGAACTTACAACAATTGGAATACATCGTGGCGGTGAGCCGAGTGCGTCACTTCGCCAAGGCCGCTGAGCAGTGTGGCGTGACGCAACCCACGCTGAGCGCCATGATACAGAAGCTGGAAAACGAACTGGGGGTGAAGCTCTTCGAGCGCACTTCGCAGCAGGTCACTCTTACGCCCATCGGGCAGAAGGTGGTGGCGCAAGCCGAGGAGGTGTTGGCGCACGCCTCGCGTCTGCACGACGTGGTGGAGGAGGAGAAGCATTCGCTGAGTGGTACCTTCCGACTGGGCATCCTTCCCACGATAGCTCCTTACCTCATCCCCCGCTTCTTCCCTCTGCTGAGGCGGCAGCACCCCGAGACGGACCTGCGCGTGGTGGAGATGAAGACCGAGGCGCTCTATCAGGCCTTGCGCGACGGTCAGCTCGATGCGGCTATCCTGGTCAAGCTGGGTGAACCGAAGGAGTTTGACCTCACGACGCTCTACTACGAGCAGTTCCTGGCCTACGTGGCGCGTGGCAGCCGGCTCTCTCAGGCCTCCTCCATCCGCACCGAGGAGCTGCAGCATGAGTTTCTCTGGCTGCTCGACGAGGGGCATTGCTTCCGCGACCAGCTGGTGAAGTTCTGCCGCCTCAAGTCGGCCGAGGAGAGCAAGAAGGCATACACCCTGGGCAGTATCGAAACCTTCATGCGTATGGTGGAGAGCGGACAGGGCGTCACCTTCATCCCCGAGCTGGCCCTGGAGCAGCTCACTCCCTCGCAGCGCGAGTTGGTGCGTCCCTTCGCCCTGCCCATTCCCACGCGCGAGATTGTCCTGGCCACGCCTCATGAGTTCGTGCGCCATGCCCTGCTGGAGCTGATTCGTCAATCCGTGGTGGCTTGCGTGCCGCCCCACATGCTTTCGCTGCAGAGCATGCAGCAGCGGATTTAATAAGGTTTCGGGCCCGGATGTTTGGCCGTGTGGGGAGAACTTCCTAATTTTGCAGCCTGTTAATACTTTAAATAAGAATTAGGAATGAAAGAAAGAACAGAAGCAGACTTTAAATCTGCAACTGCCGGTGGCGACAAGAAGTTGTTCATCGAGACTTACGGCTGCCAGATGAACGTGGCCGATAGTGAAGTGATTGCCTCCATCATGCAGATGGCGGGCTATGGCATGGCTGATTCGATTGACGAGGCCGATGCGGTGTTTATGAATACCTGCTCGATACGCGACAATGCGGAGCAGAAAATCCTCAATCGTTTGGAGTTCTTCCATACGCTCAAGGCGAAGCGCAAGGGAAAGCTCATCGTGGGCGTATTGGGCTGCATGGCCGAACGGGTCAAGCAGGAGTTGATAGACCATCACCACGTGGACCTCGTCGTAGGTCCTGATGCCTACCTCTCGCTGCCCGACCTGATTGCCGCCGTGGAGGCCGGTGAGAAAGCCATCAACGTGGAGCTCTCCACCACCGAGACCTACCGCGACATCATCCCCTCGCGCATCTGCGGCAACCGCATCTCCGGCTTTGTCTCCATCATGCGTGGCTGCAACAACTTCTGCCACTACTGCATCGTGCCCTATACCCGCGGACGGGAGCGCAGCCGCGACGTGGAGAGTATCCTCAACGAGGTGCGCGACTTGCAGCAGAAGGGCTTCAAGGAGGTTACCCTCCTGGGGCAGAATGTCAACTCCTACCGCTTCACCCGTCCCGATAGCGGCGAGGTGGTGACCTTCCCGATGCTGCTCCGCATGGTGGCTCGCGAAGTACCCTCGATGCGCATCCGTTTCACCACGTCGCACCCCAAGGACATGAGCGATGAGACCCTGCACGTCATTGCCGAAGAACCTAACGTATGCCGCCACATCCACCTGCCCGTGCAGAGCGGAAGTAGCCGCATCCTCAAGCTGATGAACCGTAAGTACGACCGCGAGTGGTACCTGGAGCGGGTAGCTGCCATCCGCCGCATCATCCCCGATTGTGGCCTCTCCACCGACATCTTCTCTGGCTTCCATAGCGAGACGGAGGAGGACCATCAGCTCTCGCTCAGCCTCATGGAGGCCTGTGCCTACGACTCCGCCTTCATGTTCAAATACTCCGAGCGTCCAGGTACTTACGCCTCCAAGCATCTGCCCGACGATGTGCCCGAGGAGGTGAAGATACGTCGCCTGAATGAAATCATCGCCTTGCAGAACCGCCTCTCGGCTGAGGCAAACGCCCGTTGCGTGGGGCAGGAGTATGAGGTGCTCGTCGAGGGTGTGAGCAAGCGGAGCAAGGAGCAGCTCTTCGGTCGCACGGAGCAGAACCGCGTGGTAGTGTTCGACCGAGGCAACCACCACATCGGAGAGTTCGTACACGTGCGCATCACCTCCAGCAGCTCGGCCACCTTGATTGGGGAACCGCTGGATTGAGGAATTGAGGGCTTTTCTCTTAAAACTACTTAACATCGGCGTACTATATCCGTAGAAATTACTACTTTTGCGCCAAATTTAGGTGTAGTGTGCCCGTACGTATGAAGAGATTCAGCTTAGACAAGTGCCCATTGTGTGGGTGTGAACAGCTTGAACCTGTCCTGACGTGTGTAGATAGTTACGCGTCGGGGGAGATGTTCAAGCTGT
>JBJEKS010000044.1:0-4305 GCA_051878755.1 Bacteroides sp. | reverse complement strand
AAGGAAAAATATGCAGCGAAGCTACTCTTATTCAAATAAAAAGGCGTAATTTTGCGCGCTAAAAAGACGAAAAGATATGGATAAATTCAGTTACGCCATCGGTTTAGGCATCGGCCAGAACCTGTTGAGCATGGGTGCCAAGGGCATCGCAGTAGAAGATTTTGCACAGGCAATCAGCGATGTGCTGAACGGCAACCCCACCGCCATGAGCCATACCGAGGCTCGCGACATAGTAAATAAGTTCTTCGAGGAGATGGAGCAGAAGATGAATGCCGCCAACATCGAGAAGGGCAAGCAGTTCCTGGAAGAGAACAAGAAGCGCCCTGAGGTAGTGACCCTGCCCAGCGGCTTGCAGTATGAAGTAATCAAGGAGGGTGACCCCACGGCCGTACGCGCCAAGGCCACCGACCGCGTGGAGTGCCACTACGAGGGTACGCTGATTGACGGCACCCTGTTCGACAGCAGCATCAAGCGCGGACAGCCAGCCACCTTCGGTGTGAACCAGGTAATCCCCGGCTGGGTAGAGGCCCTGCAGCTGATGCCCGAGGGAGCCAAGTGGAAACTCTACATCCCCAGCGAACTGGCATACGGAGCACGTGGTGCCGGCGAGATGATTCCGCCCCACAGCACCCTCATCTTCGAGGTAGAGCTGCTGAAGGTGCTGAAATAACTCCTTCCCCTCCCCCGCTGACGAAATCAATAAGCAAAAGAATAATCATTCAAAACAACAAATAATAATAATTGAATAAAGCAATGAAAAAAGTATCATTTATCCTGGCTATGGCTGTGGCAGTAGGCCTCACCTCCTGCACCGCCCAGAGCCCGAAAGCCAATCTGGCTACTGATGTAGATTCACTCTCTTACGCCATCGGCCTGGCACGTACACAAGGCCTTGACCAATACCTGGCTCAGCAAGGCATCGACTCAACGCAGATCGCCCAGTTCCTGAAAGGCTTCTACGAAGGTGCCGCCAAGAGTGCCGACAGCGACAAGGCCTACATGGCCGGTATGCAGATTGGCCACATGGTCAGCACGCAATGGGTAGAAGGCTTCAGCCATCAGATCTTCGGCAACGACTCTACGCAGAGCCTGAGCCGCGAGAACATGCTGGCCGGCTTCGTAGCTGGTGTGGCTAAGACCAAGGGTGCCATGACCCAGGAGGAGGCTCAGCAGTACATGAACACGCAGATGGATGCCATCAAGGCCAAGGCCATCGCCGTGAAGTATGCCGACAATAAGGCTGCTTGCGAGAAGTTCCTGGAAGAAAACAAGAAGAAAGAGGGCGTGGTAACGCTGCCCAGCGGCCTGCAGTACAAGGTTATTACGGCCGGTAAGGGTGAGATTCCTGCTGACACGAGCCGCGTCAAGGTGAACTACCGCGGTACGCTGATTGACGGCACCGAGTTCGACAGCTCCTACAAGCGCAAAGAGCCCTCTACCTTCCGTGCCAACCAGGTCATCAAGGGTTGGACCGAGGCGCTGACGATGATGCCCGTAGGTTCAAAGTGGGAGCTCTACATCCCCAGCGAGCTGGCTTACGGCACACGTGAGACCGGTGGCGACATCAAGCCCTACTCAGCACTCATCTTTGAGGTAGAGCTGCTCGAGATCGTAAAGGATACGAAGAAGAAATAAAAGCCCAATAGGCACAACCGGTAAGGCTGTTGGTATCGCTGCCTTACCGCATCACACCGCTGCCGTTTTCGGAACAGAAATCCGAAGACGGCAGCGGCTTTTTATGCCGAAGAACATGAATTTGGGGGTTATCGACAACAAAAACACATCTTTTAAGCAAAAAAAGCGGCAAAAACATAGATAAAATAAAATAAAGAGCTATATTTGCTTACTTTTTGCCAACAAGTTGAACCAATATCAAAAAAGAATATGGAGAAAATTGACTCATTAGACCGGCAGATTCTGGAGATTATCTCGCAGAATGCCCGTATTCCGTTCAAGGACGTAGCCGCAGATTGTGGCGTATCGCGTGCGGCCATCCACCAGCGCGTACAGCGCCTCATCGACCTGGGTGTCATCATCGGTTCAGGCTATGTCGTCAATCCCAAATCCCTGGGTTACCGCACCTGCACCTACGTAGGAATCAAGCTGGAGAAAGGCTCGATGTACAAAGCCGTGGTGGCCGAACTGATGAAGATACCCGAAATAGTGGAGTGCCATTTCACTACGGGCCCCTATACGATGCTCACCAAGGTCTATGCCCGCGACAATGAGCACCTGATGGACCTGCTGAACAACAAGATGCAGGAGATTCACGGCGTGGTATCCACCGAGACGCTCATCTCCCTGGAGCAGAGCATCAAGCGTGAAATCCCCATCTGTCCTGAGCAGGTATGATGGATTGGCTCAGCACCCATGGCTTGGCAGGCATCGTCATCGGTATCTGCACGTTCCTCATCATCGGCCTTTTCCACCCCGTGGTGGTGAAGGCCGAGTACTATTGGGGCACGCGTTGCTGGTGGCTGTTCCTGCTGCTAGGCCTTGCCGGTATAGCCGTCTCGCTCCTGGTGAGAGACATCCTCTTGTCCTCGCTGGCGGGAGTCTTTGCCTTCTCCTCATTTTGGACCATCAAGGAGATTTTCGAGCAGGAAGAGCGTGTCAGAAAGGGCTGGTTTCCCAAGAATCCACGTAGAAAATACAAGTTTTGACGAAAAAGCTTGCATAATTCAAGAGAAAGCACTACTTTTGTCACCGCTTCAAGACAGAAGTACATTTTTAGGACTTGTAGCTCAGTTGGTTAGAGCAACAGACTCATAATCTGGAGGTCCTTGGTTCAAGCCCAAGCTGGTCCACATTGAAAAATCAAGCAGTTACGACAAAATCGTACTGCTTTTTCTTTTTCTCGGAAAACAATAGGAAAACACATTGATTTTGAAAACTCCTTGATTTTTCGATATACTTGGCATCATATCATTCCAAGTAAAGCATGTAAACAAGGTTTCTCTGAATATCAGAACAACGTGGGAAAACAACGATTCCACAAAATTACATAAGCCTTAAGACTTCATTTTCGGGTTTTATGGCCTCTTTGTTTTTATGTCATTACCCACCTTGAACACATTCTTTTTTTCTTCATAAAAACATGCTTTTCCGTTAACGACTGCTAAGAAACCATACATAAAAAACTCTCTCAGTTTTTGGCGAATAACACCTGTAATGTTCCTTTACACCAAACGAACTACCTTTGCCCACGGATTTCCAATCACGGAATTTCTGCCAATGACCGCAGAACAGCAGGAAGCATTGAAAGGTTTGATTGGCGCAAGGGCGGAACTGATAGGCATACGCAATGCGCTTCATGCTTTGCCGCAGGAAGAAAGGAAGAAACTATTCAAGAGAGCCGACTTCATGGCGCGGTGGATGCAAGGCATCAATTCCCTCATTGAGGAATGGAGCCACATCAGAGACAACTTCATCAATATGGTATGATAGCAAAAGCAACAGCAATTCAATATGGTCAGGCAATGACCAATTACGCAACAAAGAATAACCGTGCAGACATAGTCAAGACCAATCATTTTAGCGATGGTCTGCCTCCTATGGGTATGTGGGACGAAATGGTGCTGCACCAGTCCTTGTTCAAACAGAAATACGCCAAGAAGCCCATTGAGTTGTCATCCATCCGCTTTGAGCTTTCCTCATCTGAGGAAGAAGCACGAAACTGGACAATGGAAGATTGGCAAAAATGCCTTGACGAGTTTATCCATGAGATAGACCACATCTCCAAGGTGAATCACATTGGCAAGAGAAAAGGCAAGGCTGCAACATCAGTCAAGCCAACCAATATTGCCAGCTCTCAGTATTTTGCCGCCCTTCATCGTGACTCAAAGAGTGGTATTCCTCACTTGCATTTGGTGGTGAACCGCATTGACATGAATGGCAATCTCAATGATGTGAAGTTTATAGGCGAACGTGCCGTTATGGCTGCAAAGGCTGTCAATCAGCATCATGGTTGGAAAGACGCAATGGATATTCGTGAGGAACGCATTGAGAAGATAACCAATGTTTGTATGGACGTGCTACGCTCCAGTATCAAACTGTTTTAGAGAACTCTAAACAACACCATTATGACAGACAACGAATACTACAAGACAAGAAAGGCAGCAGCCGATGCCCTTATCTACTGGGCAAAGACCGGCATGAGACAGTTCACCATGCGTGATGCTGTAAACGACTACCTGGAGGCGAGCGGTGCAAACCACCCCTCCATAGGTGGCGAAGAGACCATCTTCGCCCACAGAAAAATAGCAGCCAACCGACTGGCGATTGACTGCATCTATGCTTTGTCCA
>JBJEKS010000043.1:0-4392 GCA_051878755.1 Bacteroides sp. | reverse complement strand
TTAGTATGGAGTTGTTTTTTTTTCCCACTTGGACATAACGTTCAAAGATGCTTGTATCCATATTTAGGAAGTCTCCCATCTCTATGCGTAAGTCCTCTTCAAGAAATGTCTCGACATCTTTCAAATAGCGGAGGTTGACCTTGGGAGTGTTGGCTATCAAGTCACATAGTGCTTTCTCCGGGGTTGCTATTAAGAAAGCATAGCTTTGCTTGTTGATGCTTGTAATGCCTATGGGGAATGCTTCACGGGTAATCATTTGATATTCAAATCGTCCAAGAGGTGTATCGAAGTGACGCGAATGTTTCAGGGTCATCGATTGGGTGGTATAGACAGCTTCGGGTATCAGTCCGTAATAGCGTAAAGCAGTCTGCATGGAGACATAAGAGGGAGCATAGAGGTGATTGGCAATCAGCTCAGTGGATAGGCTTACTCTCGATACGCTGGGGGCAACCACGTAGAGTCCCTTCTTGAGACGTATCAACTTGCCTGCGGTCTCAAGATTGCGCACCTTCTGATTGCTTGCGGTCAGCTCTGGAAATATAGAAGCTATAGCGGAGGTGCTAACTGGGATGTTGCCTAGATGCTCTAAGTCCGTTATCATGTTGCAAAAGTAGATAAATCTGGAATAGAAAACTATATATCCTTTGTTTTTCTGTTCCATATTTGACTATTTTAACGTTCGTCAGGTCACTTGTTTACTGATTAAGGAGCTACTCTACCTCCTAAAATATGCTCAATCTATAATTTTCCTTCCGAATGTTTGCACGGCTCGAAAAAACAACCTATTTTTGAGGCATAAAAGTTTGAAAAGTGCTGTAATCAACTCAATGTAAATTTATTAAATAGAGCTAAGTAATTATGAATCTAAGATTTGGAATGATGGCCTTGCTGCTCTGTGCAACGGCCGCCGTCGCTCAGGAGAGCGGCTACCAATTTACCAACGTGGCCTCCGTGCCTGCCACGTCCGTGAAGAACCAAGCTGCCACGGGCACCTGCTGGTGCTTCGCCACCACCTCGTTCATGGAGTCGGAACTGCTCCGCATGGGCAAGGGGGAGTATGACCTCTCGGAAATGTTTATCGTGCGCCAGAAGTACCTCAATCAGATGGAGGACAACTACTACCGTCGTGGACAGGGCAACGTGGGGCAGGGCAGCCTGTCGCACACCTGGATGAACGCTTTCAAGCAGGTGGGTATCGTGCCCGAAGAGGTCTATCACGGCATCAACTACGCCTCGGAGCGTCATGACCACCAGGAGCTGGCCACCTACGTCAAGGCCCTGGCCGATGCCTCGGTCAAGCTGAAGGCTCGCTCGCCGCAGTATGATCAGCTTGTCAATGCGCTGATGGACACCTACCTGGGTCCTTTGCCCGAGAACTTCACCTACCAGGGCAAGAGCTACACGCCGCAGAGCTTTGCGGCCAGCCTGGGACTCAACATGGACGACTACGTGGAGCTGACCAGCTTCACCCACAAGCCCTACTACCAGCAGTTTGCTCCCGAGGTGCCCGACAACTGGGAGCATCAGCAGATGTACAACCTGCCGCTGGATGAACTGATGCAGGTGATGGATTATGCCTTGACCCACGGCTACACGGTGTGCTGGGACGGCGACGTGAGCGAACGCGGATTCAGCCACAAGAACGGCGTGGCCATCAACCCCAAGAAGCGCACGGCCAGTGACCTCTCGACCACCGACCGCGAACGCTTCGAGCAGCTCTCCGGACAGGAGCAGCGCGACATGCTCGAGGAGGCCTACCGCTTCGAGCGTCCCTGCCCCGAGGTGGAGGTGACTCCTGAAGTACGTCAGGAGGGCTATGCGAAGTTCGTCACGACCGACGACCACCTGATGCACATCACCGGCATCGTGACCGACCAGAACGGCACCCGCTACTACATCACCAAGAACTCCTGGGGCACCGACCGCAACCGCTTCGGCGGCTACCTCAACATGTCCACCAGCTACGTCCGCGCCAAGACCATCTACATCATGGTACACAAGGACGCCCTCCCCAAGGATATCCGCAAGAAGCTTTTTTAAGTGATTAGTGGTGCTCCTTCTGCCATTTAGTTGAAGAATCTTCAGCATATCATCACCTGTAGGGGCGGACCTGTGTGTCCGCCCTAAAACCGCAACCGAGCATGATCAAGTGCATGTATCTGGGCAGACACATAGGTCTGCCCCTACAGTGAGGTGACAGGGGTCGTCTTTCAAATAAATTGCATTAGAACCATAATGATTAATGATTAGTGATTAATTTTAAATTGAATAAAGTGAAACCAATCCAATCTTTTCTCCTTCTGGCGTTGGGCCTGACTCAGATGGGGATAGCCGCTCAGGCCCAGACGGCTCATCCGCGCGATCCGGAGAGCTGCACCAGCATCATGGTGGGGCGCAAGGCGAGTGCCGACGGCTCCGTCATCACCAGCCACACCTGTGACAGCTGGTACCGCACGTGGGTCAACGTACCCGCCGCACAGGACTACGAACGCGATACCGTGACCGCCATCTACGACGGCCTGATGCATACCGAGTTTCCTGCTGACCGCACGGGGGTCAAGGTGAAGGGCGAAATCCCGCAGGTGCGCCACACCTACGCCTTCCTCAACACCTCCTATCCCTGTCTCAACGAGAAGCAGCTGGGTATGGGGGAGACCACCATCAGCGGACGCAAGGAGCTGCAGAACCCCAAGGGAATGTTCATGATTGAGGAACTGCAACGCATCGCCCTGGAGCGCTGCACCACCGCCCGTGAGGCTATCCAGCTGATGGGACAGCTCATCAAGCAGTATGGCTATGCCGACAGCGGCGAGTGCCTCACCATTGCCGACCCGCAGGAGGTGTGGCAGTTTGAGGTCTTCGGCGAAGGCAAGGAGAAGGTCGGCGGCGTATGGGCCGCACAGCGCATCCCCGACGACCACGTGGGTGTCTCAGCCAACATCTCACGCATCTCTACCCTCAACCTCAAGGACAAGGAGCACTTCATGGCCTCTGACAACGTCTTCGACGTGGCCCGCCGCCTGGGCTACTGGGACGGCAAGGAGCCCTTCAAGTTCTGGAAGGCCTACAGCGGCGGCAACTACTTCGGCGAGAAGAAGTCGTTCAGCGTGCGCGAATGGTTTGTGCTCAACGCCCTGGCCCCCTCGCTCCACCTTGACATCAACGCCGAGGAGCTCCCCTTCAGCGTGAAGCCCGAGGAGCAGGTGGATGTGACCCGTGTGATGGCCCTGCTGCGTGAGACCTACGAGGGTACCGACCTCGACATGACCCGCCACCTGAAGGTGGCCGTCAAGCACAAGGACGGAACGACCGACACCATCGTCAGCCCCAAGGCCAACCCCTGGATGCGTGCCGACGAGCAGAAGATGCTCAACGGCATCCGCGAAGGGGCGGTGAAGAACGTGCGCAACATCTCCGTGCCCCAATGTGCCTACTCCACGGTCATCCAGCTCCGCTCCTGGCTGCCCGATGCGGTGGGTGGCGTGGTATGGCTCTCGATGGACAATCCGGGTCAGAGTCCGCGCGTGCCCATCTTCTGCGGCGTGACTAAGCTGCCCGCCCTCTACGGCATCTGCGGCAACCACCGCTACCGCAAGGATGCGGCCCTGTGGCACTACCGCGAGGCCAACAAGCTGGCTGCCCTGCGCTGGGGCACTTGGCGCAAGCCCATTGAGCAGAACGTGCTCCACTTCGAGCGCAAGGGGCAGCAGGAACTTCCCATGGTGGAGGCCCGCTACCAGACCATCCTCAAGGAGGAGGGCGAAGAGGCCGCACGCAGCTACCTCAACGGCTACACCCGCGACTTCATCGGGGCCACTATCCTCACCTGGGACGAGATGGCTGCCGACTTCTGGAACGCCGCCCGCTTCGGGTTCTAACCCAAAATTTGATGCATGAAGTGAACAAATCAATAATTCGATTACTAAAAATAACGACTATGAAACTGAAATTCTTTGCAGCTCTTGCTGGAGCTGCCCTGGCCCTGACGGTGCAGGCACAACGGGTGCCTACGCTCGAAGAGGCCGTGTATGGACGACTGATTGAGACAGAATGGGGACGCGCCGTGCGCTGGATGCCCGACGGCGAGCGCTACTCGCAGGTGGAGCGCCGCGAGGACGGACTCTTCGAGGTGGCCGCCTACCGCGCCAAGGATGGCGCACGGGAGGTCATCATCCCTGCCGAACAGCTGATAAACCCTGCCACGGGCAAGCAACTCCGGGTGCGCAGCTTCCAGCTTGACGAGAAGGGGGAGCAGGCGCTCATCTACACCAATACCCGCAGGGTGTGGCGCTACGACACGCGCGGCGACTACTGGGTGCTCCGCCTGGCCGACGGACGGCTGCAGCAGTTGGGTAAGGGATTGCCCGAGGCGTCGCTCATGTTTGCCAAGTT
>JBJEKS010000042.1:0-25924 GCA_051878755.1 Bacteroides sp. | reverse complement strand
TATAGCTAACTGCACAGGGATAGTTGGCGGGTATAAAGGTTGGAGCAGAGGGTACTGAACCACTGAAGGCAAACTCCTCTTTTGTAGCCATACGCCAACTGTATTGCAATTGTTTGGTCGCTATGTCGCCGGAAGTGCCGCAGATATTATCAGCTGTACCATAAAGGTTATTATCTGTAGCGGTTTTCAGGCCTGTGTTGTCCCCCCAACCAAACTTGTTCCATTTCGCTCCTACTGCACAAGAGGCATATCCAGTGGTTGCTTTCACAACAATACCAGATGGAGTAAATGGATCTGAGCCTAAATCATCCTCCAGCTGAGCCTCATCATCGGTTGCGATATGGAAAGCATAATCGGTGCTCGTCTTCACGGCTATCAGGTTGCCTGAGGCCCAATAAAGAGGTTTACTTTCTGGGGCAGATGAGTTGTCTTTGTTTATGCCCATGTAGAGCGCCACTTGCCAGTCGTTTTGTGAATCATCTGTACTCAACAGGGTACTTCCAGCATCCTTGTCGGGCAGAGTAACGGTATTAGCTTCTGCTTCTGAGGCATTCAACACATGGAAATACTTGGCTACGCCCTTAACGCAAATCCAAATTTGACGGTCACGATATCCCGCCATGGAGACGTTGTTGAATTCCGCCTTTCCTTCAGCAATAGTGGCCTCTGCCACCTCTACCAAATCACCGTTTCCATCCCAGCCTCCTACTTTCATGGTTAAACCCTCGAAGCTCTCTGCAGCACCATCAGGCAATGTGGCCGTAAATACGGGAACGACCACAGGCTCTCCCTCCCATTTCGCCGTCTGGTCGGTATTGTCAATGGTGGCAGTATAGCGTTTGCCCGCCTCGTAGTTCATACCGTTGGTCAGCACCTTGGTAGCGGTGTAAGTCTTGACCCCTTCGAGGATGATTTGCAGATTACCACCTGCCTCAACCCGGTAGATAGGAATAGCCATATAGAGTGTACAAGAAGTCTTATTCTTGTCAATAATAATATTCTTGATTTCATAGGAACTTGCTCTCCAGTCTGTTCCTGGTTGATTCATTCTCCAGGTCACATTCTTCAGCGTGCCCAAATCTTCAGGCAAGTTTGTCAAGACTATCTTGGCTATTCCGTAGAACGGCGTTAATTTAACTTGTCGCCAATCAGCCACATCATCAGCTCTTATCATTCTGGAAAAAGAGTAACGCAAGTGACTGGTATCGTCATCTCCCTGCTGAGCATCCGATACCCCACCGGGGGCTACATAACTTACGGTATATTTATCGCATGAGGTGCCAATAGGGTCATCGCCTGAAAATCGTCCAACAGTTTTACCGGCATCCTCAGGGAGAAGCGTATAACATATTTGCTGAAAAACATAATTATCGTCCATATAGCTGACCTCAAGCATATCTCCCTCTTGCCACGTCAGGGCGGGGTCAACGGTGCCTACTTTGCTGTCATCGTAGGCTACGCGGGTACTGGCTTTGGGAATGAACGCATCATATTCCACATAGGCGCGGGTTTGGGCCTCCTGACTAAATCCGGCCGTAATGACATACTTACCGATTTCCTCGGATTGAATGGTGCTGAGCTGTTCGTTGGAGCAGGCTGAAACAATTGCCATGACAAGACAGGGCAAAACAAAACGTAAAGCAGTTCTTTTCATAGTACATCAATAGGTTAGAATTTCGTTAATCATCTCTTCAATATCGCTGCTTGAAGCGCTTGCGCCACTACTTGAGTAGGTGCCAAAGGCACTTCCACCATCGCCTACGTTGGGTAAGCTTCCACCTGAACTAGCGGCTATCACGCCCTCATTCTCCATCGCAACTACCTCAATGAGAGGAGCTACGTAGTGCTGTTTCTTCGACTGTTTCATCGCTAAACCTTCTTCTCTTAGGCCCGCAAGTCTCCTGACAGGCAATAATACTAATTATAAGAAAAGCGTGAGACTTGTTTCGCTCACCGAAAATTGGGCGTCTGGAAAAGCCTTAGCAAAGGTGAGTGTAGAAACAATAATCCCACGCTGAAAGTATATTGCGACATAGGAAAAGGATACAGCATAGGCTGTACCCTTATCTCTCCGTACACATATACAGACAGATGAGCGTCACATTGTCTCTATCCCTTTGCTTAATAGTTTTCCAGACTTTAATTTTCAGGATAAAGCAGAAAACGCTTTCTTTTGTCTTCCGAGGATTCCTCCAATCAGACGGTGCAAAGATAGTATTTTTGTAGAAACTATCTCTCTTCCTATCTAAAAATATAAGTTTCTAGGTGAAAAAAGTCCTCCACAAGCTCAAACCTACATAAAGATACGGAATAATTGATGTATTTCTTGTGATATATGACTGAAGGGAAATGCAGGTAGAGAATGAAAGGAGAAAACTTGTGCATTTCGATAAAAATATATAGTTTTGCAGGCAGATTACTTCAATAAACCATAGGGAATCCTATTATAGATTATGACCAACAAGTATTTCCCCGATGAAGAGATTGGCTTCAACGAACTCTATTTCGTGTGCTATATGATTGAGCGCGTGGCTCGGCGGTTGCACCAGCGCAACAGGTACGTGGTGGCGCAGCTAGGTGAAGGGGGACTCTACCACGAGCTCTCAGTGGCTCAAGCCACCCATTGCCTGAACCCTTTGCAGGTAGAGGAGGAATGGATTGAAGAGTACCACATGGAGAAAGGGGACTTTGACATTACACGCGTGGACCCACAATATACCGACAAGGTACCATCGCCCACACAGATGGGAAAAGTCTATGCGCGCCTCATCGAGTCAGTCAACGAGGAGGACAACCTCCTGGCTGCCATCCGGCGGGTGTATGATGCACCAATCTGCGACGTCATCGACGATTACAACACCAGCGCATACTACGAACCCAGCTACGTACAGACACGCGCCCTGCTGAACGGCAGTTTCTGAATACCTCAGAGCGTAGGCAAATCAACCTTATACAGGAGGTCGGTTGACTGTTCCCTGTGGAGGAACATCAGCATGTAGATAGGCAGGTATTTGGTGTTGCCCTCTGTGCTGACATTGGCCCCTGAAAGCACAAGGGCCTCACGAATGCGATACGTACTATCAGCCATAATGTTAGAAAGTGCCCGATGACGCTGATAGGCCTTGCCTGACTTCACCTCGATGGGTAAAGCACAGCCCGACTTCTCCACGATGAAATCCACCTCGCCCTGCTTCTTGCTATTGAAGTAATAGAGGCCAAAGCCATGGGCTTGCAACTCCTGCGCTACAAAGTTCTCGTATATAGCACCAAAGTTTATATCAGGGTCATTGTCAAGAATGCGTGTCTGGATACCCTCTGCGTAAAGCGCCGCAAGCAGACCTACATCACTCTGAAACAGCTTGAAGAGATTCCTTGACCGAGAGAGCACCAAGGGGGCTACAGGCTCCTCTACAGAGAAGGTGGGCAACGCCACACCTGCCTCTTTCAACCAGATGAAGCTGTTCTCGAAACGCGAGAATTTCATGTTCTCATTCAGGTTCTTCAGAATGAAGCGTTTGTTCTTTGCGTTCAGCTCAGAGGGGATGAGATTGAAAATCTCGCGGATGTAGAGTTTGTTATTGGGGTCGTATTTGGCAATGTCAATCTCGTAGAGTCTAAGAATAGCCCGCTGCTCCTGCATGACAAGCTGAAGATTGTTCGTGTCAAGATACTTCTGGACGACTGCCGGCATTCCACCTACTATCAAGTAGAGACGGAAGATGGACATCAGCTTCTCGTGTACCACAGCATCTACCGGCCTTGTCTCACTCCAAGCCCCTTTGAGATGGTCCATAACCATGGAAGAGACCCCAACCGCTTCAAAAAACTCCTCCAAATCGAGGGGATACATCTGCCAGATATCCATAAAACCTACAGGCGCGGAACGCAAGTCCTTCATCTCAACCCCGAGCAGCGAACCACTTAAGATGTACCTGTAGCTGCCCTCTTCCACCAAAAACTTGATGGCCGTGACGGCATCGGGGCACTCTTGTACCTCGTCAAGGAATATCAGAGTCTCCCCTTTGACCAACGGTTCCGACACAAAAGCAGACAACCTGATAAGTATCTCCTGGGCACTGTTAGCACGAACAAAGATACTTCGTGCAGCAGGTTGTTCGATAAAGTTGAGTTCTACAAAATGCGTAAACTCCGACGTGCCAAACTGACGTGCCGAGAAGGATTTCCCCGTCTGACGAGCTCCTGTAAGAAGCAAGGCTTTACGGCTATTACGGTAGAAATCGCATAACCTATTGTAAATCTTTCGCTTAATCATATTTTGTCCGTTTTTCCAATGCAAATATAGGCAGTTTTGTCCGTTTTTCCAATACTTTTCGGGGTAATTTTGTCCGCTTTTCCAACAAAAAGTGCGGAAAAAGGTGACAAGCTCCGCCTCCTCAGCAGGAGCCATCTCGGACAATCAGCAGAAAAGATTTGCGGATTTAGCCTGCAATATTCGTTTTTTTAGTTACCTTTGCTCACTCAAATTGAGTGGTAACGACAGAAAACTTAGCACGCCATGGATAAACTGAATAAACTCTGGTCAATCGTGAGGCAACATAAGTACCTCATTACCTTGATATTATTTGCAGTACTCATCGGTTTTATCGACGAGAACAGCATCGTGCGCCGTATGAAGCTGGCCCACGAGGAGATGCTGATTCGCGAAGAGATTGAGAAGTACCGCGAGGAGTTTGAAGAGAGCACGGCACGACTCAACGAGCTGGCCGTGGACTCGGAGAGCATCGAGCGCATAGCCCGCGAACGCTACTTCATGAAGAAGCCCAACGAGGATGTCTATGTCTTCGAAGATGATATTGCCAAATGACGACCGCTGCTTGACAACGGCCAAATGAATGCTTGACATCAGCCTAATGAATGCTTGACATCAGCCAAATGAATGCTTGACAACAGCCTAATGAATGCATGACAACAGCCTAATGAATTGCCTAAAGAATTGAATATGAAGAAGAGAATCCTTTCCTACCTCTTTATCCTGGGGGCCTTGATGCTCCTGGTGGGTGCCGCCATCTACATCACGGGATGGAGCTACGCCCCTCATCTGTTCAGCGCAGGAGCCGTGGTGGTGGCCGTGGTGCAAGGCCTCTCGCCTGTGGGACCGCAGGACGGTAGCGCCTCCATCGTGCTCAAGCGCTTGCGACGGCAACAGCTGTTCGGTGCCCTGATGCTCGTGGTGAGCGGCGTGCTGATGTTCACCACCCACGGCAACGAATGGATTGTGGCGCTCACCATAGCCGCCGTACTCCAGCTCTATACCGCCTGGCGCATACCCGCCGAAGAGGCCAGGCAATAACCCCGTTAGTTTGTCAACTTAATATCCCCTCACGATATGGAACAATACATCGTATCCGCCCGAAAATACCGCCCCACAACGTTCGACTCCGTCGTGGGACAGCAGGCGCTGACCACCACCCTGAAGAACGCCATCGCCACAGGCAAGCTGGCCCATGCCTACCTGTTCTGCGGACCGCGTGGCGTGGGCAAGACCACCTGCGCACGTATCTTTGCCAAGACCATCAACTGCCTCAACCCGGGGCCCGACGGCGAGGCCTGCAACGCCTGCGAGTCGTGTGCCGCCTTCAACGAGCAGCGCTCCTACAACATCCACGAGCTGGATGCCGCGAGCAACAACTCGGTGGATGACATCCGCCAGCTGGTGGAGCAGGTGCGCATCCCGCCACAGATCGGCAAATACAAGGTCTATATCATCGACGAGGTGCACATGCTCTCCACGTCGGCCTTCAACGCCTTCCTCAAGACGCTCGAGGAGCCGCCACGCCATGCCATCTTCATCCTGGCCACCACGGAGAAGCACAAGATTCTGCCCACCATCCTGTCGCGTTGCCAGATTTACGACTTCAACCGCATCAGCATCGAGGATACCGTGGCCCATCTGGCCAACGTGGCCGCCAAGGAGGGCATACAGGCCGAGCCTGAGGCGCTCCACGTGATAGCACAGAAGGCCGACGGCGGTATGCGCGACGCCCTCTCCATCTTCGACCAGGTGGTGAGCTTCTGCGGCGGACAGGTGACCTACCAAGGGGTGATAGCCAACCTCAACGTGCTGGATTACGAGTACTACTTCCGCCTCACCGACCAGCTGCTGAATCAGCAGATTACGGATGCCCTGCTGTTGCTCAACGAGGTCATCAACAAGGGATTTGATGCCGGCCACTTCATCAACGGCATGGCCTCCCACCTGCGCAACCTGCTCGTGAGCCGCGATGCCGCCACTCTCCCCCTGCTGGAGGTGGGAGCCAGCATCCGCGAGCGCTACCAGAAGCAAGCTGCTGCCTGCCCCCTCCCCTTCCTCTACCGCGCCATGAAGCTCTGCAACACGTGCGACCTCAACTACCGCGCCAGCAAGAACAAGCGGCTGCTCGTGGAGCTCACGCTCATCGAGGTGGCGCAAAGCATCGGCGAGGGGGACGACGTGAGTGGTGGGCGTAGCCCTAAGCAGTTAAAACCCTTCCTCAAAGCAGCCCAACAGGAGAGCAGCTCCCTGCAGGGCCAACCGATGCCCCAACAGGGCAACATCCACATTCAGCAACCGGGCAACACCCAGATGCAGCAACAGGGCAACACCCAGATGCAGCAAGCTGTCAATCAAGCACAACCAGGCAGTCAGCAGCAAGGAAGTCAGCAACAACCTCTGGGCATGAGCGAGTTGCTGCGCCAGAAGAGTGCTGAAGGCAAGCGGATAACCATGGCCGGTGGCCGCCGCATCAGCATCTCCATCCGTCAGTCGGCTGAGGCACAGCAAGCGGCTAGCCAAACCGCCGCAGCCACAGGGCGCACCATCCCCCTGCAAAGCGCAGGCAACGCCACGCCTGAGGCCGCAGCCGACCAGCCCATCAGCGAGAGCGAGCTCAACTACTACTGGCACGAGTACATCGGACAGATGCCCAAGGAGCAGATAGCCTTCGCCAAGCGGATGCAGAACATCCACCTGTCGCTCAACGACGACCACGTCACAAGTCAGATTACGTTCGACAACGAGCTGGCCGCCAAGGAGTTCCAATCCATACTCCCCTCCGTGCAGGGCTACCTTCGCTCGCGCCTCAGGAACAGCCAATTGACGTTCCTCACCCACGTGGCCGAGGCCGAAGAGCAGACCCGCGCCGTGAGCCGCAACGAAAAGCTGCAACTCATGAGCGAGAAAAACGAAGCCATCCAACTGCTGATAAGCACTTTCAAACTGGAATTCAATTAGATAATATGCAATGTAATTTAGAACGCATACAAATTAGAAGATTTTCCTCCCCTAAGCAGCACAACGTATGGAGAAAACGACTACTTTTGTCTGCGTAATTAGTACTAATCAATTAAAATTAAAAGAACAATGGCTTACGTAATTAGTGACGATTGTATCGCTTGCGGCACTTGCATCGACGAATGCCCCGTTGGCGCTATCTCTGAAGGTGACAAGTATTCAATCAACCCCGAAATGTGCACAGAGTGCGGCACTTGCGCCGACGCTTGCCCTTCTGAGGCTATTCACCCCGCAGAATAATACAATCTGTAAAAGAAAACTTTATGCGGAGGCTGCCCACTCAAACGGCAGCCTCCGCTTTTTTATCCCCAGGGAGGCCATCTGCTGATTAGTGTTTTTTCAGCAAATTGCCAAAAGAGATTAAAAACCGCAGCCAAGATTTTACTTTTCCCTTACCCAGCTGTCAAAAGGTCAGAACATCCCCCGAAAAGAGCTCTTAAAGACGAGGATTTCACCGTGTGTTTAACAAGAAGATTAAAAATTAAAGATTGTACTATTATGAAGAAAATGATGATGACCCTGGTGGCTCTCCTGGTGATGAGCGCCCTCTATAGCAACGTATATGCTCAGGACAACGAACGCAGACAGCCCTCACAAAAGGAGCGCCTCAGCCCCGAGCAGCTTACCGAACAACGCGCCAACCGCATGGCCAACGAACTGGCCCTGGATGATGCCACGGCCCAACGCTTCGTCGAGACCTACTGCCGCTACCAAGCCGAACGCCGTGCCCTCAACCCCGAACGCGCAGAGAAGAGAGAGGGAATGAAAAAGGAGGAGATGAAGAAGGGAGCAAAGAAGGAGGAGATGAAAAAGGATGACGCCAAGATGTGCAAGCCGGGAAAGAGCGAAGCCGAGTGCAAGGAGCTCAACGAAAAGTGCCTGGAGCGCGACCAGAAGCTGCTCGACCTGCGCAAGAAGTACTACAACGAATACAGCAAATTCCTGACGCAAAAGCAGATTGACCGCATCAACCAGATGGAGAAGAAGCACAAGAAGCCCATGGGCGAGAAGCGCCAAAAACCCATGGGTGAGAAGCGCCAAAGAGCTATGGACGAAAAGCGCCAAAGACCCATGGAGAAAAATAATCGCAGATAAATGAAAATAATCCTTCACCCTTCGCCTTTTCCACTTATCCTATTGATATATAGAAAAAATAAGTAGATGAAGGATGGGTGAAGGATTGCTGTGCAGGAGAACCAAAGGCTTAGTACAACTGCTTGATGCCGTGGGAGCAGATGAGAACAGGGGTCGTATGGAAAAACAGGTGGCGAACTATTTGTATTTAACGAGGATTACATTATCTTTGCAGGGTATTAACCCGTTGTATAACCCTTTAATGACAAACTCTTATGAAAAAAATGATTCGCCAAACGCTGCTTATCTCGCTGCTATTCAGCCCAATGAGTATGCTACAGGCCCAGGTGGAGACACCTGCTGCAGAGGCTCAGCCTCCACTCACTATCTGGTTTGATACCCCCACGACGCTACAAGGTGCCCTGCCCTGGTACCACGGCAAGCAGGAGCTCTGGCAAGCTGGAGCCCGACACATCGACGAAAACGCCTGGGGAGCCAGCGACGCAACTGAATGGGAGAAGGTCTCCCTGCCCATCGGCAACGGCAACCTGGGAGCCAACATCATGGGCTCCATCGAGGCCGAACGCATCACCTTCAACGAGAAGAGCCTCTGGCGCGGAGGTCCCAATACCGCCAAAGGGGCTGACTACTACTGGAACGTCAACAAGGAGTCGGCCCACCTGCTCCCCGAAATCCGACAGGCCTTTACCGACGGCGACTTCAAGAAGGCTGACCAACTGGTGCGCAAGAACTTCAACAGCACCGTATCCTACCAGCTCGACGAGCAGCCCTACCGCTTCGGCAACTACACCACGATGGGCGAGTTCTACGTGGAGACCGGCCTGAGCGCCATCGGCGCTACCCACTACCGCCGTGCCCTCTCGCTCGACTCGGCCCTCGCCACCGTGGAGTTCTGCAAGGAGAAGGTACACTACCGCCGCCAGTACTTCATCTCCTACCCCCACAACGTGATGGTGATGCGTTTCTCCGCCGACCAACCCGGCAAGCAGAACCTCGCCTTCAGCTATGCGCCCAACCCCGACGGCAAAGGCACCATGAAGGCCGACGGCAACGCCTCGCTCTGCTACGAGGCACGCCTGAACAACAACCAAATGGCCTACACGGTACGCATCACGGCCCTGCCTACGGGTGGTCAAGTGCGCACAGACGGCCAGCGGCTCATCGTGGAGAAGGCCGACGAGGTGCTCTTCCTCATCACGGCCGATACCGACTATAAGATAAACTTCGACCCCGACTACAGCGACCCGCGCACCTACGTGGGTGTTGACCCCTCGGCCACCACGGCCCAATGGATGAACGAGGCCCGCGAGCTGAGCTACGACCGTCTGCTCCAGGATCACCTGGCTGACTACCAGCCTCTCTTCCAGCGCGTCAAGCTGGCCCTCAACCCCGCTGCAGAGGTGAAGGACATCCCCACACCGCAACGCCTGAGGAACTACCGCAAGGGAGAGGCCGACTACTACCTGGAGACGCTCTACTATCAGTTCGGCCGCTACCTGCTCATCGCCTCCAGCCGCCCGGGCAACCTGCCCGCCAACCTGCAAGGTATCTGGGCCAACCAGGTGGATGGCCCCTGGCACGTGGATTACCACAACAACATCAACCTGCAGATGAACTACTGGCCCGCCTGCAGCACGGGTCTGAGCGAATGCGTATGGCCACTCATCGACTTTATCCGCACGCTCCAGAAGCCGGGTGAACGCACGGCCAAGGCCTACTTCGGCGCACGCGGCTGGACAGCCTCCATTTCAGGCAACATCTTCGGCTTCACCACGCCGCTCAGAGACCAGGATATGTCGTGGAACTTCAATCCCATGGCCGGCCCCTGGCTCGCCACCCACCTCTGGGAGTACTACGACTACACCCGCGACCTGAAGTTCCTGCGCGAGACGGCCTATCCGCTCATCCGCGAGAGTGCCCTCTTCACCGTGGATTACCTCTGGCATCGTCCCGACGGCAGCTATACCGCCGCCCCCTCCACCTCGCCCGAACACGGTCCCATCGACCAGGGAGCCACCTTCGTACATGCCGTCGTACGCGACATCCTGGGCGCAGCCATCCAAGCCTCCCGCCTGCTGAAGTGTGACACCAAGGAGCGCAAGCAATGGGAAGAGGTGCTGGCTCATCTCGTGCCCTACACCATCGGTCGCTACGGCCAGCTGATGGAGTGGAGTCAGGACATCGACGACCCCAACGACCACCATCGCCACGTCAACCACCTCTACGGCCTGCACCCGGGCAACACCATCTCGCCCATCACCACCCCCGAGCTGGCACAAGCCTCACGCGTCGTGCTGGAGCATCGCGGCGATGGCGCCACGGGCTGGAGCATGGGCTGGAAGCTCAACCAATGGGCACGTCTGCACGACGGCAACCACGCCTACATGCTCTACGGCAACCTGCTGAAGAACGGCACGGTAGATAACCTGTGGGACACGCACCCGCCCTTCCAGATTGACGGCAACTTTGGCGGCACGGCCGGTGTCACGGAGATGCTGCTGCAGAGCCATGCCGGATTCATCCATCTGCTCCCCTCCCTGCCCGATGCCTGGAGCGAAGGCTCCGTCAGCGGCCTGGAGGCTCGCGGCAACTTCTGCCTCGACCTGCAATGGGCTGAAGGCCAGCTGCGCGAGGTGAAGGTAACCAGCCGCAAGGGCGGCAAGTGCACCCTGCGCTACGGCGACCAGGAGCTCACCCTGCCGACCCGCGCCGGCCAGAGCTACCGCATCCTCTACACCGACGGCAAGCTCGTGAAGGGATAAGACTACAAAGTAAAAAGCAAATAGCGGGCTGCCTCCTGGACGAAGGCAGCCCGCATTGTTTTCCCTTCAACATCATTTATAGAGAGTCATCATAATAACAGCACCCATCCAAGAAAAAATATCATTATAACAGCTCTATATTAAACTATTATTCGTATATTTGCAGCATAAGTGTTTAATATAGAACTATTATGGATGATATCTACATGCTTTGAGATGCCACAATTCTTCGTAGGATAGGTAATCATCTAAATAACGTGAGTTCGACGAATTCCAGATAATGAAAGTTGTGTATCTACCGTGCATTGCACCTCTCCCAGATCATCGAAGAAAGTAAAATAATAGCGGGCTGCCTTCTTGATGAAAGCAACCCGCTCATTCTTTAAGGTATCATCCCATCGGAAGCAGAAGCCCACAACAGGACTTTCTGCACCGATGGATGTCTATACGTTTAGTTCACAGAGGTCGGACCCTGGCCAGCAACCTGCGGCCATCCGGGATTCTGATAGATATTGGAAGTCGTCAGGTCGGTCTGGTCACCCGTAGCCGTCTGACGGAATACGTTCTGCGGAATGGGGCTCAGGTAGTGAGCAGGCGTGAACTTGTAGCCGTTGAAGACGTTGTTGTTCTTGCTCGTTACCTGGTAGGGACGGATATAGTCGCCACTAATGGCCTTGTCGGATACGTTACCCGTACCACCTTCTACATCCACCTTCACGAGATCCTCGCCCGTGGCACTCAGCATGGTGTTCTCGTAGATAGAACCCCAGAAGCGCACACCCTCAATCTGGTAGCCGTTCACCTGGTCGCAGGCTCTCCAGCGCTTCAGGTCGTCCCAACGCATGCCTTCGCCGATGAACTCGTTGCGGCGCTCGCGACGGATGTTGTAGAGCGTAGCGTCAACCAGCTGGCCCTTTGAGTAGGCACCGAAGTCCCACTTGGCCTCTTCGTTCATATCGGTAGCGGCAATCGTCTTGCGGTAGTCGGGATCCACCTTAGCGCGTGTGCGGAGCGCACGCCAGTAGCTGTCGGCCGTAGCGTCGATGCTTCCGTTCTTCTCGTAGCAGGCCTCCATGTAGTTCAGCAAGGCCTCCGTACCACGGAATACGATACTACCCGTGATACCCTTCTGGTGAGATACCTCCATGTTGGGGTCGTAATACTTACCCTTCTTGATGGCAAAGCCCGTCACAATCTTCGTCTCCTCTGCGCCACGTACCATCCAGGTGGGGTCGAAGTAAGACTCTTCGCCTGCAAAGGTGTAGAAGTCCACGTCGCCATCCTTCTTGGTGAACTGCTGGATGCGCGAGTCGCGGTCCTGCAGGGTAGCCTTCACGCCATCCTTCTCCCATTCGGGATCGTAGCCGGAGCCGGCTGCATAGATGGGCAGACCGTTACGCATCAGGAAGGAGTTGACCAAACCGCGGGTCCATCCCGTACCGCCACCGTTGCGGATGAGCTGCATCTGGATGTTGTGAGTCACACCCTGTTCTTCATTATAGGCACGCCACATCAGCACCTCGTCGTACTTCTCCATATCGGGATCACAGAACATGGCATAGTAGGGGTTGAGCACGTTCAGGTTGACGTCGAATCCCTCCTTGGTGTCGGTATTCTCAGCCAGGTTGTTCACCAGCTTGTCGCCGATGACCTTGGCAGAGGCCATACATTCCGTGAGGAAGTAGTTGATTTCGGTATCGATGTTGAAGCCATCCAGGTCGGCGCTGTTGCCGGGCCATCCCGGACCGCCGGGAACGAAGGCCGTACCCTTGTGGTTCTTCAGCCAGGTACCCTCAAACAGGGCCACACGCGAACGGAACAGGTAGGCTGCATCGCGGCTGATGCGGTTCTTTCCGCCCGGAGGGGTCTCCATCAGGTATTCCAGGGCCTTGTCAATCTGGCCGAGGATGAAGCGAGCCACCTTGTGGCGGGGTTCGCGCTTGGATGCAGCAGTCAGAATCTCCTGGTCGTCGGGCAGGGCCACCTCGAAGATGGGGCAGTCGCCGATGGTCACCAGTTTGTTGTAGTAATCGTAGGCACGAATCAGGTAGGCTTCGCCGATGTAGTGGCGGATGTTGGCCTCGTTACCTGTGATGGCTTTGCTCTCATACTTGGGCATCACCTGGTCGAAGAAATAGTTAATCTGACGGATGCGGGTAAAGCTCCAGGCGTCAGTCCACGAGCTGCTCACATTCTGCGGCACCTGCCATACGCCGGGTTGCCAGAAGCTGGAAGCACTCATAGCAGCCTGGTTGTCGGTACCGTTGTCGTAGCCGAACACGCTGATACCGTAGCTTCCCGGAGAGATGCTGGTAAAGGTGTACTGATTGATTACATAGGCGTTCAAGTCGGCCTCGGAGGTAAAGTATGAGCCGGGGGTGATGTCCGACTGCGGCACTCTGTCAAGGAAGTCGTTGCATGCGGTCATACCCACCACAGCAACACCCATGGCCATATATTGGAAAATTTTATTCTTCATAATCGTAGAATAGTAATTTAAGGTGATTAAACATTATAATGTAACACTTACACCAAACGAGATGTTCTTGGTCAACGGATAGGTCTTACCGAGACCCCAGCTGTCGGAAGCGTCGATGATTTCAGGATCGCCCAGGCCGGTGAAGCTGGTGATGGTGAAGAGGTTCTCAGCCGAGAAGAAGAGGCGGAGGTTCTCCACATAGAACTTCTGCGTGATGTTGCGCGGCAGCGTGTAACCCAGGGTTACGTTCTTCAGACGGCAGTAAGCGGCACTCTGCAGGTAGCGGGTCTGCACGTTGTTGTTACGCCAGCCGTTCCAGTTGGCACGAGGATAGTAGCTGTTCAGGTTCAGACCAAGCGGGCTGTTGGGATCGTCGCGGAAGTAGTCGAGGTGGTCTTCGAATCCGCAAGCTTGCCACTTGCCGATACCACCAGCACCCCAGAACACGGCATCGTCCGAGCTGGGAGCATAGTCACGCTTCATGGTTCCCTGGAAGAAGATCTTCAGGTCGAAGCCCTTCCAGGCACCGGTCAGGTTCAGACCGAAGTTATAGCGCGGCGTGCTGTTACCGATGATGCGGCGGTCGCCCGGTTTGTCGGCTGTGTTCTCGCCGGTGTTCACCTTGCCGTCGCCATCCAGGTCGGCGTACATGATGTCGCCGGCGCCCCAGTTGCTACCCAACGCGCTCTGGTCGGCCTTGGCCAGGTGCTGGTCCATCTCCTCCTGCGTCTTGGCAATACCTACGGTCGTGAAGCCCCAGATGTCACCCATGTAAGCACCTTCGTAGTAGCTACCCAGCTTGCGCGAGGGGTTGGGGTACTTATTGATCTTCACGCGGCTGTCGGTCAGGGTGAAGGTTACGCCATAGTCAAAGTCACGAATCTTGTCGCGCCAGCTTACCATCAGGTCGAAACCCTTCGAAGTCATATCCAGGTTGTTCACCTTCGGGGCTGCGGTACCCAGTACGGCAGGAAGCTCGGGAGCAGGACCTACCATATCCACGGTCTTACGGCTGAAGATTTCGAACGTACCGGTCAGGCGATTGTTGAAGGCACCCCAGTCAAGACCAATGTTCAGGGTCTGCGTCTTTTCCCAGGTCAGCGACGAGGAGACGAGAGCCGGCATGCTGGCTACGTTGGGCTTCTTGCCGTTGATCAGCCAATTACCGCCCATGTTCGAGTAGCCGATGGTGGGATAGAAGGGATACCAGCTGGTGGTGTTCTGGTTACCCAGCTCACCCCAAGAGGCACGGAGCTTCAAGGTGTTGACATACTGCTCCAGCGACTTCCAGAAGTTCTCGCGGGCGATGTTCCAACCCAAGGAGAATGAGGGTGACCAGTGCCAGCGTTGGTCTCTGAGGAAGCGCGAGGTACCATCGTAGCGCAGGTTACCTTCGAAGAGGTACTTGCCCTGGTAGTCGTAGTTGATACGACCGAACACACCCATGGTGGACCAGCTGTCGTACTTACCACCCACCTTGGGGTTCTTCGACGTGGTGTTGAGCGTGGGCAGACCGGCTGCGATGGTGTATTGCTGGCCTGAAATCCAGCGTTGGTTCAGCAGCTCGCTCTGGTAACCGGCCATCACCTTAAAGTTATGCTTCTCCTTCAGGTCGAAGCTGTATTCAGCATAAATGTTGGGATTGAAGTAGTTGCTCTTGTAGGCATACTCATAGACCGCATCGTTCGGGTTATTGAACGTGAAGGGATTGTTCTTCGCATCATAACCATAGGTGGTGAGCCAATCCTTGTGTTCCATGTTGTTGGTGACGCGGTAGTTCATCTCGGCATTCACCACGAGACCTTTGAGCGGGGTGAGGCGCAAAGTGAACTGGTGGGCCTGGATATCCTTCTGTGTCTTGTAGCTACCTCCGTTGATCAGGTCGCCCGGGTTGGAGCCTGTCACTACGAAGTTGCCGTTGGGGTCGTAGATAGGGATGATGGGCCAGTAGCGGCAGAGGTTGTGGTAGTAGAGTCCGTCCATCATGACCGGGGCGTTGTAGTCGGTACGGGAGAAGCGGGTGTTGTAGGTAAACTTGACCCAGGGTGCAATCTGTGCATCAATCTTACCGGTGATGGTGTAGCGGTCCTGCTTATCCTCACCATACTTCAGCAGACCTTCGCGGCCCAGGTAGTTGGCCGAGAAGTAGTATTGGAGCTTCTCGTTACCACCCGTGGCGCTCACGGTATGCTCCTGCGAGAAGCCTGTACCGAACGACGACTTCAGCCAGTCGCGGTTGGCGATAGGCAGCAGGTCGTTATTATCCCAGATTTCCCAGCGGCCCTGGCTGTTCTCAAACATGGTCTGCATCGTAGGATCGCTCTGGGCAGCCTTGATCTGCGCCAGCTTGTTTTCAGTAAACCAGATACCCGAACCGGCATTCACGCTGGCATCGTTCATGTAGAGCGCCCAGGTGTAGGAATCCAGCTGCTTGGGCATGTTCTGCGGCGAGCTGAAGCGGAAGTTGTTGTTGTAGTTGACGATGGTCTTTCCGGCCTTACCACTCTTGGTTGTCACCAGAATCACACCACCGGCAGCACGCGAACCGTAGATAGAGGCTGAAGCGGCATCCTTCAGCACGGAGATGTTGTCGATGTCCTGCGGGTTGACGGCGTTCAGGTCACCCTCCATACCATCAATCAGCACCAGGGGCGACATGTCAGAGCCATCGCCGATGGTTCCACGACCACGGATGTTGAATTTGGTCGTTGAGTTCAGGGCACCACCACCCGAACCAATCGAGAAGTTCATACCGGGCACCATACCCTGCATGGCATCTACAACGGAGTTGACAGGACGTGAAGCGATGACGTCGTTATCCAGCGTGGCCACGGCGCCGGTCAGGTTGGCCTTCTTCTGCGTACCGAAGCCCACTACGACCACCTCGCTCAACATCTGGGTGTCTTCCTGAAGGGTGATTTTTACGGGGCCACCTTTCCAAACGACCTCCTCGGTCTTGTAACCCACGAACGAAACTTGGAGCACATCGCCCGGCTTCACGCCGTCGATGGCGAAATTACCATCGATGTCGGTTATACCACCGATGGTGCCTCCCTTGACCATGACTGCGGCTCCGATGACTGGTTCACCCAGCGCGTCGATTACCACACCTGTGCATTTGTTGACTTGCTGTACAACATGTGTACTGCCGAAAACAGGGGTTGCCAGCGGGAGTCCTACCGGAGCAGAACAAACCATGAGCAACCCAAGCCGAATGAAATAACTGCTTGTCTTCATAGCGCTAAAATTAATAACAAAGTTAAAAAATTAATTGCGTTTTTCTCTGTGGGAGCAAATGTAGATAAATTTAAGGAACGCCAACAGAATTTTTCCTTAAATTTGTTTAATCAGAAACAAATTCTCCCTACAAACAGCCGAAAAGGGGCAAAAATAGCACAAATAGTCATGCAGAAATGACAAACGGACCTATTATGACAGCAACAAGCAAAATGCCTCTAGGCGAAAGAAGAGATTGTCTTGGATTGTAGCAGACTGAGACTGACCCTATATGCTGAGAATAAATATATCTTATTATAAATCAACAGGTTAACAAACATACAGTCTCAGAATCTCAGTCTCAGTCCATTATTTATGGTATATCCACACCCGATTCATTCAACTATTTACAACAATACTAATAATATATATATTTAATATATAAATATTTATATACTATATATATAAATAAATTTCAATTTATAAGGGAATAAATAGTGACCACAATCATGGACTGAGACTGAGATTCTGAGACTAGATAATGCTAAATGCGTTATTATCAACACCTTACAAAATCTCATTATCTTTCTCTAAAGGTTATTTAACTAAACTGAGGGCAAAAAGCGTGATGCTGAGACTAAAAAGAGGGGCATGAGGAGGAGGGTATGCCGCAAAATAAAAGCCCCAAGTAAACCTCAAAAAGATGTAAACCAGATTTGAATAAAGCGCATCAAGACTCCTTCCGAAGGCATCTCGGAACCATTCCGAAGGATTGTAATACCCCTCCACCCCCCAAATGTAAAGAAAGCCCACCGCAATACACCTTATTATAATTGGCCACATAATTTTTATTGTCCATGGACAACAAAATCGACAAAAAACGTTGCAGGTGCGAAAAAATGACCTAACTTTGCAAAACCGTTAACAACAGATAGTGACTATGGATACCAACAAGATTGTAGGCGAGAAAATCAAATCGCTGCGCGAAGAGAAAGGCCTCTCGCGCGAAGAACTGGCCCGAGAGTCGGGCATAGGCATCGAACAGATAGAGCGTATCGAGAGCAACATCGACCTGCCCTCGCTGGCTCCGCTCATCAAGATTGCCCGCGTGCTGGGCGTGCGACTGGGCACCTTCCTCGACGAGGAGCAGGAGAAAGGCCCCGTGGTGTGCCGCAGGGACGAGAGCCTCAACAGCATCGAGTTCTCCAACAACGCCATTCAGAGCCGCAAGCACATGATCTACCACTCCCTGTCGCGCTCGAAGGCCGACCGCCACATGGAGCCTTTCATCATCGACGTCATGCCGACCGACGATACCGACTTCGTGCTCTCCACCCACGAGGGACAGGAGTTCATCCTCGTGATGGAAGGCACCATGGAGATTACCCACGGACGCAACAACTACGTCCTCAACGAGGGCGACAGCATCTACTACGACTCCATCGTGCCCCACCACGTGCATGGCTACAAGGGGCAGGCGGCCAAGATTCTGGCCGTCATCTATACGCCCATCTGACGCAAAGCCAGCGCAAAGGGCCGTCAGAGAGTCAGAGGCCAGTCAGAGGGCGGACGCATCATAGGTCCGCCCCCTGACCGGGTTTGTATGCCCCCTGACAGCCGCAGGAACGCCCTGCGGACGCCCCCTGACAGCCGCAGGAATGCCCTGCAGACGCCTCCAGACAGCCGCAGGAATGCCCTGCAGACGCCCCTTACAGGCGTGGATAGACCATGTTCTGCTCAGTCATCTGCTCAAGCACCTCGTGGAGATACTTGGCGCTCTCCCAGCGGGCCATGGGCAGGTCGTGGAGCAGGTAGTTGCCGCAATCCTGCGGAGCGGCTCCGGGCACCTCGCCCTCAAACTCGGCCACGAAGCGGAACGTGCGCTTCATCAGGTCGAGGATGTCGGCCGGCTGCAGCCGTCCGCGCATCAGCAGGTAGTTGCCCGTCAGGCAACCCATGGGTCCCCAGTAGATGATGCGCTCCTTCCACTCGGGGTCGTTGCGCAGGTAGGTGGCGGCCAGGTGCTCGATGGTATGCAGGGCACCCTGCCCCAGGGCCGGCTCGCGGTTGGGCTCCTTCATGCGGATGTCAAACGTGGTGATGGTCTCACCATTAACTTCGTCCTGCCGCGACACGTAGATGCCGCGCAGCAGATGAATGTGGTCGATTGTAAAACTTGGTATTTTTTCCATATTCTTTTTTTTTAAGTTACTTCTTCTTTTTTTCTTAAAAGTTACTCCTTCTTTCATCTTTTGCACGGGCAAAAGAGAAGTTACTCCTTCTTTCATCTTTTGCACGGGCAAAAGAGAAAGAAGCAAAGAGAAAACCCGCCGGCTGCACCTCCGGGGCTACTCCGAGGGGAGTCGGGCTAAAGCAGAAAAACTCGCTTCGCTCAAACAGGTTTCTGCTTTTTTACGCCCTCATGACCCTCTCCGCTTTACGCCTCTCCGATGAGGCCGGAAACTTATTTCCACTTGGTGCCCCTTTCTTTAGTTACAAGTTACGAGCTACGAGCTACAAGCTACAAGTAATAGTTCCGAGCAGTAGGACCGGAACCTTATCCCTTATCTCTGATCCCTAATCCCTAAAACCGTTGGCTCTTCTGTAATTTCGTTGAAGTATCGTTTAGTATGTCATCGCCTGTAGGGGCGGACCTGTGTGTCCGCCCTGAAAACCGCAACGGAGCATGATATAGTGCATGGTTCTGGGCAGACACATAGGTCTGCCCCTACAGTGAAGTGACAGGGGCATGCCTTCAACTAAATTGAAGAAGAACCTTTTCAGTTTTCAGCTACAAACTACCTGTTATAAATGCCATTACGCATAACTAAAAAACTATCACTCGTAGCTTGTAGCTCGTAGCTTGTAGCTAAAAAAGAGCTTGTAGCTAAAAAAGAGCTTGTAGCTAAAAAACTATCACTCGTAGCTTGTAGCTCGTAGCTTGTAGCTAAAAAACTACAGAGCGCTCAGGTATGCCCAGGTGGTTTGGAAGGAGCGGTCGGCCATGGTCTTCCAGAAGTCTAGGTACTGGGCGAAGTTCTCTTCGTGCGCTCCCGGGGTGTCGCTGATGATGCGGAAACTGATGAAGGGGACACCACGCAGGTAACAGGTGTGAGCCAGGGCGGCCGACTCCATATCTACGGCCAACGCCTCGGGGAAACGACTTTTGATGACCTGCAGCTCGTCGCGGTTGCTGATGAACTGGTCGCCCGTGCAGATGAGTCCGCCGTGTACGCGACTCTCCAGCTCGCCCCCCTCGTTCAGGCGGAGGGCCGCCTCGAGCAGCTGCTTGTCTGCTTCAAAATATAACGGAAGGCCCTGGATTTGTCCGTAGGCATTCCCGTCGCCGCACCACACGTCGTGATAGGCCAGGCGGCTGGAAGCCACCACGTCCGTCACCTGCAGCACGGGGTCTATGCCTCCGGCCACGCCCGTGCTCACCAGGGCTTTGATATCAAACAGATCCATCAAGGCAGCTGCCCCCAGGGCGGCGTTCACCTTGCCGATGCCGCTCTGAGCCAGCACCACCTCGTTGCGTCCGATACGTCCCGTAACGAACGAGAGCCGTCCACGACCCATCACGTTCTTCTCCTGCAGACGGGCCGCCAGCTGGTCGTGCTCGCTCTGCATCGCGCTAATAATTCCAATCATACAGAAATATATAGAATATATAGAATATATAGAGTAATTTTCGGCTGCAAAGCTACAAATTCTGCAATTAATACGCAAACTTAGCTGCATATTCCATTTTAAATCACTACTTTTGCAGCCGCTCTTGACAAGAGACATCCAAAAAGAGGTTACTAAACAACTCAAAGTAGAGGTTACTATAACATCAAGAAAACAAAAAAAGAAGTACAAAGAGATGAACATGAAGAGATTCATACCGGATATGGTCGTGATTGCAGCCTTTGCCGTGCTGTCGTTCGCCTATTTCTTCCCTGCCGACGTGGAGCAACGCGTGCTCTTCCAGCACGATACCGCCGCCGGCGTAGGACTGGGACAGGAGGCCAAGGAGTATAAGGAGAAGACGGGTGAAACCACCCGCTGGACGAACGCCGCCTTCGGAGGTATGCCCACCTACCAGATTGCGCCCTCCTACGAATCTACGCGACCCCTCACCTGGGTGCAGAAGGCCTACCGCCTCTTCCTGCCGGAGTATGTCTATCTGCTCTTCATCCTGATGCTGGGCTTCTACATCCTGCTGCGAGCCTTCGGCCTGCCGGCCTGGTATGCGGGCTTGGGAGGCCTGCTCTGGGCCTTCTCCAGCTACTTCTGCATCCTCATCTCGGCCGGACACATCTGGAAGTTCATCACCCTGGCCTACGTGCCGCCTACGATAGCCGGTCTCGTGCTGGCCTACCGCGGACGCCTGCTCTGGGGCGGCCTGCTGACGGCCCTCTTCACGGCCATGCAGATAGCCAGCAACCACCTGCAGATGAGCTACTACTTCGGCTTCGTGATGCTCTTCGTCGTGGCCGCCTACCTGGTGGAGGCGCGACGTAACCACACCATGAAGCAATTCCTGCGCGCCACGGCCGTAGTGGCCCTGGCCGGTCTCCTGGGCGTATGCATCAACCTGAGCAACCTCTACCATACCTACAGCTACAGCAAGGAGAGCATGCGCGGACGGAGCGAGCTGGTGCAGCAACCGGCTGCCGCAGGCACACAACAAGCCGGCGGCACACAACAAGCTGCAGGCGCTACCGGCGGGCTGAGCCGCAGCTACATCACCCAATGGAGCTACGGCATCGGCGAGACCTGGACGCTCCTGGTGCCCAACTACAAGGGAGGCTCGTCGAGCCACTCCCTGACCGACAGCCCCACGGCCATGGCCAAGGCTGACCCTGCCTACGCCCAATGGGGCATCTACCAGATGGGGCAGTACTTCGGCGAACAGCCGGGCACGTCGGGCCCCGTCTATGTGGGTGCCTTCGTGCTGCTGCTCTTCGTGATGGGCTGCTTCCTCATCAAAGGGCCGATGAAATGGGCCCTCGTGGGAGCCACCCTCTTCTCCATCCTGCTGTCGTGGGGCAAGAACTTCATGCCCCTGACCGACCTCTTCATCGACTACGTGCCGATGTACAACAAGTTCCGCGCCGTGTCGAGCATCCTCGTGATTGCCGAATTCACCATCCCCCTGCTGGCCATCCTCACCCTGAAGCGGCTGCTCGACGAGCCTCAGCTGCTCAAGACGAACCGCCCTGCCCTCTATGCCGGCGTGGGTGTGGCCGCCGTGGCCCTGCTGCTGAGCTTCGCCCCGGGCCTGCTGGGCAACAGCTACGTCCCCTCGGCCGAGATGAAGATGCTGCAAGATGCCGTGCAGCATCAGCAAATCAGCTCCTCCGACATGGCCGGCATCGTGGCCTCGCTGAGCGACATGCGTGCCGCCCTGGTGAGTAGCGACGCCCTGCGCAGCTTCATCATCTGCGCCATCGGCCTGGCTCTGCTCCTGCTCCATGCAGCCGGCAAGCTGCGCACACAGCTCGCCCTGGGAGGCCTGGCCCTGCTCTGCCTCGTGGACCTCTGGGGCGTGAACAAGCGCTACCTCAACGACGACCAGTTCACAACGCCGAGCGTGCGTACAGAGAGCTTCCGCAAGACGCCGACCGACGAGGCCATCCTGGCCGACACGGCCCTCGACTACCGCGTGCTCAACCTGGCCTCGAACACCTTCAACGAGAACAACACCTCCTACTGGCACAAGAGCATCGGCGGCTACCACGCCGCCAAGCTGGGGCGCTACAACGAGCTCATCAACCGCCACATCGACCCGGAGATGCAGGCGGCACAATACGCCATCTATCAGGCCAAGGGCGACATGGACAGCGTGAACTACGCCCTCTTCCCCGTGCTCAACATGCTCAACACACGCTACTTCATCCTGCCCATCGACCGGCAGGGAGGTACCGCACCCCTGCTGAACCCCTACGCCTGCGGCAACGCCTGGTTCGTGGAGCAGGTGCGCTATGCCGCCAACGCCAACGAGGAGCTGGATGCCCTCGCCGACTTCGACCCGCTCGCCACGGCCGTCGTTGACCGCCGCTTTGAGCAGACCCTGCAAGGGGCCACCCTGCTGCAAAGCTCGCCCCAGGCACGCATCACCCTGAAGAGCTACGCTCCCAACCACCTGGTGTATGAGACGGTCAACCCGCACGACGGCGTGGCCCTCTTCTCCGAGATCTACTACCCCCACGGCTGGCAGGTGACCATCGACGGCCAACCCGCCACCCTGGCACGTGCCGACTACGTGCTCCGCGCCCTCTACCTCAAGGCCGGCAAGCATACCGTGGAGATGCGCTTCGACCCGCAGAGCCTCCACACCACGGAGGGCATCGCCTACGCCGCCTCAGGACTCCTTCTCCTGGGCTTCCTCCTGGCCCTGGCCCTCGGCATGCGCCGCAAGTGATTTTCTTCTAGACGCAAATGTTTGTTTTCATCTAGAAAAATACGGCAAACTTTCTTTAATATTGCAAAATTATACCTATCTTTGTCGGCGTAAAGCCAACATATTTAACACACAACAACACAGAACGCCTGTTTATGAGAGGTAAGTTATTGACCATCAAGAAGAAATGTCCCAAGTTAGCCTATATCGCAGCCGCACTCCTGCTGGTTGCCACGATTGGCATGGTGGTCAATTGCCAGCATACGGCCAACTACCGCGTGCTGATCATCCACTCGTTTGATAAGAATTTCCCCAACTATCCCGAGTTCAACCGCCTGATTGAGTCGGAGTTCCGGCGTCAGGGTGAGCCAGTCAACATCTCCTTCCACTACCTGAACTGCGAGGGGCGCAACCACCCCGAGGAGGTCACCTTCATGGACAACCTCATCAAGGGCATCAAGCCCGGCGAAGAGCCCGACCTCATCATCCCTGTGGGCGACCAGGCTACCTACTCGCTCCTGGTGACGCACGACTCCCTGGTGCACCACACCCCCATCATGTTCCTCGGCGTGGAGTTCCCCAACAAGCTGCTCTACCAACGGTACGACAACCTGACCGGCCTGACCGACTCGCTCCGGGTGCTGGAGAACCTCAAGGTGGTGCGCGAGCTGATAGGCAAGCGCCACGTCTTCACCATGATGGAGCTGCGCGTGCTCGACAAGCGGATGCTGCAGGAATGTAATGAACAGCTCGACAACGTACCCTACGTGCTCAACAACCTGGAGTGGAAACACACCATGTACAACACGCGCAACACGCCCGACAGCATGCTCACCCTCACCTCCCTCTCCATCCGCAGCGGACAAACCAACTCGGCCATGAAGAACGAAAATGAGGAGGTGCGCAACGCCCTGAGCGACGAAAATTTCTTCTTCATGATGCGCTCCGACCAGCCCTTCTACTACCTGCAGATGAAGTCGGACGGATTCTCCAACACGATGCTCAACTTCACCAACAAGGAGCAGTTTACGGCCACCTACCACTACTTCGGCACGGACAAGGGAGGCTTCGTGGCCGGCTACTTCTCGCCGATGAAGTACCAGGCAGCCGATGGCGTGGCCACGGCCATTCGCATCCTGCGTGGCACCAAGCCGGCCGATATCCCCATCCACGACAGCCGCAAGGGGTACTTCATCGACTGGCAACGCTACAAGTTCCTGGGCATGCCGATTGACTCCGTGCCCAATAAGTACGAGCTGGTGCGGGCCGAATTCCGCGATTTCCACCCCAACATACACCTCTGGATCTACAGCATCGTGGGCTTCGCGATAACCGTGGCCTTTGCCTACCTGATCTTCACCATCCTGCGCGAGCAACGCCACAAGCGGGCCATCATCGAGCGCTCGCTCGAAGAGCGGAAAATGTTCAAGCTGGCCCTGCAAAACAGTAAGGCCTTCGCCTGGCAGCAAAAGGGCGATGACATCACCCTGGAGGAGGACTTCTGGCACTACGCCGGACAGCAACCCCACCTGATTCACACCAAAGACTTCATGGACTTCGTGCATCCCGAGATGCGCAACTCCTACCGCGGCGTGCTGAAGAACATGAACCGCGGCGAAGAGGCCGTATGCGAGGTACGCTGTGATTTCCAGGGTAATGGCAACTACGAATGGTGGCAAATCAGGTCGAACAACCTGATGCCGGCGCATAATAATAATAATAATAATAATAATAATAATTTCGGCATTTTAATAAATATTGAGGTAATTAAACAACGCGAAGAGGAGCTGATAAACGCGCGTAAGATGGCTGAGCAGGCGGAGCTGAAGGAGTCGTTCCTGGCCAACATGAGCCACGAGATACGCACCCCGCTCAACGCCATCGTGGGCTTCAGCAACATCCTGGCCACCCCCGGCATGGAGCTGGAAGACGAGGAAAAGGAGGAGATGATGACTACCATCAACAAGAACAACGACCTGCTGCTCAAGCTGATAAACGACGTACTCGACCTGTCGCGCATCGAGTCGGGCAACATCGTCATCTCCATGGAGCCTTGCCCCGTAGATCGCGTGATGGACTACATCTACCAGAGCTACCGAGTGCAAGCCCCACGCCACCTGGCCTTCGAGATGCTGCGTGGCGAACCGGGCCTGATGATTCGCGCCGACGAAGGCCGTATCGAGCAGGTATTGACCAACTTCCTGACCAACGCCGCCAAGTTTACGGCCGAGGGCTACATCCACCTGGGTTGGAAGCACCACAGCGAGAAGCATCAGGTAGAGCTCTTCGTAGAGGACACCGGCATCGGCCTCTCCCCCGAGCAGCAGCTGATGATTTTCGACCGCTTCTACAAGGTTGATGAATTCCGTCAGGGCACAGGACTAGGCCTGAGCATCTGTAAGGTGATAGCCGCCAAGATGAAGGGCCGCATCACGGTAGAGTCCGCCCCAGGTCAAGGCAGCCGCTTCTCCCTCTGGCTACAAGTAAACTAAAAACTAAAAACTAAAAACTAAAGCATACCCTGCTGTTTCCCCGAGTATCCTCCACGGTTCTCCGAGGAATCCGTGGAGAAACGTAGGGGAAACTAAGGGGAAAAGCTGGGCAAGCGTTACAAACGTTACAGACGTTACAGCAAAAAGATGCACCCACATCCCACCTCATACGAAACACAGCTATGCAGAAAAACGCTGTAA
>JBJEKS010000041.1:0-4424 GCA_051878755.1 Bacteroides sp. | reverse complement strand
ATCAAAAACACCTTTAAATAATGTTAGATGCCCCCGAAGCATGGAGTTTGACCGAAAAACCACTATCTTTGTGGCGGTAAAACAGGGGGAGGGAAGGGATAAGGGATTAGGTTCCTGTCCTACTCCTTGTAACTATCACTTGTAGCTTGTAGCTCGTAGCCTCTTGTAGCTTGTAGCCTCTTGTAGCTTGTAGCTCGTAACTTGTAACTATATAATATAGGTATGGAATCATATTTGGATGAATTGAATGAGAGCCAGCGTCAGGCGGTGGAGTATATCGACGGCCCCTCGCTGGTGATTGCCGGAGCAGGCTCAGGCAAGACCCGTGTGTTGACCTATAAGGTAGCCTATCTCCTCGACAAGGGGTATAAGCCCTGGACCATCCTGGCCCTGACCTTCACCAACAAGGCCGCTCGAGAGATGAAGGAGCGCATCGCACGCAGGGTGGGGCAGCAGACCGCCTCGCGCCTCTGGATGGGCACCTTCCACAGCATCTTCCTTCGCATCCTCCATGCTGAGGCGGATAAGCTCGGCTTCACCTCTCACTTCACCATCTACGATGCTGCCGACAGCAAGAGCCTCGTGCGCTCCATCCTCAAGGAGATGAAGCTCGACGAGAAGGTCTATAAGCCTGGCGTGGTGCAGGGACGCATCTCTGCGGCCAAGAACCGGCTCGTCTCCCCCGAGGCCTATGCCGCCAGTGGCGAAGCCTACAAGGCCGATGCCCAGGAGAACATCCCCCTGGCTCGCGACATCTACAAGCGCTACGTGGCCCGTTGCCGTCAGTCGGATGCCATGGACTTCGATGACCTCCTCTACTATACCTACCTCCTCTTCCGCGACCATCCCGAGGTCTTGGCCGTCTATCAGCGCCACTTCCAGTTCGTGCTCGTGGATGAGTATCAGGACACCAACTATGCCCAGCACGCCATCGTGCAGCAGCTCGTGGCGGAACACCATCGCGTCTGCGTGGTGGGAGATGATGCCCAGAGCATCTACTCCTTCCGTGGTGCCGACATCGACAATATCCTCAACTTCTCGCGCACCTTCCCCGAGACCCGCCTCTTCAAGCTCGAGCAGAACTACCGCTCCACACAGACCATCGTGGCCGCGGCCAACAGCCTCATCGCCAAGAACCGCCGTCAGATACAGAAAGCGGTCTTCTCCGAGAACGACCGTGGCGAGCAGATTCCCGTCTTCCAGGCCTATAGCGACATGGATGAGGCCGGCCTTGTGGCCAACAAGATAGCCGCTATGCACCGCCGTCAGCAGATGCCCTATACCGACTTCGCCATCCTCTACCGCACCAATGCCCAGAGCCGTGTCTTTGAGGAGACACTGCGCAAGGCCGGAATGCCCTACTGCATCTACGGCGGACTCTCCTTCTACCAGCGCAAGGAGATTAAGGACATTATCGCCTACTTCCGCCTCGTGGTCAACCCCCACGATGAAGAGGCGCTCAAGCGCATCATCAACTATCCTGCGCGTGGCATCGGCGAGACCACCGTCAACAAGGTCATCCAGGCCGCCACCGACCACGAGGTGAGCCTCTTCACCGTGCTTCAGGAGCCGGCCGCCTACGACCTCAGCTGCAACAAAGGCACGCTCACCAAGCTCGGTAAGTTTGTGCAGCAGATAGATGCCTGGCGCGCGGCTGTCTTGCAAGGCCCTGCCTTCGAGGCCGGAGTGGCCATCATCAAGGAGTCCGGCATCTACGCCGACCTCCAGCAGGACAAGAGCACCGAGGGCATGGCCCGTGTGGAGAACGTCGAGGAGCTGGTCAATGGCCTCAAGGACTTCTGCGCCCAGCGGCAAGAGGAGGGCGATGAGCACATCAGCCTCACCGACTACCTCTCCGAGGTCTCCCTGCTCAGCGACCAGGACACCGACGACAAGGAGAACAGTGAACGCATCACCCTGATGACCGTCCACAGCGCCAAGGGCCTGGAGTTTCGCAATGTCTTCGTCGTGGGCCTCGAAGAGAACCTCTTCCCCGGTCCGCGCGTCCTGGAGTCTCCCCGTGCCCTGGAGGAGGAGCGACGCCTCTTCTACGTCGCCATCACCCGTGCCGAGGAGCATTGCTACCTCTCCTACGCCAAGATGCGCTACCGCTATGGCAAGATGGAATTCTCCAGCCCCAGCCGATTCCTTCGCGACATCGATGCCAGCTATCTCAGCCTGGAAGGCGATGCCCCCACCACCCGGAGCACCTCCTCCTACAGCCCCTCATCCAGTCGCAGCAACGCGTACGGCAACAGCCCATACAGCAGCTCCCAAGGCAGCAGTTATGGGAGCAGCAGTTACAGCAGTGGCAACGGCTCGCAAGGTAGCAGCAGTTATGGGAGTAGCAGTCGCCCAATGGGAGTAGGCTCCAGACTCAAGCCCTTGTCCTCAGCCACGCGAAGCACCTCATCGCCGCGGTCAGCAGCAGAGGCAACTACAGCAGGCACAGTAAGACCTGCAGGTGCGGCAACCACCGTTGGCCGTCTCACGGTAGGTCAGCAGATAGAGCACGAGCGTTTCGGTCTGGGCGAAGTAGAAAAGGTAGAGGGCGAGGGCGACAATGCCAAGGCCACCATCCGTTTCCGCAACGCCGGCACCAAGCAGCTCCTCCTCCGCTTCGCAAGATTCAAGGTCCTCTAATCACTAATCACTAAACACTAATCACTAAAATATGATCGATTTCACCCAGTTTCCCTCTCCTTGTTATATTATGGAAGAGGAGTTGCTCCGCAAGAACCTCACGTTGATACGCAGCGTGGCTCAACAGGCCGATGTCGAGATTATCCTTGCCTTCAAGTCGTTCGCCATGTGGCGCTCGTTCCCCATCTTCCGCGAGTATATCGACCACTCCACGGCCAGCTCCCCCTATGAGGCCCGTCTGGCCCTCGAAGAGTTTGGCAGCAAGGCCCACACCTATTCCCCCGCCTATACCGAGGCCGACTTCCCCGAGATCATGCGTTGCAGCAGCCATATCACCTTCAACTCCCTTTCGCAGTACGAGCGCTTCCGTCCGCAGGTCAAGGCTTACGGCGAGCCCATCTCCTGTGGTCTCCGCGTCAATCCCGAGTACTCCGAGGTAGAGACCGAGCTCTACAACCCCTGCGCCCCTGGTACCCGCTTCGGCGTGGTGGCCGACCAGCTCCCTGAGCAGCTTCCCGAGGGCATTGAAGGCTTCCATTGCCATTGCCACTGCGAGTCCTCCTCCTATGAGCTTGAGCGCACCCTCGTCCACCTGGAGCAGCGCTTTGCCCGTTGGTTCCCCCAGCTCCGTTGGCTCAACCTCGGTGGCGGTCACCTCATGACCCGCAAGGACTACGACGTGCCTCACCTCATCCGGCTCCTCCAGGGGCTCCATCAGCGCTATCCCCACCTGCGCATCATCCTCGAGCCCGGCTCCGCCTTCACCTGGCAGACCGGAGTGCTCAGCGCCCAGGTGGTCGATATCGTAGAGAACCGAGGCATCCGCACCGCCATTCTCAACGTCAGCTTCACCTGTCACATGCCCGACTGCCTGGAGATGCCCTACCAGCCCGCGGTGCGTGGAGCCCGCATGGATGCCCAGGGTCCATACACTTACCGTCTTGGAGGCAACTCCTGCCTCAGCGGCGACTACATGGGCTCCTGGAGCTTCGATGCCCCCCTGCAGATAGGGCAGCGCATCGTCTTCGAGGACATGATTCACTACACCACCGTCAAGACCAATATGTTCAACGGAATTCACCATCCAGCCATCGGAATGTGGGGTTTGGACGGAAAAGCCCATCTTTTCAAGGAATTTTCCTATTTCGATTATCGTGACAGAATGAGTTGATAATCAGACTTATGACCCTGTTTCTCCCTCAAGAGCGAAAAAAAAGTTTGAAAAAAAGTGGAATAATCGCTTGCAGGTTCAAATAAAATATCTACCTTTGCAACCGCAAACGCGGAAATAGCTCAGTTGGTAGAGCACAACCTTGCCAAGGTTGGGGTCGCGAGTTCGAGTCTCGTTTTCCGCTCTAGCAAAGATAGAATGCTCTTTGAGATGCTGAATGCCCAGGTGGCGGAATTGGTAGACGCGCACGTTTCAGGTGCGTGTGTCGAGAGGCATGCAGGTTCGAGTCCTGTTCTGGGCACTAGGCTGAGAGAGCAAAAGTTCTATGAAGTATTGGTATGGAGAGATGGCGGAATTGGTAGACGCGCTACTTTGAGGGGGTAGTGACAATTATGTCGTGGGAGTTCGAGTCTCCTTCTCTTCACTCACCATCCGTGGTGAGTATATTGCGGAAATAGCTCAGTTGGTAGAGCACAACCTTGCCAAGGTTGGGGTCGCGAGTTCGAGTCTCGTTTTCCGCTCACAGCATTCTTTTAAAAGAAGATGTATGCCCAAGTGGCGGAATTGGTAGACGCGCACGTTTCAGGTGCGTGTGCCGCGAGGCGTGCAG
>JBJEKS010000040.1:0-4436 GCA_051878755.1 Bacteroides sp. | reverse complement strand
GGCGGACCTGTGTGTCCGCCCTGAAAACCGCAACTGAGCATGATGAAGTGCATGTGTCCGGGCAGACACATAGGTCTGCCCCTACAGCAACAATGACAGCAACAATGACAGCAACAGAGGCAGACTTTCAACTAAATTGCATTAGAACCAAACATACGGTAAACAAGGAGTAAACAGGCGGTAAACAGGCGGTAAACACGAATTTTCGCCCTCCGCGGTATAACCCTGCGAACAACCCAAAAATAAAATGGTTTATGAGAAAAGAAAGTAAGAAACAGCCTGCGGGCCCGGCTGTAAAACAATGGAGCCCCGAAGCATCGACCACGCTCACCCAGGCACGGGCCATGAGCCAGGAAGCAACACTCACGCTCACCCCGCTCACGGAGCTTCAGCGCCGGCTCGTCGTGGAGCATGTCCGATTCGCCGCCAACATGTCTCATCGCTACAGAGAGGTGGGCGCAATGAAGGGAATCCCCCGCGAGGACCTGGAGCAGGAGGCCTACTTGGGGCTCTGCGTGGCGGCACAGCGCTACGACCCTCAGCGCCAGGGGGTGCGCTTCACCACCTACGCCTATGCCTGGGTGAGGAAGTTCATCCTCCAGGCCGTAAACGGGCAGCCCTTCATGCTCTCCGCCGACGACGAGCAGCTCGGCGCCCTCTGTTGCGGCATGATACCCGCTGACGACGATGAGCCTGCCGCCGCCGACGGGCAACCTGCGGAGCTGATAGCCCGCCTGCTCAGCTGCCTGGGTCAGAAGGAGCGGAGCGTGGTCTGCCTGCTGTTCGGCCTCACCCCCGACGGCCGTCCCGCCCAGGAGATGAGCTTCAGCCAGGTGGCCCTGGAGCTGAACCTCTCCTCAGCACGCGTGCATCAGCTCTACGAGCAAGCCCTCACCAAGATGGAGCTGGCCAGTTGCTGACGAAGCAGGGGAGGGGAGGAAGTGAAATAATTCATCAGACAACATAAAACCATCATTACAAACAATATGAATATAGTCCAGATTGAAGGTTACGCAACCATCAGCGAAAAGGGCTTCCGTTTCGACAGCGGACTGCCCAGCAACGAACCCGTGCTCGACGAGGCGCTCAAGCTGCGCGGCACACTGAACGTGAGTGAAAATGCCTGTGTGGAATTTTCGCATAGCGAACGCATCTACCTGCCACCCGAGGTACACCCCGTATGCCAGGGCGAAGGCTACCGCGTGAAGCGCACCTCGCGCCACTACATCCTGCAGGTCAAGCTCCCCATCGTGGAGAAGCGTGCCGAGAGCCAGGAGCGCCTCGACATGATCATCCCCCACGTGATGAACGCCATCACCCTCGACAGAAAGGAGGTGCTCGATGTATAAGTTCAGCTACGTACCGAGCGTCTCCGCCAAGGCCCAGGTCGTGGACAGGAGCATGTTCCTGGATGTCACCCGGAACCCCCAGCTCATGAGCCTCTGCTCGCGCATTGCCGCGGCCACCACCGACGACGAACGCTCGCGCCTCAAGCGCCAGCTCCCCGCCTTCTGCTGGCACGCCTGGTTCGACGAGGGCAAGCGCAAGAACTACGCCGCCCATCCCTCCGGCCTGGTGATGATTGACATCGACCACGAGGAGAACCCCCGTCAGCTCTGGGAATCCATCAGGCTGAAGAGCCTCCAGCTCGGTGTGCTCGTGGCCCACGTCACCCCCTCCACCCACGGCCTCCGCCTGGTCTTCCCCCTGCCCGAAGGGATGGATATCGTACAGGCGCAAGACCACTACGTCAAGCAGCTCGGGTTGAAAAATGTGGACACCTGCACCAAAGACCTGGCCCGCCTCAGCTTCTGCGTACCTTATTACTATTTCCTCCACGCCAACACCGACCGCCTCTTCGCCCCGACCGACCCGGGGGAGAAGCTCAAACCCTATGACCTGGCGGCTGCAGGCTCGCCGGCTGCTGCACCTGCTGCCTCTTCGTCTGCTGTTGCTTCACCTGCTGCTGCCTCTTCTGCGTCTGCTGCTGCTTCACCTGCTGCTGCCTCTTCTGCGTCTGCTGCTGCTTCACCTGCTGCTGCGGCAGAATCTGCTGTGGCCTCTTCGGCAGCTGTTCCTTCGGCTGTATCCGCCGCTCCGTCTGCAGAATCCGCTGCTGCCTCACCTGCTGCAGAATCCGCTGCCCCTGCGGGTGGATCAGCAGAATCCGCTGCTGCTTCTGCGCCTGCAGCTCCGACTGCTGAATCCGCTGCCCCTGTGGCAGAATCAGCAGAATCCTCAGCCCCGGCTCGGCCCTACGACGAACTCTACGAAGGCATCCCCTACCGCCGCCTCGTGGAGAGCCTGCAGGAACTGCTCGGCGGAGTGCCCGCCCACGGCTCGCGCAACAACTTCATCTTCTCCATGGCCGCCTACCTGCGCTACGTCTGCAACGACGACCCCGCCTGGATAGCCACCATCCTGCCCACCTACGGCGAGGCACGCGACAAGTGGCAACGCACCATCCAGAGCGCCTGCCAGCGAGCACAGTACAAGAGCATGCCCGAAGTCGTCAAGCGCGCCATAGCCAACGCCAGGAGGCAGATGCAGCAGGTGGCCGACGACGAGCAGGAGCAGCTCCCACCACCCATGCCCAGGAAACTGCCCCGACTCATCGCCCACCTGGTCAAGAACGTGCCCGAGGTCTGCCGGCCGGCCGTGGCCAACGCCGTATTCCCCGCGCTGGCCACCCACCTGAAGGGCGTCAAGTTCTGGCTCATTGACGGCACGGAGAAAGAAGCCACCTTCATGTGCGTCGTCATGGCACCACAGTCCTCCGGCAAGTCGGCCGTCAACAAGCCCATCGAATACATCGTGGCCGACATCGTGGAGCGCGACGAAATCAACCGCCAGCGCGAGCAGGAGTGGAAAGAGGCCTCGGCCAACAAGGCCTCCAACAAGGAGAAACCCAAGCGACCCGACGACCTCTGCGTGCAGGTGCTCGTCAGCGACATGACCAACGCCGCCTTCGTGCAGCGCATGAAGGATGCAGAAGGAAAGTATCTTTACACCAACCTCGAGGAACTCGACCTGCTCCGCCAGCTGCAGACCAACGGCACGCACGACGTGGGCAAAATCATCTGCCTCTGCTTCGACAACGGAAAGTACGGCCAGGAGCGCGTAGGAACCCAGTCGGTCACCGCACGCGTAGAGATACGCTGGAACTGGAACGCCTCCACCACCATCCAGAAGGGCCTCCGCTTCTTCAAGGGACGCATGGTGGACGGCACCCTCTCGCGCATCAACTTCTGCACGATAATTCCTGACAAAAGCAAGCCCTTTGTCTATGGACACTACGACGAGAAATATGCCGCCGTGCTCAAGCCCTACATCACCAACCTCAACCTGGCCCAGGGCCACGTGGAGTGCCGGCAAGCCCTCGACCTGGCGCGCCGCATGAGCGAGGCCTGCTCCGAGGCAGGTGCCCTGAGCGACGACGAAATCTACCAGGACCTCTCCCACCGTGCCGTCACCATCGCCTACCTCAAGGCCATGGTGCTCTACATCGCCAACGACATGACCTGGAGCAAGGAGATTGCCGACTTTGCCACCTGGAGCCTGCAGTACGACCTCTGGTGCAAGTCCCGCTTCTTCGGCCAGCAGATCTGCGAGGAGAAGGCGGCCGAACAGGTCAGGAGCCCGCGCCGCAGGCCGAACCTGCTCGAACTGCTCCCCACCTGCTTCACCCTCGGCCAGGCCATTGACGTGCGCCGTTCGCAGGGCATGGGCGAGGGCGGTTGCCGTCAGATGCTCCGCTCCTGGATTTACCGCGGCTACATTGAGGCCGACCCCTCGATGGGCACCTACCTCAAGACCCCCAAGTACCTCGCGCGCGCCGCCACCACTAGCGCCACCACCCCCGTCTGACCGCGTACCCCGTCTGAACGCGTGCCCCCGTCTGAACGCGCGTCCCGTCTGATTGTCCGCTATCTCTTTCTTCCTCTTCCCCCGTTCCATAAGGCCCCCAGCCATGATGGAGCGGGGGGATTTGTTTAGCAAATCATCACCTGTAGGGGCGGACCTGTGTGTCCGCCCTGAAAACCGCAACTGAACATCTGAGCATAGTCAAGTGCATGTATCCGGGCAGACACATAGGTCTGCCCCTACAGTGACAGAGCCGACAACAATGCCAGCAACAGAGCCGGCAAAAACGTAACAACGTTAAAACGTAACAAACATTACAAACATTACAAACATTACAAACGTTACAGCAAAAAATGTGCGCCTGCTTATCCCCAGGCATCGCGGCAGGATTTTGCGGAAAATGTGATTTTATAGCCCCAAATTAGCGCGGAAAATGTGAAATACACGCTAAAAAATCCGCCGGATTATGTGAAAATATGGGCGATAGATAGTGCGGAGTATGTGAAAATCGGATTACATGACGTGTACTGATTTTGGTTGACAGTTTTGTTTGTTAATACTAAAGTTGTTTA
>JBJEKS010000039.1:0-26300 GCA_051878755.1 Bacteroides sp. | reverse complement strand
TGCCGAGCAACCCGTGGAAGCTCCAGCACCCGCACAGGCTCCGCAGGAAGACGCAACAGGTGTATATGAGAAGGAAGCCGACTGGATCGTATGCAAGACGGGCATGACCGCCAAAGAACGACGCGAGGCGCTGGCCAAGCGGAGCGAGGAGCTGCGCCGCCGCATCTACGGGTGATTGCTGTGGGCTACGAGCTACAAGCTACAAGTAATGAAAGTTTAACTATCAAAAATCTAATGAGTTATGGCAATTGATAACAAAAACATTGCACTGAACCTCGAACAGGTTCAGACCGTGACCAGATTCCTGGAGCCTGACATCCTGGAGTCTGCATCGCTGGTGAACGACAGCGTGTTTGAGGAACTGAAGATTAACGTTATCCGTGACCTGGAGAACGTGAGCAGCCTGCTGGTCTTTGACCGCAAGGTAGGAACTACCCGCCGTTACCAAGCTGGCAAGCTGGTACAGAACAAGGTAGGCTACATGTACGAGCGCGAGCTGAAGGTGACTCTCAGCATGAACCGCTATGTGGAGAATATCCAGAACTTCCGCGAGAAGCAGCCCTTCTCGACGCTGGGATTCAATGAGAGCGGTGTTTGTCCGGCTCCCGCTTCTGAAATGCTGATTCGCCAGATTGCTATCGAGTATAGCGGCGACGTACTGAGCAACCTTTTCTTTGGTGACGAGTCTTTTGGGCTTGAGCATCCTTTCGGACTCTATGATGGCTATTTCAAGCACATCGCTATGGGTATCAACAAGGGGGAAATCTCGAAGGAGAAGGGAAACTATCAGGAGCTGGACCCCATAGACGGTAGCGACCCTGAATCAGATTACGACACCTTCGTGAAGTTCTACCAAGGTCTCGACCCGAAGCTGAAGCGTGCCGACGTCATCTACATCATGTGTTCGTACACTACGCGCCAGCGCATCATTCAGGGCTATCTGAAGAAGTACACCGGTATGCAGACGCCTGATGCAGGCAATCCGGGATTCCGCTTCATCGACACGCCCAAGGCTGAACTCGTTTCGCACGCCGCACTTGGCGAAGGTGATTGTCTGATTGCCACTACAGCATACAACCTCGACTTCGGAACAGACATGCGTGGCGCAGGTATGGGTAATGCGTTCGTCCAGGTTGACAAAGACCAGAATGACTTCAACCTGATCATCTTCCAGGTACAAACCGCCCAGGGTACGCGCATCCGTCGTACTTCCTCTGACCACTTCTGCGTGTCGAACGGCAAGAACAAGCCCTTCGAGGCTACTGGTGGAGAGTACACTCAGGATGTTCTGACGGTATCGAGCAACGATGAGTCGATGGGTAAGGTGACCATCTCGCCCGAGAAGGAAACCTACGAGACTGGCGACAAGGTGACGATGACGGCTGCAGCTGAGAGCAGCTATAAGTTCGTGAAGTGGAGCGATGGCGCTACCATCAACCCGCGCACGATTGTCTACAGCGGCAATCCGGAGGGCTATCAGGCTATCTTCGAACCGGAAGCCTGATAAGAGACACAGAGGGAGGAGGAAACTCCTCTCTCTGTGACTATGGAACCTGACTATTAACTATAATATAAAGAAGAATATGGAAGCATGTAAGTTTATCAATGTAGGTTCTTCGACTGCAGAGTGCAAGGAGAACTTTTCGGGTGTAGCCAATACGCTTTTTCTCTTCTTGATTGAAGATTTGGAATCGGCACCCGTATATGATGAAACGAAGAACGAGTTTACCGGGGCTTCGTTTAAGTTCAAAGACGGGAAATATCCCGTAACTATCCAAATGAAGCCCAAAAGCGGCAAGGTAACATCCAGCAACAACGCCGGAGCGGGTGGATTCTCGGTAGTCTATACTGGCGTGGTCAACAAAGACATGGACAAGATGGCCTACCTTAATCGCGTAGCCAATAACGCACAGAATTTTGGCGGGCTCGTATCGGATGGAACGGGTAAGTACTATGCACTCTATACCCCGTATGGTATTGAGTTTGGCGTAGAGTTTGACAGTGGTGATACGCCCGACAGCGACCATGGTCACACTATCACCATTACCGCTTCTCCGATGCTGTATGGTCCGACCAAGTGGGAGGGGACGATTACCATTGAGCCCGAAACTCCTGCAAGTGAAGATGCCGGTGTAGGTGCCTGATCGAAACCAAGTAGTAGAAGTATTGATTGACAAAAAGCAGGCAGGCCGCTATGGTCTGCCTGCTTTTTGTCCTTCTGAAATATGGATGGTTTCCCCACTTTTGTAGCAAACAAACTGAAACTGCAATGGTTAGACGAATCAATCATTTGAAAAGCATCAGACTTATGGCCGAAACAGAAAAACTGGAGTACCTGGCAAGGGTGGAGAAGTGGACGGAAGAGACCTATCCGCAACTGTCTGCATTGACCGACTCGTGGACGGAATCGGATTGGAAGGATTATGATGAGGGCATGGAACTTGTAACGGCTCTGCAACACGCTAAGGATTTTGTATCAAACGCATATAGATACGAGATAAAACGAAGCCTTGCAAAGATGAACTTGTTACTGACAGAGGTGAGAAGGAAAACCGAGCTGGGAAAGATGACGGTGAGAAGGTCTGACGACAAGCGCCACTTTGTAGCCCACATGCCTGCTGCAAGCAAGGCAGACGAGAACGGAGTCAAGATGGAAAGAAAATCCGTAGAGAAGCGGGATGTATTGGGCCGCAGGCAAGAACATCTGTCTCAGTACATCGAACTGATAGGTGACGACCTGAAGAAGGAGTCGGCCCAACTGGCTGGATGGTATGACCAGCTGGCTCACTGGAGAGGTCGTGCTGAGTACTTGGCTGATGACCCACGCTCCACTCAGGAGATGTTGAAGAATGTAGCCGCTACAGTGGTGAAGATAGAGCAACGCATCCTGAACTTCTGGGAGCGGGTGGACATAGCATACAACAAGGCGACAGGAAAGCAGGTAGATGAATCGGTGATGAACTCCCTGAAGAAGGAGGCTGACGAACTGAGAAAGGAAGAATCCAAGCAGGATGGCGAGTACACCAAGGAGGAGATAGATGCCATGGAGGATGGAGAGGACAAGGAGCGCTGCAAGCGAGCCCGCATTGAGGCAGACAAGAAGTTTGTACGCCGTACCGACATCAAGATGAATGACGAGCGCAAAGCGCAGATAGCCATCCGTCTGAAAGAATTGGTGGAGTGGGGACAGAAGCTGTCCGAGAAAGCTATTTCTTTCGCTCAGGAGAACGGCATCGAACTTCCGAATGCAGAACCAGTGAAGCCGAAAGAAACACTATTTGATTAGCTACGAGATTTATAATTCTTCATTATTCATTCTTCATTCTTCATTTAATAAAAATGGACAATCCCTACATAGAGCCTTGCTGCTATGAGAAGTGGCTGGGCGTACTGATAGAAGAGATGAAAGGAAATGGGGGAAGCAGCTGCTTCTTCACCAACTCTGACTGGAATGAGTCGAACCTGTTAAACTATCTCTGCAACCGGTTCCGGCAGTCGGAGTTGTTTGTCACCTTTGTGCAGGTAGAACAGAACACCGCAGAGGAGCTTCGCAAGCTGATGGCCTGTATTACGGTGGACGCGGAAACCAAAGAGAGTGTACCGCTGGTCAGCCACTTGTATATCTTCATGCAAGGAATGCCTCACAACCGAAAGGTGGTATATGACGCATTGCATGGAGTAGATGAAGGGAGGATTACGGTTTGTGAAGACCGCATCGGTTTCCGAAGCATCTTGGTGATTCAGAAAAACGGAAACGGATGTCTCGTTCAGGGCAGCTTGAACCAGTTCAATGGCAATGATACACAGATGGCCAATATAGCTATCAGTCGTGGCGTGATGACTACCGCGGAGAGCGTGCTTCGTGCAAAATCGAAAGTGAAAGCAATTAAAAACTGGAAGAAAGCGTATGGGACAAGATTTGAGTAACAAGTTTTTTGAGGTACTGCAAAAGCATCTTGATAGCGGTGTTCCGCTGAAGGATATGCAGTTTACGGACATACAACTTCGTCGTGCGGAGATATGTCTGGATGTGTATAACCGATTGCAGCAGAATCACATGATGGACGTGGGTGCCTATCTGAGAAACAAGTATCACCGCTCCATTACGGAGATTCGCCAAGACAAGAAGGTGATTGAATACCTGATGAACGAGCTGAATTCCGGAGGAAAGGCGCTGGCACGCTATCGTATGGGTAAGACAGCCGAGAACATCATCCGTCAAGGCATGGCTGCTGGAGACTGGAAGGCGCAGGAGGCCGGTGGAAAGATGTTGGAGAAGGCCTACGAACTCGACAAGCCCGAACAGGGTGAAGATATAGCAAACAGCATCCACGAGTTGCCTCCTGTATTTACGACAGACCCGACTAAGATTAACCGGAACAAGCAGCGGTACAGCGAAGACGAGATTGAGAAGCTCCGTCGTAAGTATCATGTGCAGAAAGACAGTACGATGGAGATGGTGGAAACCAAGCGAAACTTCTATGTGCAGGCCAGTCTGGACATGCTGGACAGAGAATTGGAAAAAGAGTATGGACAACCTGACGAGGAGGAAGAAGATGAAGAATGTGAAGAATACTCAGAAGGACTGGAAGAGGAATGAAACGCATTGGTATAGGAACAGAAGACAGTCCTGACTTGCTGAGTAGGCTGATGCCCATGTCTCAGCAGCAGTTTGACAGCATTGACCAGAGGCAGCGGTATATCTACATGAATCCCGCACAGCTGCTGGCCTACAACTTCGGTGCGCGGAATACCAAGGTTCGCATGGGGCGTGGAGGTGGTAAGAGCACATCCATCCTATCAACCCGCTGGTTCCGCTGCGTACAGAGCACCCCCAGGGCAGAGGGATTGTTTTTGGGTAACAGTATTAAGCAGCTATACACAAAGACTGTACCGCAGTGTATCGTGGGACTAGAGATGCTGGGGCTGAGAGAGGGTGTACACTTTATCCGAGGTCATGCCTCGAAGAAGATGGGATTCAAGGAGCCGCTGAAGAAACCTCGCGTGTGGGAGAATGTGGTGCATTGGTACAACGGAAATTGCACCTATCTGATTTCGATGGCTATCCGGGCAAGTGCCAACGGCTTCAATGCCGCCTATATACTGGCTGACGAGACACGCTACCTGCAGCCGTGGCGAAAGGTTCAAGAAGAGATACTGCCAACCTTGCGCGGAGGAAGCTACGACCATCCCGGCTGGAATGATAGGGAGAATCCATTTTATCTTTCACAGACATGGGTAAGCGATGCAGCTATGACGGTGAAGCAGCAGGAGTGGGAGAAGGATATGGAAGACCAGACAGACGATGTGAACGAACAGATAGCGGAGATGTTAGCCGAACTGGATGTGCTTCCCGAACTGGCTGAGAATGAACGGTTTCTACGAAAGCTGCGACGACTTCAGTGCGAAAGCCGGGTATTCTTTAACTTCTCATCCATTGAAAATGTTTCTCTATTAGGGGAGCGGTACTTCCGAGAGCGTAAACGGGAAATGCCTGAACTGATGTTTAATATACAGATACTTGGTCACAAGAAGGGTGTGGCGCGTGACGGCTACTACGCCAGCTTTGACCCGGAGATACATACCTACATGCCAAGCGAGGAGAGCCAGACAGATGCAGTGTACAACCAGTACACGAAGAAGTTTGTATCAGTCAACTATCAAGGAGGCGCAAAGAACAAGGTGGAGTGGGAGAGTGTAGACCTCGACGCGACCAGCCAGATACGTGATTGTTCGCTTGATACCGATATCCTATCGACTGATCCGTTACGAATCAGCTTCGACGTGAATACGGACATCTGTACGATGGTAACGGGGCAGACGCAAAAAGTGGATGGCGTGGACAGCTTGGTGATACTCAGCTCCATGTTTACGAAGAATGACAGAAAGTTGCGCTCGCTGTGTGGTGACTGGTGCAGGTACTATGAGCCTGAACGAAAGATAAATAATAACGTCATTCTCTACTATGACAGCACCATGAAGCAGGGTGGCGCATACGGTTTGGAGGAAGCAAACGATACGCGATACTATAACGTGGTGAAGGAGGAGCTGACAAGGAGAAGGTGGTCTGTAACAATGGTTCCGATGGGAACTCCGATGAGTCATCCTCAGAAGTTCCAGTATATCAACGATGTGCTGATAGGCCGCCAGAAACCATTCCTACGGATGAACCGTGAGAATAATGAATACCTGATTGTGGCTATTGAGAACACCAAGGTAAAGATGTCTTCGCGTGGACCTATGAAGGATAAGAGTCTTGAGAAGCATAAGAGCGAAGAGGGTGAAGCCGGACTGAGGGAAACCCGCACCGACATCACTGACGCACTCGACACGCTTCTGATAGGCGTGAGATACTTCAACAGTAATAATTTCTATTTTTCAATGCCTAAGTTGCTATGAGTCAAGATAAAGAAGAATCGAAAAGAGAAATGATCGAATCGTTGATAGATACCTTTCTTGAAACGTATAGTCCGGCTACGCTTGCATCATGCGACAGAGAGCTGACCATATACGACATACGAATGTTTTTTAATATGTTCTATGTTTCCGATCCGAGGATGGATGTATTGGACGAATGTATGGAAAGACTGTCATATCACGGATTTCATGCTGTCATGTCATACAGTGGAGAACCGGTCATTTGTGTGAAACTAAAAAGCTGAACAACATGATAACAAATAATTGTATCAAAGCACTGGATGCTATATCGAAACTGGTTGAGGAAGATTTGCTGTTTGTGGACTATCGTACTCCGAGTGTCATCCTGTCTTCAACGCTTCATAAAGCCTTCATGGATGATGAGCTGAAAAAACAACGCGCCTGGTACAAGTTCTTGCGATGGATGGGATGTATCAGAGATGATTACCGATACATTGGATTGATGAAAAACATACGATTGTATATCAACATGCTACGTGCATCCAACGATTTGGAGTATTTCCTTGATAAGGTGCCATTAACATTCATGGTGTCGTCAATAGACAAACAGCGCATCCTGCTGGAAGGTATTCAGACGGGAAACCGCATCGAGTACTGATATGTCCTTCAATGGGTGTGTGCGGATATGTAAATTTGTGTCGTACAAGAAAGAAGAAGCATGATGCGCATTACGCAGAACAATACATACTATATCAACGAGCGGGCACTTTCGTTCTACGAGAACGACAAGGGAAATCCAAACCGTATCTCCGTAGCCGTAGCTATGGGGGCTGCCATACTTGTGTACGACCCAAAGGAAGGGATTACGTTTGGCACAAACGGAGAGTATCAAAAGTGGAAACTAACAGGTTATGATACACTACTTGTAAATAATAATTATAAGTATGTATATGCAAGACTGAGTCGTAACGACAGTTCATCGCTGATTGTGTTCGACGACAAATTGCGAAGCGTAAGTGGAGCTGTCCAAACAGTTTCTACCGACGAAGAGGGGAATACAGTCACGGTAGAGGGTGAACCAAGCGAGGATTATTATTTCATCCGAATCGGAGGATTAACAGAAACAGATGGATCGACCGAAAGACAAATGACTTACGACTCCGGCCTGCTGAGTACTCCGCAAGGAAATATGGAGGCTGACACGAAGCTGGATGAAATGTTTGAGCTTGACAAGGATGAAACACCATGGCTGATACGTGTCAAGCAATTCTTTGAGAGTCTGACCATCCAGAACACGCTGACCATTCTTGGTAATTTGGTTTTCGGTAACACCACCGTCACCGGCATCCATACCTCCACCGACCTATCAGACCCCAACCATACACCTGACGACGAACACTTGGCTACATCTGGATACATCAACGAAGTATCAGACAAGCGGTTCTTGAGGAAAGATAAGGATGACTACACTCCCTTCACGCTGTCAGTGAACAAGCTGATAGCCAGCATTGCTTCGATATTCAGAAAGGGATTACAAATCGGAGAGCAATATGTAGAGGGCATGACGGGGGTCGGTGGGAACATAGACGAGGATGCCAACGCGGAATTAGAGAGCCTGAAACTTCGGTCGTTCCTCGAAGTACCCGAACTGCGGTTCAACCGCGTGGATGTGGTAGGTGGCGAGCTGTGGAACGCGGTAGCATTTGGTGTGATTGACCACGTAGATACAGTCAATCAAATAGCCTACCTACATCTGGTGGATGGAGAACTTTCGGGACTTCACGCCAACGATATTTGCAGAGGCATCTTCCACAACTTGACAGGAAACTCAGACGAGGAGAAGGAGGATGATTGCGGATTCCTGCAACTGGCCGGCTACTCCACCTCTTACTTCACTCCGACAACCATCCGAAGCAACGAATCGTTTGGCTATTCATTGCGTGCCGGAACGACCGTCCATCCCTGTGCTGGCATGAAGTTCGTGGTGTATGGCAGCTTCACTGATAAGAACCGCCAACATTCGGCCTACCATACAAGAGGATATACGCGTTACTTGAAATCCGTGAATACCTGGCAGATTGTTCCGGACAGAAACATAGCTTCCCAGTTCGGAAAGATAGAAGGGCTTACCATCGGCAGCATGACCATGAAGGGGTATGGCAGTTTTCAGGATAACTGCTACTTCACTGGAGCAAACATTCAGTTTTCAAAGGAAACGCTTGACGAACTGAAAGGCCAGGACGCTTATACCGCTGTGTTGACAGACTACGAAGGAGTGGTGAAGGTAGATAATGAGGGAAACATACAGGGCTCCATGGAGGAGCAGATGAATGTGACGACCGACGGGTACAATGTGACCGCAAACTCCGAGACGGACAATGTGACGGCTACCCGTTTCCGCCTGACTACCTCCGTGCAAGCCTACCACGGAGCGCAGCAGCTCTACTATAGCGATGCTGTTCGGCCCAACGCTTTCACCATCCGAACAGAATCTTTCGGTTGCGAGGCCGGTGTGGAGAACGGTCTGGTCTATATCAGCAAGATAGATACATCTGTTCCGAGTCACTACGTAAACGTCTACATCAACTGCGAGGGGAATGTGAATTTCCTGCAGGTGTTCACCGTGACAGCCATCGAGATAGGTGACAGCCCAGTAACTATCGACCTGGATAACGAGATGGCCTCCTTGTCAAGCGACGACAAAGGAAATGTCACACTTTTTCCACCGGAAGGCATCTATACCCGTGGCACACTTTGGTACGGAAATACAGAGATGTATGTGGATGATGTCTATGCGGAGGTGCCAAGCGGGATAGGCTATAACATCCAGCTGACTTCGCATCGGTATGCATACCTGGAAGTGACCAGCGTATCGCAGGGCGCAGCAGATTGCAACACGATACGTATCCACATGACAGGCCGCATGAGCGCCACGCATAAGAGGCAATACGAGCGCGTGGCAGAGTTCACGCTGAACAAGGTAAAGATGGGAGAGAACGCTGTCTATTACTCCTTGAAGCCGAGTGTATCATCGGTGAAGATAGCCGACGATAAGAGTTACAGTGCATCCTATGTAAGCTGCTCCGTGCAGCAGAATGACGGTAGTTCTGCCTCCATACTCAGCTCGCTGGGTAACATATTACGCATGGAGTACAGCATAGATGGAGGCTCGTTTTCCACCTATAGTTATGCGTCGTCCATCGCTACGGATGGCATCGAAAAGAGCATATCATTCCGCCTCTATTGGCTGAATGAAGATAGCGGAAGCTGGGTGCTGATAGACCGGGAAGACATTCCTTTCGTAAGCGACGGAACCAATCCTGTATTCTGCGACCTCGACAATGAGATGGCTGCCGTTGCAGCTGACGAGGACGGGAATGTGACAGGTACGTCAACCGTTTCTACCACGTTTTCCATGTACGGAGGAAACAAGAAACTTTCGCTCATATTGCTGTCTGTGACAAGCGCACCGACTGGTATCACCGCATCGGTCAACAGGAGTACAGGCGTAGTGACAGTCACCGTAGGGGATTCGGCAGCAAACAGAAACGTCATTTCCATCAGCGGATCGGCTGTGTTCCAGGGTATCACAGAGACGAGGAGCATTGACTTTATAGTCAGCAAGATACGAACAGGCAAGGATGCTGTCATCTATCAGCTCAACCCCAGCAACAATGCCATTAGTGTGGATGCGGCAGGAAATTACAGTCCATCTTATATATCCTGTAACCTGCTCAAGACAAAAGGTAAGGAGCCGGCTATCGAGACAAGTACCATACCATCAGGTTACTCGGTCTACTACTCCATAGACGGGGGTACCGAGAAAGCCTATACGCTCGGCAATAGCATCTCTGTGACAAGCGTCAGCATTATGGTCCGGTTTATCCTCTACTATGCAGGGGAGCGCGTGGATGTTGAGACTATACCCATAGCGGCCGACGGAAACGGTATCGCTTCGGTAGTAGTCTATTATATGCGAACTACTACCAACAGCCAGCCTGCAGCGACTAATTCGGGTTGGCAGACCTACACAAGTGGAACAGCACCCAAGCCGGACGAGACCTACCGCTATGTGTGGAAGAAGACTGTGACCAATTATAAGGACGGAAGCCAGACCGTCTATATAGAGAGTTCCGGAGCCATGGGAGCGGATGGAGTAAGCCCGAATGCGGCATTCAAGAGCACAGCTTTCATACGCACGAACTCCACACCGAGCACGCCTTCGGGAGGCTCGTACTCATCGCCTGTTCCCACCACATCCGGGTGGAGTGATGGCATACCTGACGGGGAGAGCGCCTTATGGGCCAGCACGCGCATATTCAGTTCGGATGGGAAGAGTCCGCAGGAAGACTCGTGGAGTACACCGAGACAGATGACGGACACCTCTGATTTCGATGTGGAGTTTTCTTCCGCAGCCAATAGCCCGGGCACTCCGACATCAAATCCGTCCAACTGGAGCAACAGTTCCTCTTCGCAGACCATCTGGATGGCTACACGCACTAAGAGCAATGGCGTATGGTCATCCTGGCAAGTGAGCAAAATCAAGGGCGAGAAGGGAGAAGACGGGACGAGCATCAAGATAGCAGGCTCGCTCGGATCGACCGCTGACTTGCCGGCTACTCCGTCCGACCCCTCCGACTGCTACATCATCGGAGGCGATCTCTATGTATGGGATGGTGATTCATGGGTGAACGCAGGTCAGTTCAAGGGTGACAAGGGAGATAGCGCCTATGTGCATATCAAGTATGCCAACAGCCTTACCGTCAACGACTGGACAGGCCCAAACGGAACCGGTGAGGAGCCTGGTCCATACATAGGCATCTATTGTGACCATATCGCGGAAGACCAACTCGTGTGGGATTATTATACCTGGACGAAGTGGAAGGGAGAAGACGGATGGGGCTATGAATACATCTACAAGCTCACCTCTACTAACAGCGCACCGTCCACACCAACGTCATCCGCCTCTCAGAAGGAGAAGGACGAGTATGTTCCGTCAGGATGGAGCGACGACCCGGTCGGTGTGTCAGAAACCTATCCATTCGAGTGGGTGTCATATCGGAAGAAGACAGATGGATTATGGAGTGATTTTTCAGCTCCTTCTCTATGGGCTACATATAGCAAAGATGGGCAACCATTCCGATACAACCTATTCAGAAACTCATTCTTCAAAGACTTGACGTACTGGATAAGTGCAGGCGTAACTCCATCCATTGTGGATGGATATGCAGGCAAGAATGCCATATATGCGAAATATGTGGCTAATTCAAACAATTATTGCGACTTAGGATATGTAAATCAAATCAATCTGGCGAGACCGATTCTTAAAAACACTACATACACTTTGTCTGCATACATGAAAGGGTCCGGCAAGGTTATGCTTATCATATACAAGTATAACGGAGTATATATGGATAAGAGCGTAACGCTTGAATCTGACTGGAAGAGGGCGGTATGGACGTTTACATTAGGCGATGTAATACCTGATTTTATTGGATTCTTCAGGCTGACGCAATCCGGATCTGAGGCTTATATATGTATGCCAAAGCTGGAAGAAGGCAACAATGTGACAGATTGGAACAAGGCTGAGGAAGAGTACAATGGAACAGATGGTATAGGCTCTTACGTGATCGACTTATCGAATGAATCAAGTACTGTCGCGTGTGATTATGATGGTAATGTAGTAGGGACTATACAAGGAACGAAAGCAACGGTTTACTATGGAGACCAGGAAGATACAGGGTGGTCATTTTCTGCTTCATTTTCAGGATGCTCAGGTGTAATGTCAGCCTCTACTGGTGTTGTTACTATGTCGGGCATTTCGTCTGACGACGCTATTGTAACCATAACAGCGTCGAAGTCAGGGTACGCGTCCCTATCTGCATCTTACACCATCAGCAAGGTTCGAGCCGGAAGCCCTGGAACAGACGCTACTGTCTACTACCTGCAGCCATCGGTTAGCGTCATCAAGCGCGACAAGGATGGCAAGTACACGCCGACCACCATCTATTGTGCACAGTACAAGCAGACGGGAGGAAACGCACCCGTTGCAGGTGACAAGACCATCAAGTACAAGCGCAGTACAGATTCCGACTATCAAACCTACTCCGCAACCATTACGGTAGGTGACTGGGAGTACATCGACTTCTTCCTGTTTGACGGTGACACGCTTCGGGATAAGGAGAGAGTACCGGTTGTAAAGGATGGAACGAATGGTACGGACGGAATAGGAAGCTACATACTCGACCTGAGTAATGAAGCCAGCACAGTAGCCTGTGACTACAACGGCAATGTCGTAGGAACTATCCAAGGAACCAAGGCGACAGTTTACTACGGTGACAGTATATCTTCAGGATGGACGTTCTCGGCATCATTCACGGGATGCTCTGGTTTCATAAACGCATCTACAGGTGAAGTAACCGTTTCTTCACTGAGCGCAGACGATGCCAAGGTGACCATATCTGCGTCCAAAAGCGGAGTTAGTACGCTGACAGTCGTATATACCATCAGCAAGGTTCGAGCCGGAAGCCCTGGAACAGACGCTACTGTCTACTACCTGCAGCCATCGGTTAGCGTCATCAAGCGCGACAAGGATGGCAAGTACACGCCGACCACCATCTATTGTGCACAGTACAAGCAGACGGGAGGAAACGCACCCGTTGCAGGTGACAAGACCATCAAGTACAAGCGCAGTACAGATTCCGACTATCAAACCTACTCCGCAACCATTACGGTAGGTGACTGGGAGTACATCGACTTCTTCCTGTTTGACGGTGACACGCTTCGGGATAAGGAGAGAGTACCGGTTGTAAAGGATGGAACGAATGGTACGGACGGAAAGGATGGTACCGACGGCAAAGACGGTGAAAACGGAGAAAGTGCTACAAGTTATTGGTTTGACACACCCTGCTCAGTCGTTCACTTTAGCAATACCGGCTACCCATCACCAAGTTCTTTCGTGGTAACGATGAAGAAAAAGACGGGGACGGGAGATAGCATGAATTGCGCCGACTACTACCTGGCCACCTTCAGAAGTACAGACGGAAGCAGCTGGACGCGCATATCCGGGAACTCATCCAAAGGAGCGACGATTACAGTTACACCCAGTCAGTCAACGGACTATGTGCAGTATCGCGTAGCGGCATTTACATCCTCTTCCTTCACGGAGAGCACTATGTTCATGCAGCTTGTCATCGGTGTATCTGTAGACGGTATGGATGGCGACGGAAGAGACGGATCAGACGGCTATTTCCCTCGCGACCGAGGACTATGGAACGCATCGAACGCCTATGTGTGGAATGACGTGTATCGCGACAAGGTAGTCTACAACATCAACGGTATCTTCTACAACTTTATCGTTGCATCCAAGGGATTGTCACTGACTAACGTGGCTCCCACATTGGGAGGCGGAGCATCGGAAGGCGCGAGCGACGGGAACTGGGAGCTGATGAGTACCTATCGGACCTTGGTGGCCGATACGCTGTTTGGCGACAAGGCGAACATCGGTGGCTTTATGGTCAATGCGCAGGAGATGCGTAGTCAGAACGAGGTAGGCGGGAAACCGGCTATGGCCATCAACGGCGTAAAAGGAACGCTCACAGCAAGGCAGAGCGGTGGAACGGTATTCAGCTTAGACGAGAAGGGTCGCGTAACGGCTGGCATAGAGGGCGGAAAACGTATCGAACTTCGATCGGATGACAAGAGCATTGGCATATACAGCGAAGAAGGCACTGAGACCACCACGCTGAGTGGTGACAGTTACGACAGCATAGATAGCATCTTCTCGGGTATCGGAGGAAGCATCTCGTTGAGCAGTGGCAGCAAGACGCTCTCGTCGGTAACGAGCAGCGAAGGCGATTATCTCTCAGGAGACGTGACAGGTGCCAACTCCACAACCTTGGTTGGTGGTTGCGAAATGACTGTATCGGTCAGTTCCTTGAAAAGCAACATTACAGCCGGTAGTATTCCTTCGGGGAGTATGGGAGTAATGGATGAGTCGTCGATAACGGTTTACATCAATAGTTACTCTGACGCATCCTGCTCGAATCTGTTGAGTAGGAGAGTCGTAGTGAGCGTGACTGACAATACATCCTTGTCGTCAAAGACCTACACCGTCAACCTCGGAAAGGGGTATCACAAGCTGTCTGTATCTTACTATATCGCAGCCAACAAGGGAGGAACAGGAGGAGTGTCATGGGGAACTATTTCGGCATCCTATGCAGTAGACTTCTTCCGTAGCGTCTACTTCTCGCAGGGTTTTGCGTTGGGAAAGAACATTGAGAATGTAGTCTCGGCGCTCATTCAGTCAGGATATATGAAGTTTACAGCCAAGGCAGGAGGCTACGGACTGGACGTGTCCAATGCTGGTGTGAAGACCATGCTTGGCAGCGGATGGACAAAGATACCACGTTTGGTATTCGCTGCAAGAGTAACGGTGACATCTGCTACTGCCTGTTCGCTGGCTAACTGTTACAGCTTCGACGGGAATAACCCTACCCTGGCGTGTACTTCAGAAGGTGTTTACAAACTCACGTTCCCATCTTCCTGGTCATCTATCGGGATAGGTTATAGCAATACATCCGTACAGGCTACAGCATTTGGCCGTTACCGGGGAGGGTCTTCTGCGGCGGTCTGCTGGGCCAGCGTAGACAGCCTGACAAGCTCCGCACTGACCATCATTACAAGCTACAATACCAATACGGAGTTTGATGCCTGCGGATTTTTCGTTGAAATGAAATTGATAAATTAAAAAAATAGAAAGATATGGCACTGCAAAATCTGGATATAAAAGATTTTAATCTCGTGACAACGCTCAACGAGACTGACTATGTACTGCTGGCCACCTCGCAGGGTCACGATGGCAAAATCATGCTATCGCTGGTACTGGCTCGCATAGTTGATACAGTAAAACCGTCTATCGACTCGGAAGGTCAGTGGCTGATTGGCGGAAACGCTACAGGCATTCAGGCCGTCGGAAAGACTCCTGACATACGCAAGACGGAGCTTGGGTTGGAGTGGAAGTACACACAGGAAGCAGACACGGAGTGGCGGCTGCTGGTGCCCTGGTCGGACATCAAGTTTACTTTCGCCGACCTGACGGAAGAGCAGGTGGCCAGCCTGAAGCTGACACTGGCCGACCTGACCGAAGAGGACATCAAGCAGCTGCAGCAACCCGCAGCAGACATGATTACCGAGCTGGAAGAGACCAATACAAAGGTGGAGGATGCGGAAGCTATCCGCGTATCGAATGAGAATCAACGGATATCTAATGAGAAGGACAGAGTGACTTCAGAGGATAACCGTATCGAGGCCGAGGGGGATAGAGAGGAAGCGGAAAAAGCGAGAGATACATCCGAAAAGGCAAGAAATACAGCCGAAGGAAACAGAGAGACATCAGAGGCGTCAAGGAATACGGCAGAGGCGAATCGGAATGCAGCAGAAGGAGAAAGGGCTGGTGCCGAGAAAACAAGAAAAACAAACGAAGAAAACCGCATTGCAGTAGAGGGGGCGCGCGAAGAATCGGAAGAGACGCGTGAAACAAACGAATCGGCGCGCAAACTCGCAGAGGATGCGAGGAATACGGCTGAGTCCGCCCGCCAAACCAACGAAACCGCACGCATCAACGCAGAGAACGAAAGGGAAAGCTCGGAAAGTACACGTATAGCCAATGAGAAGTCGCGCGTCACGGCAGAGGGGAACCGGGTGTCAGAGCATGACACCATGATGCAACTCAGCGAGCAGGCTACAGCCAACGCCAACCAAGCGGCTACGCAAGCCAGAAAGTTGCCATACATCAGCGGTAACACTTGGTGGGTGTATGACGTGGAAAGTCAGTCGTATATGGACAGCGGCGTGTCGGCCACAGGAAAGTCGCCTCAAATACATAACTCTACCTGGTGGATATGGAATGATGAGACAGGTCAGTACGTAGACACCGGGCAGTCTGTCAGCAGCGAGTTTGTGCTGACCAAGGCGAACATAGAGAGCGTACTGACAGGCACCATCAAGACGCACGGGCACCCCGTGTATGAAGCGCAGGTGTATGATGAGACGCCCGACTTCGCCAACCTTGTGTCCTTCCTACGTGATGGGGTTAGTATTACCTTTGTAGCAGGGAACGACATCTACGTGCGCGACGAGTCGGAGAGTGGCGGATACGCCAACTACAAACTGGCTCACACCACCAGCGGACTGGCATGGGTCCGCATTCCGCAAGCCAAGGATGGATATAGCTTCCTGCTGATTAAGAACAGAGATTGAAACTAAAAACGATAAGATATGGCACAGATAGGTACAGGCTACATGGTGGCCGTTAAAATAGAGAGCGTGAACGACCTGCAGATGCAGGACTACAACTTCACGCTGGACTTCTATGTCTACCCGAACCGCCGACAGACCTTGCGCAAGCAGGACTTGGTGCGCATCGACATGAGCAGCGGAGCGGATTTTTATGCGCTGGTAGACAGCCGGAAGCTCGGAGAGGGATTGCTTCGGTGCAGGGCCACCATCATGGACCCTCAATCGTGCTGGACAGGCGGGTCAAGGCCGGTCGTCCTGGATGTATCTACCGGAAAGTACATAGGCGGATGCGGAAAGGTAGAGAGACCCTGCGCGTGCGGATGGGACGAGGGGTACCGCGTATCGTTCAACTTTGTGACGGGAATACCGAAGGCAGAGGTGGCCTATATTTTCTACGGAAACCTGGTCAATGCTATCACAGACTACAGCCAGATTACGCAGGATATGCTGGTGGACCCCACGAATCACATCGTCAGCGTGCCGGCCGGAAAGATGGGAAAAACATCTTGCGGTGTGATGAATGAGGGCGACAAGGTGGTGGTACTCATCCCTTCGGACACAGGCTATACAGCCACCAAAGACAACGGTTTCGGTTCACGTATGGCTTTCAATACCTCGCTGGTGGGCAGCAACGGAGATGCAACGGTCGTCATAGACGGGGTATCATACCGGGCCTACGGAGAGATGATGACGACCGAAGGGGAGATGTTTATCTATGTAGACTAACAGTAAAAACAGAGTATATGGAAAAGATAATCATCGGAGGTGGCATACAGCCCACCACACAAGATACGCCGGGCGACATCCGTACCCGCGTGGAGACGTTTGACGAGATTGCCAACATCGACAATCCATACCGAGGTATGCTCATATACGTGGTAGACGAAGACCGGGAGTACCGCGTGAAGAAGCTGGCCTCGAAAGTGATTGGGGGTATCGAAGTACCCAATGCGGCCATTGATATTGAAGATACAGAGTCTGTCCGCCCCAGCAGTGAAGAGGCCAAAAAAGATATTTTTGAAAATGCAGAATACGATGAGTCTACGGGGACGCTCACGTTGTTCTGACTACTACAAGTTCCTCATTCTTATTTAACTTAAACCAAAATCAAACATTATGGCAGATTTGAAAATTTTGAAAATTAACGGCGTTGACTACAATGTAGGTTTCTCAACCAACGACTTTGACGACGCAGCAAAAACCAAGTTGCAAGGCATTGCCGAAGGTGCGCAGGCCAACGTGCTGGAAGGCGTACAGGTGGATGGAAGCGACCTTCAGATTGACGATCAGAAGAAGGTCAATGTAGACCTGGCTACTCCCATCGCTACGGCCAAGAGCGAGGCTATCGAAGCCGGAAAGCTGACCATGGAAGAATCCGCTGGCACTGGAAACATCCTGAAAGTCTACACCTTCAAGCAGAACGGTGCTGTAGTAGCTACAATCAATACTCCCAAGGATCTCGTGACTACCGGTGGTAGCATCGTAGAGGTAGAGGGTGTGAAGTACCTGCGACTGACCATCGCCAATCAGGAAGCTCCCGTGGACATCCCCGTGACCGACCTCGTGGATGTGTACACCGGCTCGGCTTACATCGAGGTGAGTGCCAGCAACGAGATCTCCATCAAGTTTGACGACCTCGATGCTGCTCTGGCAGGCGAAAGCTCGCAGGTGGGTGCCGCCATCAAGGCCGCCAAGACGCAGGCAGACAAGGGTGTGGCTGACGCTGCTGCTGCCAAAGCCTCCGCTGACGCGGCCCAGGCTACTGCTGACGGCGCGAAGGCTACCGCAGATGCCAACAAGACGAAGCTGGATGGCATCTCCGATGGCGCCAACAAGACGACCGTATCTTACGATGCGGACATGTTTACGCTGGCCATGACCATTGCATAAGCCGATGAACAGGGTTAGTTGATTGACAACGGGTGTGGGCATCACCCACACCCGCTTATTATTTACAAAAAAAATGAAAGACTATGGCAGATGTTCAAAAGCTAATGATTAACAACGAGATATACAATCTCGTAGGAGGGACACCTATCTATGAGGAGTTAGGTATCAGCATGATTCGATTCGCAGAATTGCTGAGCCGAGATGCCTATACACCCTACATGGACGCGGCTCCAACAGCAGACACCAAGACGTACATCGACACGGATGGAAGCGAGAATACATTCCGCATCGGTCAGTCGGTAGTTTATTCCGACCCTGACAGCGACGACGGCTACGGAATCGCTTTCCTTAAGGCAATACTGGAAGACGGCACCCGCGTATGGGGAGCCGGAGGTGGTGGCAGCGGAGATACGCGCGAGAAGGTACGCATCACGCTCGTCAGCGACCAGTCGGAGAGCGACCCGAATCTGATAGGGGCTACCGTTGTGGTACACGACAACACGCTTGACGAAGATGTGCTCAGCACCACCTGGAGGGGCGAAGAGCTGCTGGCCAAGGTGACGGCTCTGTCTGAGTATACTATTACAGTGGGAAGTGTAAACAGCTACTCCACGCCAAGCGCGAAGTCATTCACGGCAGCTATCGCGTACGACCGCAGCGTGTCGTTCACCTACGTCTACTCGGCAGTCAAGGTGAACATACTGAGTAACCAGTCGGAGGATGACACCATCGCCGTCGTGAAGGCAACCGTAAGCTACGGGTCTGACTCCGTAGAGGTAGCCAGCGGAGAGACGGTAGGCATACCGACCGACCAGCAGGTCACCATCTCGTTCCCTGTTGTGGATGGCTACAAGAATCCGGACAACATTGTATTCACCAACAGTTCGGGTGGACTACAGGAGAAGAACGGTACTTACCAAACAGAGATGCTGACCGTCAATGTGACTTCCGATGGAACGCCGGCAGGATATGCCATCACCGTAGGTTCGCTGGGCACGCAGACCGAGCAGACCAAGACCTGGAAGGTGCCTTACGGAACCAGAGTCACCGTATCTGCGTCGGATGTGGAAGGATATACAACACCTGCTTCGCAGACGTTTACGGCAGGAAGTGTAAGCCGAACCATCACGATGACCTACACCAAGATAGTAGCCATCGACCTCTCCATGCAGGACATCCATGGTGTGTCACTCTCGTCGCGCTCTACGGCCAACTGTTACGTGGTGAAACGGGCTGGTACCTATATGTTCCCGCTGGTTTATGGTAACGCCATCAAGAATGGATCGGAAAACACATCGGCTTATACGAAGGTGAGCGGAGACTACAGCCACGACTTTGTCAACCATCTGGATAATCAGATTACGTCGCCCTACATTGAAGACCACTCCGGCTGTACGGCAGCAGACGTAGAACTGAGCATTTCAGATACGGATGGAGTGTTTGCCGACCTGTCATTGATGGCAGGCAGCACGTGCCGCTTTGTGAAGTTCACGGTCACTTCCGTACCAACCGTAGGAGCCAACGGAGTGATTTCCATCAAAGACAGCAGCGGAAACGTCATTTGGAGCTGGCATATCTGGCTGTGGGCGGACGACCTGACCCCCGTGGAAATCACCAACAGCGGCGGAGCGAACTACAGCATCCTCCCAGTCAACCTGGCCTCCAAATGGGATGACAGCTCGAAGGCACGTATCAAAAACTGGTTCTACCAGTGGGGACGCTCGGTTCCGTTCCTCTGTCCGTCTGCATACAATTCCACGAGCGACCACGCTTCATACGGAGCGAAATCACTCATCAAGTCTTCGAAAGCAAGCACTATCGGTCAAGGCATCAAGAATCCTACTACGTTCTACTACAACGTTTCGTCGCCGTACAACTGGTTCGGTTCCACGAGTTATTACAACCTGTGGGATGCCAACTGCACCAGTACGGGGTATAGCGACAACACAGTTGTCAAGACTGTCTACGACCCCTGCCCGGTAGGGTTCAAGATGCCGAACGGAAACACGTTCACGGGATTCGGAAACGGTTCGACCGTGAACGCGGTCGGAAGTTTCGATGCAGGCTATAAGTTCAAGAGAAATTCCTCAGACACTACGGGCTTGTTCTTCCCTGCTTCGGGCCGCCGTAACCGCGGTAGTGGAGACTTGAACGATGTCGGTTCTAACGGGTACGTCTGGCTGGCCTGTGCCAATTCACAGAACTACGCCGGAAGCCTCGGCTTCAACTCCGGCTTCGTCAATCCGCAGAGCTACAACTACCGGGCCAACGGGTTCGCTGTGCGCCCCGTCCAAGAATAATTGAAACCTTTATTGCTGCCCGCGCCATTTTAGGCGCGGGCATCCACAACTTGACTAATTAGTGATATTATGATAAGAAAAAGAAGAATTGAAAACATTCAATTTAATCAGTGTAAAATCGAAAACATGTCCGTTCCCGGATGCTTGGTCAATACAAGCGAGTCGTTGTTGCGACGTCGCATCAAAGACTTTCAGGTGGCATCCAGGTCGCCTATGGAGTGTATGAAATTCGTCTACGAACTCAAAGACATCGTAGACAATGGCTGAGCAATTCAAACTTCCTGTGTACAAGGCGGCTATTGACCTGGAGAAACAGTTCGTGCTGAGCACGCAAAAGACTCCTCGTCGCATCAAGTACACCATGGTAGATTATGTATATAAGTCTATTCTTGATATGCCTGTCTACATTGCATTCGCAAATGAATACGGAGGCGAGCGATTGCAATGGGTGGAGAAGGCCGTCCGCAAGATGAACGACGTGAAGATCCATCTTCGCGTGATGCTCGACGTGTGGGCCATCAACGAACATCAGTTCGCCGTAATCATGGAGAAACAAGAAAACTTGTCCCGCCAGTTGTACGGATGGATGAAGTCGTTGAGGAATCAACAGAAAGGATAGACTTCCAAAGGTTCGCCAATTCCCAGAACGCCTCCGGCAATACCATCCGCGCAGGCGGCGTGGAGTTGGTTAATTCAACCCCGGCTTCAAAACAAGCACGCTCTCGCACTTGCCGTCGCGTGTCATCCTGTGAGGCATCCGAAAGCCTCTATTCTGCCCGATGTTCTGCATCCTGATATGCGCCACATGGGCCGATTATGTGGGAGCCGGTATAGGCTTGTTGGCTTGTTCTTCCCTGCTTCGGGCCTCCGTAACAACGGTAGTGGAGACTTGAACAATGTCGGTTCTAACGGGTACGTCTGGCTGTCCTGTGCCAATTCACAGAACAACGCCGGAAACCTCAACTTCAACTCCGGCAACGTCAATCCGCAGAACAACAACAACCGGGCCAACGGGTTCGCTGTGCGCCCCGTCCAAGCATTAACCGGCGAACCTGCTTTTTATGAACAAAAAAATAATATATATGACATTGACAAGAAGCAAACTGGATGAGTTACTCACCTTTGCATACCTTGACGCAAGGCGCAACGAGCGGAACAAGTACGCCCAGCTGGAGTTCGAACTGAACCTGGAGGACAATCTGCGTGCCTTGCGTGATGAGTTGTATCATCGCGCATGGACTCCGATGCCCTGCATGTGCTTCATTGTCAACCGCCGCAGAGAGGTATTCGCTCCGCAATTCCGCGACCGCATCGTAAGCCATCTGCTCTTCAATATGTTCTATCCGCTCTTTGACCCTCTTTTCATTTATGACAGCTATTCATGCCGTAAGGGCAAGGGAACGCTGTTCGGTATCGATCGAAACGAGCACTTCTTGCGAAGTGCTACCAATAACTTCTCGCGCACAGCCCATGTGCTTTGTCTGGACATCATGGGCTACTTCATGCACATCAATCACAACCTGCTTGTCGGCATTGTGCTCGAAGAGATGGAGCGTCACCGCAAGCGTTGGAGCCACATGATAGACTACGACCTTGCCGCCTACATCGTCCGCACCCTGGTGTGTCGCGCTCCTGCCTCCGACTGCATCAAGATAGGCCATCCGTCAGACTGGGATGTGCTGCCTGACTACAAGAAGATGGAGCACGCCGAACCTGGCCGTGGCATCATCATTGGCGACGTGATGAGCCAGATGTTTTCAAACATCTATCTGAACTCTCTCGACCAGTTCGCAAAGCGCACGCTTGGTGTCACTTACTACGGACGATACGTAGACGATATGCGTATCACCCACTCATCCAAGGATGCTTTGGCCGAATACGCGGAACGGATAGACGAGTTCTTACAAGAGCGGCTACGTCTGAAATTGAATACCGGAAAGACGCGCATCCTGCGGGCTGACAGGCGCATCGACTTCCTCGGAGCAGAGACAGAGCGGTTCAACAGGTACGCTCGTCACGACACATTCGCCAAGTACATTCGTGCGCACACAGGCACACGCGCCTCGTTTGAGACCATACAGAGCTACAGTGGCTATATGAGCCACTTCCAGCATAGAGACCAAGACATTCTTATGTATTACCTGCTAAAACAAATTATTTATGAGAAAACAAACATTGATCTGGGGCTGGCTCCCTCCCCACTACGAAAACTTGGGTGACGGGCAACTCCGTCTGTTCTATCACAGCGAGCAGCGCACGCGCACCGTGGAGCATATCGACGAGGAGACCGGAAAATCCAGTCAGGATGAAGTCACGGAGTACCTCTGCGATGTCGCGGAGGACAGCTATCCCGAACTGATGTCGGCCATACGTCGCGCGGACACCGACTCCTTGGAGTTTGTTAAGAACCTACGCACAGCCCAGCTGATGGCCTACGACGGAAGCCGTCATGTGAATGTGTTCAGCATCGGAGGCACCGACATGTGGCTGGACAAAGACACCCGTGCCGGCCTGAAGCTGCGATTCGAGGCCGAACTTGCGGCAGGAAGAGAGGGCACCGTACTCTGGAAGGACGGCACATCATTCCCACTCTCACTGGCCGATGCCGCCTCCATGCTCAATGCCATTGAGCTGTACGCATCCGCCTGTTACGACCAGACACAAAAACATCTGTCAGCCATCCAATCACTGACGGATGCCAAAGAAGTAGCGGAATACGACTATACACAGGGCTATCCTGAGAAGCTCGCATTCTGATACGTCTGCTTCATATCTTTCATTTTCCGGCCATGCGCAGCGATGCGGATGGCCGTTTTCTATGTTGCACAACATAGCGCACTCCGCATGGGATGTGGGATAATCGCCGTACCTTTGCAGCATGAAACACGCATTATACATAATGCTTATGTCGTTGCTTACTTCCTGCGTCAGCAACATCGAGCCGCAGGAGGATGAAGGTGAAGTGGCGCGACTGCGTGCGTCAGCCTACGTGGTGAGCGAATTAACACGGACTTCGCTGACTGACGGAGCCAAGCAGCTCACTTGGCTGGTGCTGAACAGCGGCAACGAGATAGTCGTCAATGAGAACCAAAGCAGCGAGGCTTCTGGATTTGGTACGCTTATGGCGGAACTCCCCTACGGCGCCTATCAGCTCTTTGTTGTGGCGCACGGACAATCCTCACCCTGCTCCGTCAATCTGAACGGAGTAGCTACCTTCTCCGAGACAAAGCTGACGGACACCTTCTGCAAGGCGCGTAGCTTCACGTTAGAGAAGGGAGGAAAAGACACACTGCAGATAGACATGCCACGCTGCGTGGCCAGGTTCTCCATCAAGTGCACCGATGCCATACCCGTCAACGCGGCCACGATGTAAATCAAGTTCCAGCCCGGAGGAGACCAATTAGATGTATCGACCGGATTGGCCTTGGAGGACCCGTTGGAAGAGTACAAGCGAATCATAAACATTCCTTCTTCCAGCTTGGGGAAAAAGGGTATATCCTTTTCATTCTTTACCTTCCTGACCACCACAGATGCCGCGCTATACGTCAAGGCCATCTGCAAGGACGCAGAAGGCGCTACGCTCTACGAGCGTGAATTTACCGACGTGCCACTAAGTATCAATCACCAGACCACCTACACAGGTGAGTTTTTCAAGAACGGTAACGACTTAGGTGGTTCGTTTGGAATCCTGACGGAGTGGGGCGAAGAGAAAAACTTTGAATTTTGACTAAACACTCGTATCTCGCATCTTGTACCTCATACCTGGTACCTTGTACCTCGTATCTAAAACTACATCAACGCCTTGATTTCATGTAAGTCATCGGCGGTAAATTTGATGCTGCGCCACGGAAGCAGCATAGCCACTACGGGATTGTCTGGCAGTAGCAGTGTCACCTCACCACCACCGTATCGGATGGTCATCGGACCGGCCTGCGTTTCCTGCTTTGGCATAGTGCGGAACATCTGCACGAAGTCGTCTATTAGCTTGTCTGCGTCGACATCGCCATGCTCGTCGGCCACAAACATGGAGAGCGTGTCCAGGTAGCCGTCTATCTGCGCATCATATCTAAGGAAGGCGTTATGGATGCCATTCTTCATATAGTAAGCTACGGGGTTGAATCCATTGCTGTCCTTGAACAGGGTATCTACCTTGCCGTTCAGCCACTCATGCAGGGCGGACTTCATGCGGGTTTTCAGTTCTTCGATTTGCATGACTTCTTGTTTTTCAGTTGTATAAATTCAGCAAAGGTTTTGTCGCTGTATTTTTCGGTGTACTCGTTGAAGAGCGCCATGTTTCGCTCCGCATCCTTGGCAGCCTGCTTCCGCTTGCTGCGCAGCAGGGCGAGGTGGTTTTCCAACGCCTCGCGCCCATCCTTGGTCTGCTCCACGATGGGGCGCATCATGCGCATATACTCGCGGTTCAGTATGGCCATGACTGTGTTTTGGCTCTCTTGGAAGTCGTCGCTCTTGTTGATGGCATCAAACTCGCTGTCGGTCATCTCGGAGGTGATGCGCTCTATCTCGTCCCACAAAGGTGTGCGGCTCTGGGCGGGTTGCTCCTGCATCTGTCGGGATGCCTGCTCCATCTGCCTGCGCTGTGCTTCCAGCTGTTGCTGCATCCGGGCTATCTCGTTCAGCTGCTGCTCGTAGTTGGCCGGTTGGTTCATCGACCCCAGCAGAGGGTCGTTCACAAAGATGTTTGCCATTTTAGTTTTTAAGTTTTTAAGTTTTTAAGTTTATGAGTTTATGAGTTTTTGAGTTTATGAGTTTTTGAGTTGTACGCAATCTATAACGCCCGTGTAGTGCGGATGGTTCATTGAGAAATCAGGGCGGACACATAGGTCCGCCCCTTCTTGTAGCTTGTAGCTAAGAAGCCCGCTTCTTCCGCTTACGCGCTGGTCGTCGTGGTACCGTAGTTACTGTTACAGCCGCACGAGGTGGGAAACCCGGTCACGGTTGGTGTGTTAGGCAGCGTCACGATGCCCTTGATGTTGCGGCAATCCAGTCGGTCGGCGTGATTGATGGAAGCGGTGTACGCCTTCTCAATCTCGCACTGGATAAGGCGGTTCTGGTAAGGCTGTACAGCCTTCAGCATGGCTACCTCCTTGTCCAGGGTGTTGAACTTCTCGCTGTACCGCTCGTTGAGCAGGTCGTAGAGGTCGCGCTGGCCTTTGTAGAGACCGAATGCGGCCGTGTTCAGCTTGTCCTGCGTGTTGTCATACAGGTCGCGGATGGCCTTATAGTTTTCCTTCTGGCCGTCCTCCACACCCTTCCAGATGGAGAACTTCTCCGCCACGTCGGTCTGACGGTGGTCGTACATCTGGTTCAGTGTGTTCATCTTCAGCCCCCACATCTCGTTGGTCAGAGCCAGCTGTGATTCGCAAGCCTTCTCCCACGCCTGGAAGGAGGTCGGAGTCACGCCGCTGCCTGCGC
>JBJEKS010000038.1:0-4482 GCA_051878755.1 Bacteroides sp. | reverse complement strand
CACCTTGCCATACTTCCCGATAACTTCATCTGCAAAGGCTTCCAGTACCTCCTTCTTGGAGATGTCCCCAACGAAGTGGTCACCCTCTCGCACATCAATGACCGCAACAGAAGCCCCTCTCTTGCGCAATTCCTCAGCGATACATTTGCCGATGCCATGCGCACCGCCTGTCACTACTGCTACCTTATCCTTATATTCCATCACGATAACCTATTTTATATATGTAATTTAATATACGCATAGCTAATAGTCGTTATTATTCCTTTGTCTTCTAAATGATTATCACGATTGATGAGGCCGTAGGCTCATAATGAATCGTAAAACTCCGCCACATCACTGTCATGCTTGATATACGCCACCTGCTTGTTACTCTCTGCGATAGCAAGCAACTGCTGTTTCTCTGCTGGAGTCCAGCTCTTAATTTGCTTTAGCTGGGAAATGATAGAGTGAGTTTGCTTAAAACTATGGCTATTCTCCAGGTCAAGTATCAGTTTCTCCTTCTCCTTATCCTCTTGACTTTCAGCTTTTGTATTGGTATCTTCCTGCTCTTTTTTATTCTGATAATGAATAGCCATGAGCTTTTCGTTGGACGACGTCTGGTCAATGATGGCCTTGACCAATCCATCGAGCGACGAATGCTCCGTATAGTCTGCCGGAGCGAAATACTTGATTCGCTTATCTTCCATCATCTTATAGACCTTCCGCTTATCGTTGGTCTCTGGATTATAGACCCCGATGGAATGACCCGAATACGAATTGACCAGCTTCATGCAAGGAATATCGGTGTCACTATCCCCGATATAGACGATATTTCGGAAGGGAATCCGGACATCTTCCGGTGCAAAGCAGTCATTCACGCCCGCATCGTTGACATCCAACGTGCCTTTTTCTATCCTGAACAGGAATTGCGTCTTGCTGGTGTAGTTGATGACCTGCGCCGGCCACTGCGCTACTCCATCCTTATCATAATAGAACGAGCTGGCATAGATTTTCTCAAATTCCCCGGCCACCTTGGTTCCCTCTATCATCTCCTTCAGACCCGAAGAGATGATATAATGCTCCACGATGACCCCTCTGCTTTTCCCATACTCCCTTATGCGACTGAACCAAGTATCAACGCCAGGAAACAGCTTCACCCGTGAGCCATACTCCCTCAAGGTGTCTTTCGTGAACAGCAACTTCCCGTGAGCCTTCTGCATCATCGTAAACATGTAAGCCAGGTTCTGATCCATCTCATTCTCCTCGGCCAATCCATTGGACTCCTTCCAGAAGGCCTCCACGTCATACCCCACCGACTGGATATAACCTTGAGCCTGCATATCGTCGGGCGAGAGGGTCTTGTCAAAGTCATAGCAAATGGCTACAACAGGCAGCGCTCCCTTTGTTCTTCTTTCAAATTCTTTACTCATGAGTCATTCTTTTTAATCATTAGCAAGTTTCCAGCAAATTATATCTATCATACAAGGTTCTATAAAAGACGCCTTTCTCCGACCGCAAAGGTAGCGGTAATTATCAGAACTTAATCAAAAAACATTCAAAAATCTTTGTAAATCTGCATTTTTCATATACCCCCTCTTCTAGAGAAGATATACTTCCCTACCGATAGAAGATATACTTACTTCCACCGAGAAGATATACTGATATTGGAAATCAGTACTACAAAAAAATCGGTGCAACTCACCAGAGCTACACCGATTTTTTTATTTATTGCTTATTATTACTTATCGAGAAGTATTACTTAACCTCTTCAAAATCAGCATCCTGAACATTGTCACCCTGTGACTTGCTGCTGCTCTGAGAGCCGGCCTGCTGACCGCCCTGGAAGCCTGCATCCTGTGCACCGGGCTGAGCTCCTGCTTGGGCCTGAGCCTGATACATCTTCTGTGCAGCGGCATTCAGTTCAGCTGTGGCAGCGTCGATGGCTGCAATGTCCTGTGCCTTGTGGGCATCCTTCATCTTCTGAATGGCAGCCTCTACCTCGGCCTTGATGTCGGCGGGCAGCTTGTCGCCACTCTCCTTCAGCATGTTCTCAGTCTGGAAAATCATGCTGTCAGCCTGGTTAAGCTTATCAATCTTCTCGCGCTCCTTCTTGTCAGCATCAGCGTTAGCCTCTGCCTCAGCCTTCATGCGCTCGATTTCCTCCTTGCTCAGACCGCTGGAAGCCTCGATGCGGATGGCCTGCTCTTTACCGGTAGCCTTATCCTTAGCGCTCACCTTCAAGATACCGTTGGCATCGATGTCAAAGGTTACCTCAATCTGAGGCACACCACGACGGGCGGGAGCAATACCAGTCAGGTTGAACTGACCGATGGACTTGTTCTGGGCAGCCATAGGACGCTCACCCTGCAGTACGTGGATGGTTACCTCGGTCTGGTTGTCGGCAGCCGTCGAGAAGGTCTCGCTCTTCTTGCAGGGGATGGTGGTGTTGGCATCAATCAGCTTGGTCATCACACCACCCAGGGTCTCGATACCCATAGACAGCGGAGTCACGTCGAGCAGTACCACACCCTTAATCTCGTCGGTCAGCACGGCACCCTGTACAGCAGCACCTACAGCCACTACCTCATCGGGGTTCACACCCTTGGAAGGTACCTTGCCGAAGAAGTCTTCAACCAGCTTCTGCACGGCAGGGATACGGCTTGAACCACCCACCAGGATAACCTCATCAATGTCTGAGTTGCTCAGACCGGCATCACTCATAGCCTTCTTACAAGGCTCCAGGCAAGCCTGAATCAAGTTGTGAGCCAGCTGCTCAAACTTAGCACGCGTCAAGGTCTTTACCAGGTGCTTGGGCACACCGCCTACAGGCATGATGTACGGCAGGTTGATTTCGGTGCTCGTCGAAGAAGAGAGTTCAATCTTAGCCTTCTCGGCAGCCTCCTTCAGACGCTGCATCGCCATGGGGTCACCCTTCAGGTCAGCACCTTCGTCGTTCTTGAACTCCTGTACCAGCCAGTCGATGATAACCTGGTCGAAGTCGTCACCACCCAGGTGGGTATCACCGTTGGTGCTCAATACCTCGAACACACCGCCACCGAACTCCAGGATAGAGATATCGAATGTACCACCACCCAGGTCGAACACTGCCACCTTCATATCCTTGTTGCTCTTATCTACACCGTAGGCCAGTGCAGCAGCCGTAGGCTCGTTGACAATACGCTTTACCTCCAGACCGGCAATCTGACCAGCCTCCTTCGTAGCCTGACGCTGAGAGTCAGAGAAGTAGGCAGGCACGGTGATAACAGCTTCTGTTACCTCCTGGCCCAGGTAATCCTCGGCAGTCTTCTTCATCTTCTGCAGAATCATAGCTGAGATTTCCTGCGGCGTGTAGTGACGACCGTCGATATCTACACGAGGCATGTTGTTCTCGTTTACTACAGGATAAGGTACGCGCGATATTTCCTTCTGTACCTGCTGCCAGTTCTCACCCATGAAGCGCTTGATTGAATAAACCGTACGCTTGGGGTTGGTGATGGCCTGACGCTTAGCGGGGTCACCCACCTTACGCTCGCCGCCATCTACGAAGGCTACCACTGAAGGCGTGGTGCGCTTGCCTTCGCTATTTGCGATTACTACCGGTTCGTTGCCCTCGAATACGGCAACACACGAGTTTGTAGTTCCTAAGTCAATACCAATAATCTTTCCCATAATTGTATCTTTTTTATTTGTTATTATTCTGTTTATTTCTGTCAGCCTTTCGGCAGACGACAATAGAAAAACAAACCACGTGCCAAACACAAAAAAGCCGTTATGGGTATGTGGCACAGGCAGAAGAACTGCCATAATGGCAGAAAAGGGGGCTTTTGGCCCCCTCTCTACGTCACATTTTGTCTGATTACTTTCGTTTTTGCAGCACGACAATGGGTTTCTTGGAGTTGCCACAAAGGGCCATCTGTCCGTTACCCAGGCTGCGATACTGCTTTACCTCGCCCAGTGCAGTGAGCACATTGCGCTCCACCGTCATGTCGGGGCACATCATCATGGTGCTGCCCAGTCGGCTCAGGTCAATTGTGCCAGGCTTTGCCTTCGGATCGATGGCACCTGTGATGCGGTTGCATCCCGCATTGCCATGCACACGTCCTGTGGCATCAAATCCGATAAAGGGGAAAGCCTGTCCTTCGGCAGGTACTACGGCCGTGCCATGAAGTTCGATGATGTCCCATTCGCCTTGCAGGTCGCTGAGCGTAACAGTCTGTTTCGACGAGGCACATGAGGTAAGAGCAGCTGTCACAGCAGCCGCGCAAAGGGTTTGGGTCAATTTTTTCTTGTTCATTATAGCTTAGTGATTAGTGTTTAGTGATTAGTGATAAAATTTTATCTTTTAGTTTTTAGTTTAAAAGATTCTTCCTGTGAGGCGGAACTTGATGACGGGATATACGGTCAGCTTATCTACGATTTCTGAGAAGTCGTCATCGGCATCAGAACCATCCAGGAGGTCGTTGATGCTGCCGTTCTTGTCCTTCACCTGCGGCGTGCCATGCA
>JBJEKS010000037.1:0-4491 GCA_051878755.1 Bacteroides sp. | reverse complement strand
GAGGGTATAAACCAGGTACATGGAGAACTTGGTACGTTCGGCCATGGCACCCGACACGATGGTGGCAGCCGTAGCGCAGAAGACCGTCTGGAAGATCAGGAATCCCTCGTTGGGCAGGGCACCGCTGTCGTAGAAGCTGCTATCGAAAAATGTTGGCATCCCGACGAAGCCGCCTGCGCCAAACATCAGACCAAAGCCGATAATCCAGAAGAGCAGCGATCCGAACATGAAATCGACGAAGTTCTTCATCAGGATATTGGCCGTATTCTTGGTGCGGGTGAAGCCAGCCTCTACCAGGGCGAATCCCGGCTGCATGAAGAATACAAGCATAGCAGCCAGCAGCATCCAGACCGTATTGATACCGTTTGCCTGTTCGGCGATGGCATCTGTCGTCTCAGCAGCCACCTCCTCCACGGGAGCTACTACAGCAGGTTCTTGTGCATAGAGGTCGGTGACCAGGCAAAGTGCCAGGAGGATAGCACCAGCTATCCAGAGTTTGGCTATAGCGTATTTTTTTTCTTTGTTCATCATATTTGTGTATTTGTTTACGTTGTACGTTTGGAGTAGTGTTTTGTGGTTCATGTGCTGCGCGGGTTTACTTTTCCTGTTCGGCATTGTAGAGGGCGATGTCACCCCGTTCACCTGTACGGATGCGTACGGCATCCTCCAAGGGAATGATGAAGATGCGACCATCGCCGATCTCCCCGGTTTGAGCAGCTTTCAGAATGGCCTGTACTGTCTTCTCAGCATTTTTATCACGTACGACAATAGAAATCAGGATGCGCTCAATGGAGCTGGTGTCGTACATCACGCCACGATAGATGCGTGCTTGTCTGGATTTACCGATGCCTCTCACTTCGTAGTAAGAGAACCATTCGATGTCCGCTTCGAGCAGAGCGTCTTTCACGTCCTCGAACTTGGTCTTGCGGATAATGGCTTCAATCTTTTTCATACCTTAAACAATTAAATTAATCCTTTTAAAAACTCATTCCTACTGTAAAATAGGCCCCTTCCGTGCGGGGATTCCAGGTAGCTGTGGCAAACAGCGGCAAAGAGAAGCTGTCTGTCACCTTAATCTCCTTGGTAGCTCCGATGCTCATGCTGACCACGGCAAATCCGTTGCTGCCATAGAAGCTGGTCTCCCAGGGAGTGGCTCCTACTTCGGCTGTCCAATCCAGGCCACCCAGTTTGAAGGGGGCTGCAAGGGTGACATACGATGAATAGGCGCGTTTCCCGTTGCTCTTCACGCCGTCGGCTCCTGCAAAGTTGGTGTACCAATTCAGGGCGACCGGGCCAAAATCATAACCCACTTGTGCTTCAAACACGTGCGAGTTGGTTTCACTATGGGCTCCATACTGGAAGTACTTGGCAGCTTGGTCACCCGCCATGTTGAACCAGTAATCGGTGGCTGAGATGCTGAATCCTCCTATCGAGTAACCCAACGTGAGGTCAAACTCCTTGGTGTCATCACTCTCCAGTCCTACAGAGCCCCATGCTCCGAGCGAGAATCCTTTGTAGGCCACTGACAGTGAGGGCTGAACACTCACGCCTCCCAACTCCTGGCCACGCCAGATGTAACTGCTCACTACATCTGCCCCTACAGATGTTTCTACTTTGTCTTGTGCATTTGTCATCAAAGGCATCATGGCAATCATCGCTACCAAGAGGACCTTCATGCTGTTTGTGGTTTTCTTTTTCATCTTTGTTACCTTTTTTTGTAAAACAATCTATTTACTATCACTTATTTTCCAGAAAATATGTATTTGTCTATTTTTGTATTTGTATTATATTGTATTATTATAGCGTTGTATCTGTATCAATCTGTCTGTTCAGTTGTTTAGAGTCTAGGTTTAGGTCAAAAAAGTATATTTACATCAGCCACTTGCGCAGGCGCTTCATGGCCTCCTGACAATCTTCGTGGCTGCCGAAGGCGGTTAATCGGATGTAACCCTCGCCGCTGGGCCCAAAGCCCACACCCGGCGTTCCCACCACGTTGGCCTCGTAGAGCATCTGTTCGAAGAATCTCCACGAACCGATGCCATCGGGGGTCTTAAGCCAGATATAGGGAGCGTTGACCCCACCAAACACCTTGAGTCCGGCAGCCTCCAGCCCCTGTCTCATCGTACGGGCATTCTCCATATAATAGTCGATATTGGCTCTCACCTGCTGCTTTCCTTCCGGAGTGTAAATGGCCTCGGCGGCACGCTGTGTGATGTAGCTGGCACCGTTGAATTTGGTGCATTGGCGACGGTTCCAGAGCTTGCCCAGAGGGATGCGATCGCCTGTCAGGGTGGCAGCCGTCAACTCCTTAGGCACCACGGTGTAACCGCAACGCACGCCGGTGAATCCAGCCGTCTTGGAGAAGCTGCGGAACTCGATGGCACACTTCTTGGCACCCTTGATTTCGTAGATGCTGTGGGGTACGTCATCCTCCTGGATGAAGGCCTCATAGGCGGCATCAAAGAGGATGAGTGTATCGTTGGCCAGAGCGTAATCCACCCACTTCTTCAGCTGTTCCTTGGTGAGCGTGGTGCCCGTGGGGTTATTGGGATAGCAGAGATAGACGATGTCGATGCGCTTGTCGGGGATGGCGGGAATGAAGTTGTTCTCTGCCGTGCAGGGCATGTAGGTCACGTTGCTCCATTTGCCGTCGGCTTCGAGCACGCCGGCCCGTCCGCACATCACGTTGCTGTCGATATAGACAGGATAGATGGGGTCGGTCACACCCACGCTGTTGTCGTGACGCAGGATATCACCAATGTTACCCGTATCGCTCTTGGCTCCGTCGTTGACGAAGACTTCACTGGGCGTGAGGTGAATACCCCTCGGCTGATAGTCGTTCTTGATGATGGCATCAATCAGGAAATCGTAACCCTGTTCGGGCCCGTAGCCATGGAAGGTGCTGGCGCTGGCCATCTCTTCCACCGCCTTGTGCATGGCCTCGATGCAGGCCTGCGGCAGCGGGCGCGTTACGTCGCCTATACCCAGCCGGATAAGCGACTGCTTGGGATGGGTAATTTTGAAACTGTTTACCTTTTTAGCGATGTCGGAGAAGAGGTAGCTTCCCGGCAACTTGAGAAAATGTTCGTTGACTAATGCCATATCTTTTGTTGTATTTTGATGTTGTTTTTATTCTATGATTTCCATTTTTCCGTCGAAGACGATGGTGGCCGGACCGGTCATCATCACGTGTCCCGTAGCCTCATCCCAGGTGATGTCGAGCATACCGCCATCCATCACGATGCGTGATTGACGGGGCCGACGACCGGTCAAGGCAGCTGCCACAGCCGTGGCGCAAGCTCCTGTGCCACAAGCCTGGGTGATGCCTGAGCCTCGTTCCCACACCCTCATGCGGAGGCTTCCATCGGCCTGAGGCTCTACAAACTCCACGTTGATGCGACCGGGAAAGAGCGGATGATTCTCCAGCAACGGACCGTCAACCGTCAAGTCAATATCAGCCAGCCTATCCACAAAGAGTACGAGATGGGGATTGCCCATGGAAACCGTGGTACCCACATAGCGGTGATTGGCGGCAAAGATGGGTTGCTCACGCATGGGCTTCGGACCCTGACCGTCGTAATCGACCGGTTCATCAGCAGGAACGCCCATATCGACGGTCACCGAACTGACGCGATTGCAGTCATCCAGGTGCAGATGAAGGATTTTAATACCCGACAAAGTCTCCAGCTCGACGACAGTCTTCGTGGTGAGCCCATACTCATAGACGTACTTACCGATGCAACGCGAGGCGTTCCCACACATCATGGCTTCCGAGCCGTCGGCGTTGAAGATACGCATGGAGAAGTCAGCCTTATCAGAGGGGCCTATCAGCACGAGGCCATCGCTTCCGATGCCCGTGTGGTACTTGCTCCACTCCACGGCCCAACGCTCAGGGTTTTCGAGAGGGAAACGCATCGTATCTATATATATGTAGTCGTTACCCGCTCCATGCATCTTTGTAAAATCTATCATCTTTGTCATTTTGCTCAATAAACTTTGTTGGTTTAATCCTTTTGCCTTAAAACGCTGCAAAGATACGACATTTTGTATTCACCAAACAAAAATTTACTTTCTTTTTTCCATAAAAAAGTATAATAAATTTCTATTCATTAGCAGAATCTCCTTTCTGCTTACAGATTGAAAGATTATATTACAAAACAATTACAATATAATAGTATATATTGAATATAACGGGTTGTAACGTCATAAAAAAAGCCCAGGACATCAGTTTGCCCTGAGCTTTCCCATACGATACAACTAATCACTAACCACTAATCACTAATCACTCCCCACAGCCTCTTCATCTTGCGCCGGCGGGGAGGTTGCGGAGCCAGAAGTCGGCCATCGTGCGGCGCAGGTGGAGCGTCGGGCATCCAGCGCACGGCACCTCCCAATTCCGTTTTAATCAGTCGTCCATACACGGCCTCTTCGAGCGTAGGCACCCGTTGTGCCTGTACCGTCAGGGCCAGGGCAGTTCCTGCAAGAGCTGCA
>JBJEKS010000036.1:0-4496 GCA_051878755.1 Bacteroides sp. | reverse complement strand
GAGATAGAGCAGCTCAACCAGCGCTTCCTCGACGAGGGGAAGAACTACGTGCTCATTGGCCCCGGACGCTGGGGCAGCAGCGATCCCTGGCTCGGCATACCCGTGAAGTGGCCCCACATCAGTGCCGCCCGCGTCATCGTGGAGGCCGGGCTCACCAACTACCGTGTGGATCCCAGCCAAGGCACCCACTTCTTCCAGAACCTCACCTCCTTCGGCGTGGGCTACTTCACCATCAATGCCTACCGCGGCGAGGGGGTCTATAACGAGGCGTTCCTCAACGCCCAGCCCGCCATCCACGAGACGGAGTTCCTGCGCCACGTGCGCTTCGAGCATCCCGCCGTGGTCAAGATGGACGGCAAGAAGAAACGGGGTGTCGTACTCCTGCCCACAGAACCCCCTACGGAATGAACTGAATATACAGACTGCATGAAACAGCCTCCGAACGAACGATTCGGGGGCTGTTTTTTAATCTGCAAACCACAGATGATGTTCCATCCTTAAACTCACAGGATAAAAGTTGCATGAAAATTGCGATTTAATGGTCAAAAATTACTAGTTTTGCAGCCTGAAACTAAACGATTATTTAAAACGAGATTATATGAAGAAAAAGACTATTTTTGCTCTTCTCCCCACGTTCTGCCTCGGCGCAGGCCTGCTGTTGGGCAGCTGTTCGTCGGATGCAGAAGACCCCACCACCTCTACGGGCGTAGGCACCATCAGCTTCAGCCTCAACACCTCAGGTCTATTTGAAACCATCAAGACCCGTGCAGTGGATGAGGAAGCCTACAAGAACACCGACAACTATACCGTACAGATTATCGATGATAAAGAGGCCATCGTGAAAGAGGGGCTCTACAAGGAAATCAAAACAACAACCTATAAGCTCAACAACGGCAACTATACCGTCAAGGCCTTCTATGGTGAAGAGAGCAACGCCTCGCAGGAGAAGTTCCTCGTGACGGGACAGACCAACATCAGCGTAGCGGCCAACGACCAGGCCGTCAGCGTGGAGTGCTATCCTACCTGCGGCAAGCTGCGCGCCAACTTTGATGCCACCATGGCCAACTACTTCTCGGCCTACTCCATCACCTATGAGACGGAAGCCCTCACCGCTGCCGGCGGAGCCGTGAACTGGACACAGCAGAACACCGCCCCCTGGTACGTGAAGCTCAACCCCAAAGGCGAGAACGTGAAAGCCACCATCCACCTTACGCGCAAAGACAATGGCTCTAGCAGCCAGGTGGTGAAGGTCAATGAGGGCATGAAGCCCAACCAGTCGTGGACTATGAACATCGCGCCGCTTGACGACAACGGCACCCTGGGCATCAGCATCACGATAGATGAGTCCACCACCGACATCGAGCACGACATCGAGGTGCCCTCCGACTGGATTTAATCCATACCATACCTATTTATATATAAGTCCATTCAACAGAACGAAATAACATCATCCGTATGAAAAGATACCACTTACCCTTTGCCGCCCTGCTCGGCCTCTCCCTCCTCACCAGCTGCGAGATGAAGGATGAGCTGTGGGGCAACGACAAGGACACTCGCTCACAGGGCACAGCCGAACTGAACATCGACGTCAAGCAGCCCTACTCCATGACCACCCGTGCCGATGACGGCAACTCCTCCTCCAGCCAGGAGGTATCGACAGCCGATTACCCCGTCACCATCAAAGGCACCAGCGATGGCGTGCTGGACATCGAGAAAGAGTTTGCCAAGGCGAGCGAGATTCCCAACAGCATCACACTTCCCGTAGGAACCTACACAGTCTCCGCTCACACCCCGGGCGAAATCCAGAAGCAGATGACCTCACCCTTCTATGCCGGCGACAAGGAGATGACGATTACGAAAGGAGTGATTTCACAAACCACCGTCACCTGCAAGATGAAGAACAGCCGCATCCAGGTGAACTATGGCGACGACTTCAAGCAGAACTTCTCCGCATGGGCCATGACCATCGAAGACGGTTCGGAGAATGCCATCGCCTATACGCAGCAGGATGAAAACCCTGCGGCCGTCTATTGGTACTTCGGCGAACAGGCCGTCACGACCATCACAGTCAACATCCGCGCCACCACCACGGCAGGTAACACCGTGAGCGAGTCGCGCTCGTTCAAGAAGGCCGATGCTTCCGAGAAGTACGGCGAAGAGAATGAATTCTTCGACGGTGGCGATGCCATCGTTATCCAGATGGGTGCCGTAGAGAACTCGAGCGGAAACGTCACGGGTATCACCATCAACTCCTACGTCACCTTCGAGGACAAGACCGACCAGGTGGAGATTCCCGTCAACGTCCCCGTGAGCATCACGGAGCCCGACGGCAACAACTACCTCGTCAACGGCATCACCATCAATGAGGAGAGTTACCCCAGCAACGTTGCCCTCAACATCAAGGCCGATGCAGGCCTTCAGCACCTCTACTTCAAGATAGGCAGCAGCAACAGCGCGCTCACCTCGGCCGCCAGCGCCTACACCTCTGGCGACGGCCTCGACCTGATAGGGGCCACTGAAGCCACCGCCACCAGCTACTTCGGCACCCTGCCCACCAGCGGAGCGACCACCTACACCCTCAGCCTCAGCGCCACCTTGATGCAGCTGCTGCAGCAACACGCCGGCACCCACACCCTCACGGTAAAGGCCACCGATGCCAACGGCAACCCGCTGAGCAAAGCATTCACCGTAACGGTGACGAAGGAAGAGGTGCCCGACACCCCTGGAGAGGATGAGAACGAACCCACTGTAACCTATACAGACGATTCTGGCAATGACCTCTTCAAGACAGGCATTGCATTCAAGACAGGTGGTCCCTACCCCACGGCACAGACCATCTCCATCAAGACCCCGAAGGGCTTGAAGAGCATGTTGGTGACTATTGAGGCCGGTAATGAAGGATTCCAAGGAGCCGTAGAAGACATGGGATTCACCAACCGTGAACTGGTAGGCGACTCTGAGCTGGAGGGATTGTTACAAGAATTGGGAATGCAGATTTCCATGCCGACAGCCAGTGCCACCTCATACGACTTCCCCATTGGTACGTTCTATTCGTTGATGGACATCTATGGAGCCACCGACAGTGATAAGAGTCACCTCTTCAAGATTAAAGTCATCGACAACAACGACCAAAGTGTAGATGTAGCATTGAGCGTAACCATTAATCAGTAATCAAAATGAAGAAATATAGTTTCCTTATATACATGATGCTGGGCTTCGTCTTGATGGCTTCCTGCTCCTCCGACGACGACCCTGCCAAGGGCGTAGGCTATCTGCGTGTGGATGCGGAGACCGTCACCCTCATCAATCCCCGCACCCGTGCGGTGTCTGACGACTACAACCCCAAGCAGTTGGCCGTACAGATTGTGCAGAAATCGTCAGGTGAGGTGAAATACGAAACAGACGACTACACTACCTGGAGCGGAAAAACATTCCGCCTGGAGCCCGGCAACTATACCGTCAAAGCCTCATCCAATGGATTCGACGGGATGTCTTCGGGGTTCAACTGCCCCTACTATTACGGTGCTAAAGATGTAACCATCGCCACGGGAAGTGAACAGACTGTCCACGTAGAATGTACGTTGGCCAATGTCAAGGTGTCAGTCAACTTCAGCGACTCCTTCAAGGCAGCCTTTGCTTCCGCCAAGGTCACCGTGTCATCCGGCAAACAGGGCGTGGATTCGCAGCTCTTCACCATGAATGAAACCACAGGAAGCGCCTATTTCCCCGTGGCTTCGCTGAAGAGTGTTGTAAGTGTAGTCAATAAGGAAGGCATCACCCACACGGGCAATCCTTACGAAGTGACTCAAGTCAATGCACGTGAGCACCACATCTTCAACTATACGGTAGCCGAGTCGGGTACCTTGGGCGGCGTTACAGTCGAAGTGGATGGCGCTCAGACCGTCTATACCTTCCTGTTCCCCGTCAGCACCCAGCCCACTACTTCACTCAGCTTGAAGAACGCCAACCCCTGGAGCACCTTTGCCTACGTTGAAGGCACCATCTCAGCCCTCGAAGCTGGCAAGACCCTCGACCCTGCCTATATGAAGTTTGAATACAGCAGCGATGGCGGTACAAATTGGTCCAGCGCGGCTGCTACTGCGACAGGCACGACGGACTTCAAGGCCACGCTGACCGGATTGGCACCTAATACCGAGTATAAATACCGCATGAGCTACGCCAACGGAAGTGACAACTACGTCAGCCCCGATGCTAGCTTCAAGACAGAAACTGCTGACAAAGTTCCTAATCTAAGCTTCGATAATTGGGTGCAGAATGGAAGCAAGAACACCTATTACGCCAACGCATCCATGAACGACATGTTCTGGGACAGCGGCAATGAAGGTGCCAACACGCTGAAAGAAATAAACCCCACTAAACCTGAAGAAACAGATGTTGTTCGAGGGAAAGCAGCCCGACTGGGTTCTACAACTGCTGCAAGTCAGTTTGCTGCAGGTAGCCTGTTTACAGGAGACTTCGGGAAGGCATCTCTAAGC
>JBJEKS010000035.1:0-4497 GCA_051878755.1 Bacteroides sp. | reverse complement strand
GCCAGTGGGCACGGTGGTAGGGGTCGTCCTTGGGCCCATAGACATAGACGTTCATCTTCTGTCTGCCGTAGAAGTCGAACTGCCGCAGACGGTCCTCGTGGCTCCAGGGATTGCCGTAGAAGCCCTCGATGACACCACGGCATTCCACGCTGGGCCAGTCCTTCATCTCGACCTCCGTCACCTGGGGCTGTGCCGCCATCTGGAGGAAGGTCTGCACGCCATAGTAGGTTCCGCTCCCGTCGCGGCCGGCTATGACGACTTCCCCGGGCGTCACCTTCAGATAGTAGCCCTCGGGGTGGGCGGGAATGAGTTTCTTGTACTTGCCGACGGCTTTGTCATTGGCCTCACCGATGGTAAGACGGATGCTCCCGGCTGCCTTCTTGTCCTGTACCACGGAGATGTGTTCCTTGAGCAGGGCCACTGCATCGGCATCGGCCTGTGCATCGCCGACAAGCAGGAAGGAGACAGAGGACGGAAAGGCTGCCTTGCCCCATTCTGCCTGTTGGGGAAGGGGTGAGATACTGGGTTGCTGTGCGCTCAGGCCTAAGGTGCTGAGGAGTGCGATGGATAGGAATAGTCTTCTTTTCACGATAATAACTTATTGAATGAATGCACAAAAATAGGTCAAATGTCTATAAGTATCAAACATTTTGCCGTTTTTTTACCAATTATCAATTATCATTTGTCAATTATCAATTATTTAACGTGAGTTCGACGAAATTTAATTGATTGAAAATTTGGTAATTAGCGAAAAATGATGAGCTGAAGAACATGTGCAACGAACATTAGATACGCAACTTACATTGTTTTGAATTCCTCGAACTCACGTTAATTACTACATATCATCGGCTGAGCCCTCATCTCAAAAGAAAGCGTTCTAATCTTTCACTTCTTTCACTTTCAGTTTCTCTCCCGCGCCACAAGCATCCTCACCCCGAAGCCACAAAATATTTTCCCAAAACGCTTTGAAATCTCCTGAGAACCCCCTATCTTTGTCCCGAGAATAGCAAAGTATAACAAAAAATAGCAGCAAGCCATGGGAAAGTTCGTCAACCCCTTTACCGACGTCGGTTTCAAGCGCATTTTCGGGCAGGAAATCTCGAAGCCGCTCATCATCGACTTCCTCAACAACCTGCTCAAGGGAGAGAGAACAATCACCGACCTCACCTTCCTCGATAAGGAAATCCCTGCGCAGACCATCGACGGACGTTCACTCATATACGACCTCTACTGCAAGGACCAGAACGGCGAACACTTCATCGTAGAGATGCAGAACAAGACACAGCCTTTCTTTAAGGACCGAAGCATCTACTATGTCAGCCAGGCCATTGCCCAGCAGGGAGAGAAAGGACTGGAGTGGGAGTACAAGATACACGCCGTCTATCTCGTGGGCATGCTCAACTTCACCCTGCAAGACATCGGCACCACATTCCGCACCGACGTGGCCCTGATGGACATGAAGAGTAAAGCGCTCTTCTCAGAAAAAGTGCGAATGATATACCTACAGCTCCCCTACTTCAAGAAGGAAGCTGAGACATGCGAGAATGACTTTGAACGTTGGATTTATGTTTTGAAACACATGGAGACTTTGACCCGACTGCCCTGGATGGCGCAAGACTCAGTATTCGAGCGCCTGGCACAGATTGCCGACATCAGCGCCCTGACCAAGGAAGAGCGCATCAAGTATGACAGAAGCATCAAGCAGTACCGCGATGCCATCAGCGTGTACGAAGGAGCAAGACTAGAAGGACGCGCTGAAGGACGCGCTGAAGGACGCGCGGAAGGAGTATTATCCACCGCCCGCAACATGAAGGCCAAGGGTCTCTCCACAGAGCTCATCATGGAAGTCACCGGCCTAACAGCAGAAGCCATCGAAGCTCTGTGACCTCACAGGGCCATCAGCAATTACCTATGTGAGAAAGCATAAAGCAAGAGGCATAAGGCGATGCCACCATACTGTGCCCCTAAGACAAATCCCGGGCAGCAGACATCCACGCTTCCGGGAACCCTTTTATTATGAGGGTAAAACTAATCAAAAAACAAACATAAAAGAAATACTTAACAATTATTAAGCATTTTAATCCTTAGAAATTGTAATTACTACATCATAGGCTGAGCCCTCATCTCAAAAGAAGCGCTCCAATCTTTCACTTCTTTCACTTTCAGTTTCTTTTTCGCGCTCAATCCACCAAACGCCAACCCGGCAAAAACACCCCTACGCAAATAAGAAGCTCGATGAGAAGAGAGTGATCAAGACTGGTATGATAATGAAGGATATCGTGGAGCCTTTGAGGATGACCCTGAAGCGGAGTGGAATATAGATTGACATCTATTGCATAGTGAGTTCAAGTGCATAAAAAAGATATTCTTTCTAATAATCCATTTGTTTTCCAAAACAAATTACTACTTTTGTGCAGAAATAATTCATATTACACCTTAATAAGCATAGCGCCATGACATTACCGCAATCGGACATATTGAGCACAAGACACCTCAACAGGGTGTTCGACAAGACTGTAGCGACCTATAAGTACTACTGGCTGCTGGGACTACTGGATGAGGTGGTCATGAAGGAAAATAGGTACATCAACATCTGGGACATGATTGTCTCAATAGTGGCCAACGCATGGTACCCTGTGGTTTATTTCCGACTGTCATTCGGCAAATCCGAGTCGCTCTACGAAACCATCCTTAAGCTACAAGAGGAACAGCATATTCCCATTAACCTCAGCAAAAAAGAGCTTACGGTAAAACTCTACGAGTTGATAGAGCGCAAGGACATCCGTGACCAACTCAATTTCCTGCAACTCAACGTGCCCTTCTGGTTTCTGCGTCCATGGATTGACACAACGAACAGCCATGACATAGAAATGCGTTCGCGGTCGTGGGAGAACGGTTGCCTCTACCGATTGGTGCGCGACGGTGGAGTGATGCACGTGGAGGTTAACAAACAATGGACAAGCTATCTGAAAGAGAACTACGATATTCTAACCTCATTTGCCTACTGGGGTCTAACGCGTTTCGTACAGACTCGCAACCCAAACGTTCCCAACATCCCAGACAAACTTATCAAGACCGAGGAGCGCAACAACCTCAGCAAACAGCGTGATTTCTGGAATACAGCTATCAACAATGGGTTGGATGTGCATTGTCTCTACACGGGAAAATTACTCACCCCGCGTAACTACGACCTGGACCACTTTATTCCATGGAGCTTTGTCTCTCACGACCAGCTCTGGAACCTGATGCCTGCCGACAGCAGCATCAACAGTTCCAAGAGCAACCGCCTGCCCGACTTAGACTGCTACCTCCCCAACCTGGCCAAGGCGCAGCAAGCCGCACTTCGCATCAACCTTCAACGCAACTGTCAGCCAAAGCTGCTGGAGGACTACTTCTCGCTGGGCTTTTCACCGCAGGAGATTGTGGAGATGGACCATGAGCACCTGCTGGATTGTTTTACAAAGACTTTTGCACCCCTGTCGCAAATAGCGCAGAACATGGGCTTTGAAACCTGGAAATATTTACGACCATGAGCATCGAGAAAATCAACCACCCCTACCTGACGGCCATCAAGCGCACGGACCTCTCAGCCCCTACCCGATTCCTGATAGAGAAGAATCTCCTCAAGGGGCGCATCCTGGATTATGGCTGTGGCTATGGCTTCGACACGGATGAGCTGAAGCGCCGTGGCTTGGACATCACGGGCTACGACTATTACTATCGTCCCGACTACCCCGAGGGAAAGTTTGACACCATCATCTGCCACTACGTGCTCAACGTACTGGAGCCTTATGCCCAGGCAGAGGTGATGATGAACGTCTCCAATCTGCTCAAGCCCAATGGCACAGCCTACTATGCCGTGCGCCGCGACCTCACGGAGGAGGGCTTCCGCATCCACGCCATCTATAAGGAATATACCTATCAGTGTACCGTGCGCCTTCCCTTCACGAGCCTAACCTGCAACAAGAGCTTCGAACTCTACGCCTACCAGCACTTCAACAAGCTGCCTCGCCAAGAAGGGTGCACATGTCCCTTCTGCAACCTCTCACGCCGCGTGAAGGTGATTTGCGAGACAGCCACCTGTGTGGCTTTCTTCGATGGCTACCCTGTATCGCCAGGCCATGCGCTCATCATTCCCAAGCGCCACGTGGCTAACTACTTCGACCTGACTAACCACGAACGCGAGGCGATGAACGTGATGCTTCAGTACGTGAAGCAGCGCATTGACGAGGAGTTTCACCCCGATGGCTACAACGTAGGCATCAACGTGGGCGAGGCCGCAGGTCAGAGCGTGTTCCACGTACACATGCACCTTATCCCCCGCTACCGGGGTGATGTTCCCTACCCCAAAGGTGGTGTCCGCGGCGTAATCCCTTCGAAGCAGAAATACTGAGAAGGGGAAGCTTGCACTATCTTTCCATAAGCTAGGCTGCGCCTCGGGAAAAAAAATAAAAGCAAGCTTTTCTTTTGTTTTCCGCTCGGCTTGCACTATCTTTG
>JBJEKS010000034.1:0-4513 GCA_051878755.1 Bacteroides sp. | reverse complement strand
TAACCAAAGATTTGATTTGAGCTTTCATGAAATTCCCTGCGAATGGAAGCTTGCTGCTGCACATTGGCCCCCTCAATATAGATGTCCCTGAAGCGGAATGGAGGCAGGGATTGGCGATAGGCCTGACGTCGCTTATTGACTTCATCAAGCGGCACCCTGCGCGGTATGCGCATCTTGATGGAGTCCATCAGCTCCATGGTGCGGCGATATCCGTTGTCGTGCAGTTCATCCAGCCGGTCAAAGTCCAACAAACTGACGTCATCGTAGCGGAAGGTCATCAAGACCCCATCCTCCTCGGGAATGGAATAGTCGGTCTTCTGCATCACCATGTTTTCAATCTGGCTCATCAGGTCGTTCTCCGTAGGCTTGCTGGGATTGGTGGCCACTACACTGCCGATAATGACATCGGGATGGAAGTCCTCGCGCATGATATCCGTAGGGAAATTGTTGTAGATGCCGCCATCATAAGCCAGGATGCTGTCTATCTCAATGGGTTTGAAGACAAAGGGAAAGCTCATGGATGCACGCACTGCATCGCCCAGGTCACCCTGGCGCATGACGAGCATCTTCTTGTTGTACACATCCGATGCGATGCACCTGAAGGGGACGAAGAGGCGGTTGAAATCACTACCAGAGGCAGCCGTGGCACGTGCAAAGAGTTCCACGAAGACGATGTTCATCTGAATGGGATTGACCACACTGGTGGGAATAATAGAAGGCTTCACGTTGAGCGAATCCTTGAAGGAGAAGCGAATGTTGAAGAACTCAGGCGTGGGGCGGTTCTTCTTGAAGTAATATTCATACTTCGTCTCTACTTGTCCTGAGTACCAGCGCTTAAAGTCGGGAGAGCGCAACAGCTCCTCCATTTCGTCGGGTGTATAGCCCATGGCATAGAGCGAACCGATGATGGCCCCCATGGAGGTTCCGGTGATGTAGTCTATGGGGATATCGTTCTCCTCCAACGCACGGATGATGCCAATGTGGGTCATGCCTTTTGCACCGCCACCGCTAAGCACAAGGCCCACTTTCTGTGCCGAGGCCGGAAACTGTATGCAAAGTAACACGGCGAGGGTGAAGAGGAGATATCTGATGGGTAAGTATTGTTTGTCCATGTGAATCTAGAATTTTAGAAAACGCTCCAAATATAGTACTTTTGTTTCAAAATCCCATACTCATGCTGCCATTTTTCTCGATATTTCTTCCATATCTATCAAAAACTGACTACGTTCAAGGAAAAACAGGACATCATCACCCCAAGGCTGACGGGTTTGATGTCCATGGCTGAAGAGTTAAACTTCCAGCGCTGGAGAGTTAACTCCCCACAGATGAACTGTTAACTCCCCACAGCCAGATGGTTAGCTCTTCATGGATACAAATAATGCCGGAGCTATGGCCCATAACCATCTCTCCGGCATCAATCTATTCTTTAAATAGGATTTGAGCTTGAAACTCAACCAATCAGCTCAATGCTACGCTTTACAAAGCGGTTCAGTGCTTCGCCCTTCAGCATGCCATTCTGCAGCAGTGCCAAATCAATCAGCTGGCGCACAACGGGTTGATTACCGGCAAAGGCTGAGAGCAATTCGTTCTTCTTGCCTTTGAGCTCGTCCCACTGCTTGTCGAGCGACTCCAGCTGATCCTTCTCGGCAGTAGGAATCTCGTCCTGCTTCTTGCCTTCGTGCTGCTTGCGCAGGTTCTTACGCTCGGTATCGAGGGTATTCATCTGCACGTTCAGGCTGGTCAGGTCGTTGCTGCAAGCCGCTTCTTCCTGCTGGAGCACCTCCTTAATCAACTTATGGTCAGTGTTCAGCACGAGGTTGAACATGTCGGGCATCTCGCCATAGAAGCTCATCCCGGCCTGGATATTTGCCATCTCCTTCATGCGGCGCATGTACTCGCTTTGCGTAATCATCACGGGGACAGCCGTTTCTCCCAGGCTTTGGGCAACTACAGTAAACTCACTCTTCTCCATCGAGGGTACCTGACTCTTGAAGAGCGTAGAGAGCTCCTCCTGCTTCTCTTGCGGCAAGGTCTGCTTCTCGGCATCATCCTTCACAATCAGACGGTCGATGACATCGCTATCCACACGCATGAAGCGGCTCTTCTCCAGCTTCTGCTCCAGCATGCTCACAACGGCAATGTCGAGCTGTCCATCCATCAGCAGCACACTGTAACCCTTTGCCTCGGCTGCATCGATGTAGCTGTACTGCTCATCCTTATTGTTGGCATAGAGATATATCAGATTTCCATCCTTATCTGTCTGATTTTCTTTAATCAATTTCTGATACTCCTCGAAAGTGAAGTGTTTGCTGTTTGTATCGGTGAAAAGGGCAAAATCTTTTGCTCTGTCGTAGAAATCCTCCTGCGTGAGCATACCGTAGTTTATAAAGATTTTTAAATCATTCCACTTCTCCTCATACTGGCTACGGTCGTTCTTGAAGATGGACTGCAGACGGTCAGAAACCTTCTTGGTGATGTAGGTAGAGATTTTCTTCACATTGCTGTCGCTCTGCAGATAAGAGCGCGAAACATTCAGCGGGATGTCCGGAGAATCGAGCACACCATGGAGCAGCGTAAGGAAGTCGGGCACGATGCCTTCTACCGAGTCTGTCACATAGACCTGATTGCAGTAGAGCTGTATCTTATTCTTGTTCAACTCGATGTTGCTCTTCACCTTGGGGAAGTAGAGCACGCCGGTCAAGTGGAACGGATAATCTACATTCAAGTGAATCCAGAAGAGCGGTTCGTCACTCATGGGGTAGAGTGAACGATAGAACTCCTTGTAATCTTCGTCCTTGAGCTCACTGGGCTTTTTGGTCCAAAGCGGTGTAGTTTCGTTGATGATGTTGTCCTCGGCAGTCTCCACCTGCTTGCCGTCCTTCCACTCCTTCTTCTTGCCGAAGGCAATGGCTACGGGCAGGAAGCTGCAATACTTCTTCAGCAGCGATGAGATACGCGACTCTTCAAGGAACTCCTTGCAGTCATCGTCGATATAAAGAATGATATCGGTACCGCGGTCAGCCTTTTCGGTCTCTTCGAGCGTGAACTCAGGACTGCCGTCGCAGCTCCACTTCACGGCCTTGGCATCTTCCTTCCAGGACTTGGTCACGATTTCCACCTTCTTGGCCACCATGAAGGCTGAGTAGAAGCCCAGTCCGAAGTGACCGATGATGGCATTGGCATCATTCTTATACTTCTCCAGGAAGTCATTGGCACCCGAGAAGGCTATCTGGTTGATGTATTTATCAATCTCCTCGGCTGTCAAACCGATACCACGGTCGGAGACAGTAATGGTCTCTTTATCCAGCGAAACATGTACGGTCAAATCACCAAGCTCGCCCTTGAACTCGCCGATTGACGACAACGTCTTCAGCTTCTGCGTGGCATCTACTGCATTGGAAACCAGCTCACGAAGAAAAATCTCGTGGTCGCTATAGAGGAATTTCTTTATCACGGGGAAAATGTTCTCAGTGGTTACCCCAATATTACCTTTTTGCATATTGTTTGATTGTTTTTGGTTTATACTCTTGTTTCTGTTTGGGTAATGTTTTACCGGCAAGAGTAGAAACAAAAAAAATGCCAGTGTGAGAAACACTGACATTTTGGCATATTTGACAGAAATCAATCGGCTACGTAGGGTATCAATCGGCTGCGTTGACTGCCATAACGGTCAATCCGTCATTGGCTTCGTTGACCGTGGCTTGCAGGGACGTTCCACACTCCAGCGAGTGTGCCAGAATGTATTCTGAGAGATTGTCTTCAAGGTAATTCTGTATGGCACGCTTCAGCGGACGGGCACCAAACTGCACGTCATACCCCTTCGAAGCCAGGAAATCACAGGCCTTCTCGTCAATGCTCAACGGATAACCGATTCCCTCCATACGTCTCACAAGTCCCTGTACCTCAAGGTCAACGATACGTCTGATAGAGGATTGATTGAGCTGATCGAAGGTGATGATTTCGTCCAGTCGGTTCAGGAACTCGGGCGAGAAGGTCTTATTGAGTGCCTTCTGGATTACGCCACGGGCATAGTCGCTGTCTGCAACGGCATTGTGGCTCTGTGCCGTGAAGCCTACGCCGCGACCAAACTCCTTGAGCTGCCTGGTACCGACATTGGAGGTGAGGATGATAATGGTATTCTTAAAGTCGATGGTTCGGCCATTATTATCGGTCAACCGGCCCTCATCAAGCACCTGCAGCAGGATGTTAAACACCTCTGGATGAGCCTTCTCTATCTCGTCAAGCAGAACGATGGAATAGGGATGGCGGCGCACCTTCTCGGTCAGCTGTCCTCCTTCCTCGTAGCCTACATAGCCAGGGGCGGCACCGATGAGCCGCGATACAGTGAACTTCTCCATATATTCACTCATGTCGATGCGAATCAGTGCATCCTTTGAGCCGAACATCTGTATGGCCAGCTGCTGAGCCAGATAGGTCTTACCCACACCCGTCGGTCCCAGGAAGAGAAATGTGCCGATGGGGCGGTTGGGGTCTTTCAGTCCGAGGCGGCTGC
>JBJEKS010000033.1:0-4550 GCA_051878755.1 Bacteroides sp. | reverse complement strand
ATCCATTGCAGCTGACCGTTGGTGCTGCGGAATTCATCCGCAGCCCATTTCTCTACGGCAGCCATCGTCTCGGCATCAACGCGGAGCACAAAACTCTTAGTTCCAGTCTCTTTCTTCTCAGCCATAATGTTTAGGGTTTTATGAAGCGCACCAGGTCGGTGACCAACTGCTTTGGGAGTGGCTTGGGTGTGGCGTACTCCATGGGAGAGGCCGGCCCTTCACCTTCGCGCATCAAGTGGTTGAGCTTGGGGTAACTGCAGTAGGTCACCCCCGAGCGCATCATCAGTCCGGCGCACCACAGGGCGTAGTCCACCATCGTCACCTGGTAGTCGCGCTCACCTTGCACGAGCAGCAAAGGTTGCTTCAAGGCAAAGGCGGTCTTCACGGGGTCGTACTGCTGGTCCATCTTCAGATAGGAGGGGGTGAGCCCGGCTGGCAATCCGAGGTTCTCATCATACGCCGATGTACCAAGGAGCTGCGCATTGCGGGCCTTCGCCTGCAGTTCATCGAGCTGCTGAAGCGCAGCGGGTGGCACCCCAGGCATCTTCTCGTAGAGGTTACGCAGGAAAATACTCTGCCCTATGAGCAGGTCGGTCAGCTTACGGGCCGGAGCGGCCAGCATCACCACACCAGCCACCTGAGGTGCTCGCTCAGCAATGCGTGGCGCCAACATGGCACCGAGACTATGCCCCACCACAAAGAGGCGCTCACCATCCACCTCAGGTTGCTCTGCAGCCAGCCGAAGTGCAGAAAGGGCATCATCCGTCACCTCCACATCGTAATCCATCTCCCTTCCTGCGGGCAGGGAGGCTGCCCCATAGCGACGCGTACGTTTCTCGTAGCGCAGGGACGCAATGCCATGAGCTGCCAGGGAATCGGCCAAGTCGCGGAACAGTTTGTTGGGCCCCACCGTCTCATCGCGGTCGTTAGGTCCCGAGCCGTGGACAAACACCACACAAGGAGCCTGCTGCACACCATCAGAAGGAGCCACAAAAGTGGCCGGCAGACGGAATGTATCGGTCACGACCACCACCTCACGCTCCTGCGCCATAAGGCCCAAAGGCCATGCCAAGCACAGGAGAGCCCGCAGGAAAAGCTTATAATCAAGAAATCCTCTCATATTGTAATGGTTTATCTGATTAACGATTAGCAACCACAGATTATCACAGATGAAGTCATATTTTCACGGATTATATCATACATAGGGTAAGTGTGGTTACAACTCATAACTCAATACTATCACTCGTAGCTTGTAGCTAAACAAAACTGGTAGCTAAAAATCAATGATTCAGCGTGCCGGTGTTGACTACGGGCTGTGCTGACTCATCGGCACAGAGTACCACGAGCAGGTTGCTCACCATGGCCGCCTTCTTCTCCTCGTCGAGCTCTACAATCTGCTCCTCAGAGAGCTTGCTGAGCGCCATCTTCACCATCGAGACGGCTCCCTCCACAATCTTCTCACGGGCAGTGATGATGGCTGAGGCCTGCTGACGACGCAGCATCACGGCAGCAATCTCGGGTGCATAAGCCAGGTAATTGATGCGTGCCTCGACCACCTCCATACCGGCCATGGCCAAGCGCTCGTTGAGCTTCTGTTCCAGTTGCTCATTGATTTCTTCACCGCCCGAGCGGAGGGTAAGTTCCTGCAGGTCGGCCTCGTTGTCATCATAGGCATACTGTCCGGCCACCTGACGGAGGGCCGCATCGCTCTGTATCTTCACAAAGTTCTCGAAGGCATTCATGCGGTTGGCCACGGCGTTGCCTATCGAGACCTGGGCACTCGAGCCATTCCCCACGCTCACGGGCTGCGCAGCCATGGTCTGTGCATCAATCTCAAACATCGCCTTGTAGGTGTCCTTCAGCTTCCACACCAGCACAAGGCCTATCAAGATGGGGTTACCAATCTTGTCGTTCACCTTGATAGGCTCCACGTCGAGGTTGCGTGCACGGAGCGACAGCTTCTTCTTGTCCATGAAGGGATTAAGCCAGAAGAATCCCGTGCGGCGGAAGGTACCCTTGTACTTGCCGAAGAAGACCATGACCCGTGCCTCATTAGGCTCGAGCTGGATATAGCCCGCCATCCAGATGAACCACACCACAGAGAGCAGCGCTGCAATCACACAGCTCCACACCTCCATCAGCCAAAATCCAAAAACAATCAGCGCCGTGAAAAGCACCAAGTGGATAAACAACATCGCAAAGCCATTCATCAAGAAGCCTGCATACTCTCTTTCTTTCGTCTCCATTGTGAATTAGTGTTTAGTGATTAATGATTAGTGTTTAGAATGATATTATTTTGATATTGCAAAGATATAGGATAAATGTGATACATTGTACCTTGTTGCCTGGTTATTTAACAACAATTATAGGATAGGCCTTGTTGCCAAGCTTGCCCGGGATGTTGCAAATAACTGACAAGATTAGTACCTATTTAAGCAATAATCGTCCCAAAAATGATAAAAAAAGGCGTTTTGTTTTGCAGTTCAATGCTTTTTCCCTATTTTCGCAAGCTGAAACTGGTCTCACAAAGACTGCTAGGAAGAAAAATAGATGAAACATTTACGCTACATTCTCGTGCTGCTCCTGCTGTCTGCCTTCTGCGCTTCCTACGCCGAAGACAGCCGCTCGGCTTGCGACCACTACCGTCGTGAGAACCTGGTGCGCGACTCCATCAGCGCGCAGAGCTATGTAGCCCGCATCAACCTGCAGCGCGCACGCTACCAGGTGAGCGAACTCACCCTGAAGACCCAGAAGCGGAGAGCTGAGCTTTTGCGTTACCTTTCCCTGGGGAGCCTGTTCACTTTGCTGCTCATCGGTGCAGGATCCTATAGCCTCAGCCGCAAGAACCGCCGCCTCAAAGCAGCCAAGATGCAGCTGGAGCAGGCGCAGAAGGAGGCTGAGCACTCCATCTTCACCAAAAACCTCTTCCTCTCCAACATGAGCCACGAGATACGCACCCCGCTCAATGCCCTCTCCGGCTTCTCCTCCATCCTGACCGACAGCAACATCGATGCCGACACGCGACAGCAGTGCAACGAAATCATCCAGCAGAACTCCGACCTGCTGGTCAAGCTGATTGACGACGTGGTGGACCTCTCCAACCTGGAGAAGGGCAACATGCAATTCCGCTTTGCCCTGCAGGAGGTGGTATCGCTCTGCCGCAAGGTGGTCGATACTGTGGAACGCATCAAGCAGACCGCCGCCGAGGTGCGCTGTGAGACAACGCTCCAGGAGCTCACCCTCTACACCGACGAGGCCCGCCTGCAGCAGCTGCTCATCAACCTGCTCATCAACGCCACCAAGTTCACCACCGAGGGAAGCATCACCCTCTCGCTGGACCTCGACGGAGAGATGGCGCTCTTCCGCGTGACCGACACGGGCTGCGGCATCGCCCCCGAGCAACGCGAGAAGGTGTTCAACCGCTTCGAGAAGCTCAACGAGAACGCCCAAGGCACCGGCCTGGGCCTCAGCATCTGCCGCCTCATCATCGAGCGTTTCGGTGGCAAGATATGGATTGACTCCGACTATAACACGGGTACCCGCTTCTGCTTCACCCATCCGCTGACCCACTCTGCCGCCTCAGGGACAGAGACAACCCAAGGAAAGGAGGTCTCCCAATGAAGCGTCTGCTCTGCATCCTGCTGATACTCATCGGCCTCTCTCCCCTGCATGCTCAGGAGCAAGCCGAAGTGGATAGCCTCTACCGCATCGTGGAGTCCCTGCCCCGAGGCACGGAACGACTCAACCAGCTCGCCAAGCTGACACGCATAGCCCAACTGATGCCCGAGGGTATCAACTACGCCCGTCAGCTTTATACGGAGGCCTTGCAGCAACACAACGATACGCTGATCTGCACAGCCGCCGCCCACGCCATAGGCAACCACTACTCCTTCAGCGATAACGAGACCGGACTGGACAGCATCCGCCACTGGGCAGCCATCGGCATCCCCATCTCCAAGCAGCTGGGCATCTGGAAGTACTACTTCGAGATGAAGAAGACCCTAACCTGTGCCTACATCTTCGCCAACCACTTCGAATTCGCCCTGGAGGAGGCCAAGAGTATGGCCGCTGAGGCGGAGGAACTCCATAACTACGACGGGTTGGCCAACGCCTACCTCTGCATGGGCATGGCCTATCAGGGCAGCAAGCGCTGGAAAGAGTGCTGGGAGATGCTGCAGAAGGCCCACGACCTCTTCAACAAGGGCATCTACCCCACCCTGAAGTTCAACATCCTCTTCCAGTGCATCGACTACCTCTACATCAACAACCGACACAGGGAAATCCTCCCCTTCCTGGACGAAGGAAAACTACTGATTCAGGAGTTCCTGAAGGCCAATCCCTACCTGGAGTCAGCCCTCAGCGGTTCCCACTTCTTACTCACGACCTACGCTATCACCAGCTACTCCAAGCTGGGGCAGACGCAGAAAGCAGGGGAGTATATCCCACAAGCAAAGAAATGGCGCCGAATCATGAACCTGCAGACGTATGACAAGTTCTACTTTGAGGCGCTTTGTGACTACTATTCTGCCCTGAAACAATTCGACAAAGCC
>JBJEKS010000032.1:0-4554 GCA_051878755.1 Bacteroides sp. | reverse complement strand
TAGAGCATCTGACTGTTAATCAGAGGGTCCTTGGTTCAAGTCCAAGACGAAGAGCAGAAAGGTTCATTGCCGATGCAATGGACCTTTTTTTTTGACTCGTCAACTTATAAACTTATCAACTCAAAATCTCAAAACAAATGATTCAGATAGATGATGTAGTCGTTTCGCTCGATGTGTTTCGCGAAAAATTCCTCTGCGACCTCTCGGCTTGCAAGGGGCAGTGCTGTATCGAAGGGGATGCCGGGGCTCCCGTGGAGCTTGACGAAGTGGCTCAGCTGGAGGAGGTGTTGCCTGTGGTGTGGGATGACCTCTCGCCCGAGGCACGCCAGGTTATCGAGCGTCAGGGCGTGGTCTATACCGACTGCGAGGGCGATCTGGTCACCTCCATCGTCAACGGCAAGGATTGTGTCTTCACCTGCTACGACAAGCAGGGCGGCTGCTATTGCGCCATCGAGAAGGCCTATCGCGAGGGGCGTTGCACGTTCTATAAGCCCGTGTCGTGCCACCTCTATCCCATTCGCGTGGGTGATTACGGTCCCTACAAGGCCGTCAACTACCATCGTTGGGAGGTCTGCAAGGCGGCTGTTCTCCTGGGGAAAAAGGAGAGTCTTCCGCTCTATCGCTTCCTTAAGGAGCCGCTCATCCGGAAGTTTGGCGAGGCGTGGTATCACGAGTTGGAAGAGGCGGCCGAGGAGCTGAAGAAGCAAGGGTATCTCTGATAGGAGCACTTTGCAACTCGGTTGCACGAATTTTCGCTTACCTTTGCGGGCAGTTTTTTGAATCAATACGATTATGGAAGAGATTATCCACTTGATAAACGAGATGTCGCCCTACCTGCTGCTCGGCTTTTTCCTGGCGGGGGTGATGCATGCCTTTGTGCCTCGTGCGCTCTACAGCCGCTACCTCTCGGCACGCGGTTTACGTTCTGTACTCTATGCTGCCCTGTTGGGTATTCCGTTGCCCCTCTGTTCATGTGGCGTGATACCCACGGCCATGTCCCTCCGCCGTGAAGGGGCCTCCAAGGGGGCTACAGTCTCCTTCCTTATTGCCACACCGCAGACCGGTGTGGATTCCATCGTAGCGACTTATTCGCTCATGGGCCTTCCCTTCGCCATTATCCGTCCGTTGGTGGCCTTGCTTACCGCGCTGTTCGGTGGGGTTTTGGTGGATTGCTTTGATGAGGGAGGCACTCCTTCTCCTGCTACTCCGGCTTCGGCCGACGCGGCCCAATCTTGCAGCTGCGGACATGACCACGCAGCGCATGCGCATGGCTTCGTAGCCCGGCTGAAGGAGGCACTCCACTATGCTTTCGTAGAGATGATGCAGGATATTGGCAAGTGGCTGGTGGTTGGTTTGGTAGTGGCCGGACTGATTACCGTGCTGGTGCCAGACAGCTTTTTCGCCCTTTTTGCCGGCAACTCCCTGATGAGCATCCTCTTCGTGTTGCTCTTCTCCATACCGATGTACCTCTGTGCCACAGGCTCCATACCCATTGCCGTAGCCTTGATGCTCAAGGGGCTTACTCCTGGTGCAGCGCTGGTGCTGCTGATGGCTGGCCCTGCCAGCAATGCGGCTTCGATGCTCGTCATCGGCAAGGTGCTGGGGCGCAAGTCGATGCTGCTCTATCTGCTTTCCATTGTCGGTGGAGCCGTGGTGTTTGGGCTATTGGTTGATGCTTTCCTTCCTGCTTCGTGGTTTGCCCTGACAGGGAGTGGGGCGGTGGCCGACTGCTGTGCTGCCGATGAAAATCAGCTCTTTGGATGGATTTGCACGGCCTTGATGGCGTTGTTGCTTTTCCGTGCCTTTGCGCTGCGCTATTTGGGTCATGAGCATGGTTGTCACTGTCATCAACATGAGCATCACGAGGCGGAGACCTGTTGTGGTGGCGATTCCGAAGAGGCCGTCCTCGTGCGTCGCTTCCGGGTGAAAGGGATGAACTGCAACCATTGCCGTGCCAATGTGGAGAAGGCGTTGCGCTCCGTTGGTGGAGTAAGGCAGGTAGAGGTCCTGCTGAAGGAGGAGATGGCTGTTGTAGAGGGTATCTGCGAGGAGCGGTTGCTCGTGGAGGCGGTGCAGTCGTTGGGATTTGACATCTATCCGATGGAAGGAGAACAAGCATGATGAGGCATCCTGAAGCATTATGGCACCTAGACCCCTCAGCTTACCTGGAGCAGCATGAGGTGAAGCCCACGGCTAATCGCATCTCTGTGCTGCGTCAGTTGGCTCAGGCTGTCCATCCCCTCTCGCTGCGCGAGCTGGAGGAGCAGCTCGACACCATCGACCGCAGCAACCTCTTCCGCACCCTCACCCTGTTCCGCAAGGCCCATCTCGTGCATGTCATTGAGGATGGCAGCGAGAGTGTGAAGTACGAGCTTTGCCGCGATGGCAGTGCCACCCACGACGACCTGCATGTCCATTTCCGCTGTGAGTCGTGCCAGCGCACCTTCTGTCTGGAGGAGGTACACATCCCTTGCGTGGTGCTTCCCGAGGGATTCGAGGCTCAATCCGTGAACTACGTCATCAAGGGGCTCTGTCCCGACTGCCGCCGCAAGCGGCAGGACCGATAGTAAACCGATATAAATAGTACGTCCCCTTACCGCCCATTGCGGGGTAGGTAAGGGGACGTTTCTGTGTAAGATGCTTGGGGATTAATCTTTAATCAGGTCCTTACCGGTCATTTCGGCAGGTTGCTTCATGCCGAGGATGTGGAGGATAGAGGGAGCTACGTCGGCCAGAACGCCATTCTCTACCTTAGCAGCCTTGTTGTCGGTTACATAGACAAAGGGCACGGGGTTGAGTGAGTGGGCCGTGTTGGGCGTGCCGTCCTCGTTGAGGGCGTGGTCGGCGTTGCCGTGGTCGGCAATGATGATGACCTCGTAGCCGTTGGCCTTGGCAGCCTCAACGGTCTCGTTCACGCACTGGTCGATGGCCGTTACAGCCTTCTCGATGGCGCTGTAGATACCCGTGTGGCCCACCATGTCGCCATTGGCGTAGTTCACCACGATGAAGTCATACTTCTGGGTACCGATGGCCTCTACCAGCTTGTCCTTCACCTCGTAGGCGCTCATTTCGGGCTTCAGGTCGTAGGTAGCCACCTTGGGAGAGGGCACCAGGATGCGCTCTTCACCTTCGTAGGGAGTCTCGCGGCCACCGTTGAAGAAGAAGGTCACGTGGGCATACTTCTCGGTCTCGGCAATGTGGAGTTGGCTCTTGCCCTCGTTGGCGAGGTATTCGCCCAGGGTGTTCTGTACGTTCTCTTTGTCGAAGAGGATGTGAACGCCCTTGAACGATGCGTCGTAGGGCGTCATGCAGAAGTATTGCAGGCCGGGGATGGTCATCATGCCCTGCTCAGGCATATCCTGCTGCGTCAGCACGATGGTCAGCTCCTTGGCGCGGTCGTTGCGGTAGTTGAAGAAGATGACTACGTCGCCCTCCTTGATGGTGCCATCTACGGTGCTGTTGACGATAGGCTTGATGAACTCGTCGGTCACCTCCTCGTCGTAGCTCTCCTGCATGGCCTTCACCATGTCGTCAGCCTGACGTCCTTCGCCCTTTACAAGCAGGTCGTAGGCCGTCTTCACGCGTTCCCAACGCTTGTCGCGGTCCATGGCGTAGAAGCGTCCGATGATGCTGGCCACGGTACCGGCGCTCTGTGCGCAATGGTCGGTGAGCTGCTGGATGAATCCCTTACCACTGCGTGGGTCAGTGTCGCGTCCGTCCATGAAGCAGTGGATGAAGGTATTGTTGATGCCGTAATCCTTGGCGATGTCGCAGAGCGTGAAGAGGTGCTCGAGCGAGCTGTGTACGCCGCCGTTGGAGGTGAGGCCCATCAGGTGGATGCTCTTGCCCGTCTCCTTGGCGTAGCCGTAGGCAGCCTGAATCTCCTTGTTCTGGCGGATGCTGCCGTCAGCGCAGGCGCGGTTGATTTTCACAAGGTCCTGATATACGATGCGTCCGGCACCGATATTGAGGTGACCCACTTCAGAGTTACCCATCTGTCCGTCGGGCAGGCCCACGTTCTCGCCGCTGGCTTGCAGTTCGGAGTGGGGGTAGTTGGCCATGAGAGAATCCCAGTAGGGGGTAGGAGTCTGGAAGATGACATCATCTTTTTGGCGGTCGCCGATGCCCCAGCCGTCCAGAATCATCAGAAGTGCTTTTTTGCTCATAATGTTTATTGGTTTATTGGGTTGATTTTTGCTTGTTTCCTTCTGTGAATGCGTAGGGTCGCAATTCAGGGCGCAAATATACGGTTTTGCCGTTGATTTATCAAGATTTTGCTGTTTTTTTTCTTGCGTATCCTGTCCCATTTTCTTTGCTGATCTATTACGCTCCGTGATGAGGCGCGGTGCTAAGTGGCTTTGGAATTTGGAAAGTTCTTAACAGATGCCAGAGCTGCCCATCTGCTAGCCCGGCGTAGCCTCCATCCCGAAAGTCGTTGGCGAGGCACTGCGTCCGCCACCACTCTTCTCTAGGGCTGCTCCGTCGCTACACTAATGTTCCTAGGGGGTGAACTCGATTTGAACTCGATTTGAACTCGATATGAACTCGATGAAA
>JBJEKS010000031.1:0-26716 GCA_051878755.1 Bacteroides sp. | reverse complement strand
TCAACAACATCACCGACTTCGGAGCCTTTGTCGATATCGGCATCAAGGAGAGCGGCCTCGTACACCTCTCCCAACTGGCTGACCGCTACGTCAAGCATCCCTCCGAGGTGGTCACCATCCACCAGCAGGTACGTGTCCGTGTAATGGGTATCGATCGTGAGCGCAAGCGCATCTCCCTCTCCATGAAAGGATTCAATAAGGGGTAAAAAATACCAATCCTTCCTTGAAACGCTCCACTGGGTCTGTGGCCTAACACCTACCTTTGCATCCGAAAAGAGGGGATTCCCCCTCCGTATGATACAAACATTATAATAGGTATATATGGAACAACAGACCATCACCCGCCCACAGCGGGTCTGCTTCAAGCAACTGACAGGCTACTCACTCACCAACAGCATCGAAGAGAAGGTGATGCTGATTGACGACTTGAGTAAGCTATGCTTCAATCGGAGCATCGAACTGGATTTCATTGCCTTGCTCTTCTGTACCCAGGGGCATATCGAGCTCGAGATCCAGGACAAACATTACTATGTGGGTGCCAACGACGTGCTCTACTGCAACCGGGGCACCCTGCTGCATCAGCTCCTCTTTACTAAAGATTATGAGGCCAAGCTGCTCTGTGTGTCGTGGGAGTATGCCCAGAAGTTGCTAATGCGGGGTACTTGCCGCTGGGAGAGCATCCTCCACACGCGTCAGTACCCGCTGATTCACCTGCAATCCCGCGAACAGCAGCTCATCAAGGCCTACTACCAGCTGCTGGCCGTGAAGGTGGACAACTACTACTACAATTCGGCTGACGATGTGGACTGCATCTTTTTCAGTTTCTTCCGTGATTTCCACCAGATCCTGCTACGCTATGCCGGTCAGTGGGAACGACTGGAACGCAACGAAATCTCTTGCCGCAGGGACGAGCTCTTCAAGCGATTCATTGTGCTGCTGAAGGAGCATATCCGCGAGGAGCACTTTGTGAGCTACTACGCCGACCGTCTCTGCGTGACGCCCAAGTACCTCAGCATGGTGGTGAAGTCGGTCACTGGCCAAGGGGTGTCGAAATGGATTGACGCCTCACTGGTCGATGAGATCAAGTCGATGCTCCACTATTCCAACCTCTCCATCTCTGAGATAGCAGACGAGCTGCACTTCTCCAACCCCTCCTTCTTCGGTAAGTACGTCAAGTCACGTATGGGCGAGTCGCCCGTCAACGTGAGGAAGCGGCTCCGTACCCAGTCAGTCATCAGCTGAGTGGCCCACGCCTTGGTCGTTGCGATAAGCCTTGGGACCGATGCCTGTCTGCTGCTTGAAGTACTTGCCGAAGGCTGACTGCGTGGGGAAGTTGAGCCGGTAGGCTATCTCCGAGATGCTGAGGCTGGCATCCTTGAGCATGATTTTGGCTTCCAGGATGACGTAGTCATTGACCCACTCGGCCACCGTCTTTCCCGTATAATCCTTGATGGCACCAGAGAGGTAGTTGGGCGTGAGGCAGAGCTTGTCAGCGTAAAATTTCACCCCACGGGCTGTGGCATGGTGTAGTTTGAGCAGGGCCATGAACTGCTGGAAGAGCTGCTTGTTGCGCTTCATGCCATAGCTCTCCTCGCCTTCGTCCTGTTGCTGGAAGAGGCGCATGAGCGAGATGACGTTGTAGGAGAAGGCTTGCACCAGCCCGCGGATGACCTGCGGTGTCTCGGCCCGTTGCCGGCTGATGTGTCCGCTTAGCAGGGCATAGTAGGGCTTGAGCGTCACCACCTCGGCGTGGGGAAGTAGGCAGACCGCCTGCCGACGGATGTGGAGGTAGAAGTCGGAGCGCTGCTTGAAGTCTATGTTCAGTTCGCCGAGCAGCGCCGAGGAGATGAGTACGGCGTAAGCTTCGAGTGACTCGGCCCGATGGATTTGAATGATGTCATCGGGGAAATTGACCAAAATCATGTTGCTGCTCACGCGATAGCGCTTCAGGTTGATGCTGCACTCCACCTCGCCCCCTATGCAGACCAGTACGGCGATGGCATCGATACGACAGGGTGACATAAAGGGCTCCAGATTCTCGATGAAATCGGTGATTAATAGGTGATTCTGGTAGCATAGGCCGAAGCGCGAATTACGCTTGCGAAACTGCTCAATGGTCAGGGTGTGAAGGGCATTCATAGCTGTTTTTCATTGATTATGCCTGCAAAGATAGGAAGATAAAATGGAAAATCCGAATGCGAATCCTTTAATTTGACCAAAAGCTCCTTGAAATGGTGCTTTTTCCATAGGCTCAGAATGCCGACCTTTGCACCCGCTTCGGATGAACAAGAACTAAATACAATATAGAATGAAAAAGTTGATACTTGTAACTTTATCCCTTTGGTTGGCCGGTCGTGTGGCTGCGCAGGAGGTGGAAGGCATGGCCCTCTCCCTCGACAGCTGCCGCACGCTGGCCATGAACAACAACAAGGAGCTCCGCATCTCACATAGTGAGCAGCGGGCGGCCTACTTCGATCGTAAGGCGGCCTTCACCAAGTACCTGCCCCGCGTATCGGCTTCGGGTGCCTATATGCACACCTCGCGTGAGCTCTCGCTACTCAGCGGTGAACAGAAGGAGACCCTTGCTCACCTGGAGGACGTGGGCCAGTCGCTCATCGATGCACTTCACACCGACACGCGCAATGCCGGAGGTCTGGGCGTGATGCTCACCCAGCCGGTCTATATGGGCGGAAAGATAGCTGCTTACAACCGCATTACGCGCTATGCTGAGCAGGTGGCTGCCAGGCAGCACGACCTCACCTTGCAGGAGGTGATTGTGGAGGTGGACGAGGCCTACTGGCAAATCGTGGCACTGCAGAGCAAGAAGCGCCTGGCTGAGAGTTACCTCGAGCTGGTGAGGAAACTCGATGACGATGTGCAGAAGATGATTGAGGAGGGTGTGGCCACCAAGGCCGACGGCCTGAGTGTGAAAGTGAAGGTCAACGAAGCGCAGGTGGCCTTGATTCAAGTTGATAATGGCCTGTCACTCTCGCGTATGCTGCTCTGCCAGCTTTGCGGCCTGGAGCTGAACAGCCCCGTGCTGCTGGCCGATGAGCAGGTGGGTAGTGCCGAGGCAGACTCGCAGCCGCTCCCTTCGCCTGACCTCCATCAGGCATTCGCCCTGCGCCCTGAGTTGAACATGCTGTCACTGTCGGCCAATATTTATAAGGAGAAGGTACGCATTGCCCGTTCTGAGTTTCTGCCCACCGTTGCGCTGACGGGAGGCTATATGGCCACCAACCCCTCGGTGTTCAACAGCTTTGAGCGCCGGATGAAGGGGGTGTGGAGCGTGGGTGTGCTGGTCAACGTCCCTCTCATCACCTTTGGCGAACGCTTTCATAAGGTGAATGCTGCCAAAGCAGAGGCCACCATGGCTCGTTATCGCCTGGACGAAACGCGTGAGAAGGTGGAGCTGCAGGTCAACCAGAACCGTCAGAAGGTGGAGGAGGCTGGACAGCGGCTTCAGACTGCTCGACGCAGTTGCGATGAGGCCGATGAGAACCTGCGCTACGCCAACCTCGGATTGCGCGAAGGGGTTATCCCCCTGAGCAACGTGCTGGAGGCACAGACCGCCTGGCTCAAGAGCCACTCCCAGCTGGTGACGGCTCGCATCGACCTGCGTCTAGCCAACCTCTACCTGCTCAAATCCACGGGTGAATTAGGTCACCAATTCCATTAATCCAAAACTATTTTAATAAGAAGATACATCATGAAAAAGAATAAGAATTTTACTGTCGTCATGACGTGTGCCCTTGTCTTAGTGGGCATCATTGCCCTGGTTGTCATAACGGGATTGACCATGCCCGACCGCTCCGAAATCCTGCAGGGGCAGGCTGAAGTAACCGATTACCGCCTCTCCAGCAAGGTGCCGGCCCGTGTGCTGGAGCTGCGTGTGCAGGAGGGAGACCGTGTGAAGAGAGGCGATACGCTCGTCATCCTCGAGGCTCCTGACATCCTGGCCAAGCTCTCGCAGGCTGAGGCGGCACTCGCTGCCGCACAGGCCCAGCACGAGAAGGCCCAGAACGGCTCTCGGCAGGAGCAGATACAGCAGACCTACGAGATGTGGCAGAAGGCACAGGCTGGTATGCAGGTGGCTGAGAAGACCTATCGCCGCATCAACCGCCTCTTCGAGCAGGGTGTGATGGCCGAGCAGAAGCGTGACGAGGCCAAGGCCAACTACGATGCCATGGTAGCTACAGAGCGAGCAGCCTTTGCTCAGTACGATATGGCCCGTAACGGAGCTCGCGCAGAGGATAAGGCCTCGGCTGGCGCTCAGGTGCAGCGGGCCCAGGGAGCCATCGAGGAGGTGGCCTCATATGTGGATGAGACAGTGTTGCTGGCCATGGCCGATGGCGTAGTGACCGAAATCTTTCCCGAGGTGGGCGAGCTGGTAGGCACGGGAGCCCCCATCATGAACGTGGCTGCCACGGACGATGTCTGGTTTACCTTCAACATCCGCGAGGACCTGCTGCCCGGCCTTCAGGTAGGTACTGAGACAGAGGTCTATCTGCCTGCCCTGGACAAGCGGGTGGCTGTGCGTGTCACGAAGATGAAGGACGTGGGCTCATTTGCCGCCTGGAAAGCCACCAAGGCGCTCGATGGCTTTGACCTGAAGACCTTCGAGGTGAAGGTGCGCCCTGTGTCCCCCTTTGATGCCGAGGGTATCCGTAGTGGCATGTCAGCCATCATCGTCAAATAGTATTTCTATCTACATGGTAATCAATATATGAAGGACTTTTGTAATCGGCTATACCTGATTATCTGCAGGGAGTTGCACCTGTTTGCCCACAGGCCGCTCTTCCTCTTTACGATGATTGTGGCCCCCATATTGTGTGTCTTCTTCTTCACCACATTGATGTCCGACGGGTTGCCTACCAAGCTGCCCGCCGGACTAGTGGATGAAGATGATACGCGCATCACCCGCATCGTAGGGCGTATCCTGGGCTCGATGGAGGAGACGGAGCTCGTGGCACGTTACCCCTCCTTTGCCGAGGCGCGAAGGGCTATGCAGCGGGGTGAGATTTATGGCTTCTTCTACATTCCCGAAGGGTTGACCGAGGAGGCGATAGCCAACCGCCAGCCACGCCTGTCGTTCTATACCAACGAGGCTTACTTCGTGCCGGGCACCCTGTTGATGAAGGACATGCGCTATGCTTGTGAACTGGCCGGCCTAGCCCTGACACGTGAAAACCTCTACGGCCGTGGGCTTACCGAAGCGCAGGCCATGGGCATATTGCAGCCTATTGTCATCGAGACCCATCCACTGGGCAATCCCTTCTTGGATTATTCGGTCTATCTGAATAACATCATTGTGCCAGGCATTCTAATATTGATTGTGATGCTCTCCACCACCTATACCATCGGCCTGGAGTGGAAGCGGGGCACGCAGCGGGAGCTTTACGCCCTGAGTGGCTACTCCTCTACGGTGGCCCTCACGGGCAAGTTGCTCCCCCAGACGTTGCTCTTCTCGCTGATGTTTTGCTTCTACGATGTGCTGTTCTACAGGTGGTTACTCTTCCCGTGCAATGCGGGTATTGGTTCCATGATGCTCCTTGGCATGGTGACGGTGCTGGTTGCACAGGCCTTCGGGTTCTTCCTCTTCGGACTTTTTATTGGTCAGATGCGCCTCTCCATGTGCCTCTGCTCGCTGTGGGGCATCCTCTCGTTCTCATTGGCGGGGTTCACCTATCCCGTACCGGCTATGGATGGTTTTCTGCAGGGGCTCTCGTGGCTCTTCCCTTTGCGCCATTACTATTTGATTTATGTGAACCAAGCCCTCGATGGCTACCACTGGAGCTATGTATGGCCTTCGGTGGTGTCGATGCTCGCTTTCCTGCTGCTCCCCCTTACGGTGCTGTGGCGCTACCGGGTCGCTTTCTTGAAGTATAAATACAAACAATGAGGAATAATGATGAACGCATTAATGAACATACTGCATATCTGGTATCACGAGCTGATGACGGTGATGCGCGACAAGGGCATCCTGATCTTTATCCTCTTTGTGCCGTTGGCCTATCCGTTGCTCTACTCCTATGTCTATACCAATGAGGTGGTACGCCAGGTGCCTGTGGCCGTGGTCGATGAGGCCGACTCACCCCTGAGCAGGGAATTTATCCGCAAGGTGGATGCCTCACCCGATGTCAATGTGGTGGTCCGTTGCCACCACATCACCGAGGCCGAGGAGCTTGTCAAGCTGCAGGAGGTGTATGGCATCCTTCGCATCCCCTCGACATTCGACACCGACATTAGCCGGGGTGACCAGACCCACGTGGGGCTCTATTGTGACATGTGCTCCATGCTCTATTACAAGGCCATCATGCTGACGGTCACCAACGTCTCGCTGGAGATGAACAAGGACATCAAGGTGGAACACCACCTGCCCGCCACTACCGAGCGGCAGGAGGAGATTGTCAAGACCCCGATAACCTACGACTACGTCTCCATCTACAACCCACAAAGTGGCTTTGCAGCCTTTCTGATACCGCCCGTGCTGATGCTCATCATCCAGCAGACGCTCTTCCTGGGCATCGGTATGTCGGCCGGCGATACGCGTGAGCGTTGGCGGGGGAGCATCGTTCCGCTCCACGGAGCCTACCGCAATGCTTGGCATATCGTGGTGGGCAAGCTGCTCTTCTACTTCACGCTCTACTTCGTATGGGGCATCTACATGTTTACCTGCGTGACCCGTGGCTTCGGATTGCCACAGCTGGGACATCTGGGTACCTTCATCGCCTTTCTTATCCCTTTCCTGACGGCCTGTATCTGCCTTGCTTTGGTGTTGGCTTGCCTGGTTTATCGGCGGGAGGACTGCATCATGATTTTTGTCTTCCTCTCCGTGCCCCTGCTCTTCCTCTCGGGCATCTCCTGGCCAGGGGCAGCCATGCCCACGCTCTGGAAGTATGTGTCGTGGCTCTTCCCTTCCACCTTTGGGCTCAACGGCTACGTGCGCATCCAGGGGATGGGGGCTTCGCTGAGCGATGTAGCCTTCGAGTTGCGCGGGCTCTGGATGCAGGCGGTGGTCTATTTCGCACTGGCCAGCCTGCTCTACTACCGGCAACTCCGCCGTCTGGTAAACCGACCTTAAGCAAGCGGCTGCTGAGCGTTGTGGACTCAGTTCCTCATGGCAACCACAGATTTCACGGATTCTACAGATGTAGCACAGATTCTATTTATTTTCAGTTGACTGAAAACAATAATAATCTGTGTAAAATCTGTCTTATCAGTGAGAATCTGTGGTTCCCTTTGGATTATTGGAAGAAAACGCTTACTTTTGCTCCCTGAAAACGGATTGTCAATCAGAAAATTTGCAACTTGACCAATGAAGGAATTCTGGCAACTGATGCGTCGCTTCGTGGCGCCTTACAAGAAATACATCGGATGGGCCGTGGTGCTGAATGTACTCTCGGCCGTGTTCAACGTCTTCTCATTCACCCTCCTCATCCCTATCCTGAACATCCTCTTCAAGACCAGTGACGGGGATAAGGTCTATCAATTCATGGAGTGGGGGAGTGCGGGCATCAAGGAGGTGGCCGTCAACAACTTCTACTATGGTGTGACCTGCCTGATAGCCAGCTACGGACCGGTCACTACGTTGCTCTTTCTGGGACTCTTCCTGGGAGGGATGACGCTGCTCAAGACCTCCTGCTACTTCGGCTCGTCGGCGGTGATGATTCCGCTGCGCACAGGCGTGGTACGCGACATCCGGGTGATGGTGTATAATAAAGTATTGAGCCTCCCGATGGGCTTCTTCAGCGAGGAGCGCAAGGGCGACATTATTGCCCGTATGAGTGGCGATGTGACGGAGATTGAGACCTCCGTCACCTCTTCGCTCGATATGTTGCTCAAGAACCCTATCCTCATTATCCTCTATTTCGGTACGCTGATTGTGACGAGTTGGCAACTCACCCTCTTTACTCTCCTCGTGCTGCCCGGCATGGGTTGGGTGATGGGTACCGTGGGTAAGAAGCTGAAGCGCAAGTCGCTCGATGCGCAGAACAAGTGGAGCGACACCATGGCGCAGCTCGACGAGACCTTGGGCGGCCTACGCATCATCAAGGCCTTCATTGCCGAGGAGAAGATGGCCAGGCGCTTCAAGCAGTGCAGCGACGACTTCCGCCGCGCCACCAACCGCGTGGCTATCCGTCAGGCACTGGCCCATCCCATGAGCGAGTTCCTGGGCACGCTGCTCATTGTGCTGGTGCTCTGGTTTGGCGGCTACATCATCCTCGGGGCCCACAGTTCGGCCATCAACGCCTCCACCTTCATCTTCTATATGGTCATCCTCTACAGCATGATCAATCCGCTGAAGGATTTCTCCAAGGCGGGCTACAACATCCCCAAGGGACTCGCCTCGATGGAGCGTATCGACAAGATACTCAAGGCGGAGAATCCCATCAAGGAGCCTCTCCAGCCCAAGCCGCTCACGGCCCTGAAGCAGCGCATCGAGTTCCGCGACATCAGCTTCAGCTACGACGGACGCCGCGAGGTGCTCAAGCACATTGACCTCACCGTGGAGCAGGGCAAGACCATTGCCCTGGTGGGGCAGAGCGGCTCGGGCAAGAGTACGCTGGTCGATCTGCTTCCGCGCTACCACGATGTGCAGCAGGGCTGCATCACCATCGACGGCACCGACATCCGCCAGGTGAGGCTCCATGACCTGCGTGCCCTGATTGGCAACGTCAACCAGGAGGCCATCCTCTTCAACGACAGCTTCTTCAACAACATCGCCTTCGGCGTGGAGGGGGCTACGATGGAGCAGGTGGTCGAGGCGGCCAAGATAGCCAACGCCCACGACTTCATCATGGAGACCGAGCAGGGCTACGACACCAACATAGGCGACCGGGGCGGTAAGCTCTCAGGTGGTCAGCGGCAGCGCATCAGCATTGCCCGTGCCATTCTGAAGAACCCACCTATTCTGATACTCGACGAGGCCACCTCGGCCCTCGACACCGAGAGCGAGCGCCTGGTGCAGGAGGCCCTGGAGCGGTTGATGAAGACCCGTACCACCATCGCCATTGCCCACCGCCTCTCCACGATACGCAATGCCGACGAAATCTGTGTCCTTTACGAGGGCGAGATTGTGGAGCGGGGCCGTCACGAGGAACTTCTGGCCAAGAACGGCTACTACAAGCGCCTCTACGACATGCAGTCGCTGGGCTGATGCCTGCTGCGTGATGTCAACCAGTAGTTGTTTGTCTAAACTTATTACTTCTAGCGTGGTTCTTTTAGGGCTGCGCTAGCCTTTTTTTTGCGCTGTGCTGCCAGGGCTTTCCCTCTACCGTAATGCTAAAGTGAGGCTAATCTTCCTAGGGGATGAACTCGATATGAAGTCGATATGAACTCGATATGAACTCGATGAAATAGTAGAGATTCATCGACTTCATATCGAGTTCAAATGGGCTTCACTACGGAGGAAGAGTAGAGCTACTTTAGAGTTACCCTAGAGGTGCGGTAGCGCAGATCCTAGTTATGATATGTCAATATATCTGACTTTTGTAGATAGAAGACGCAGGTGCCGTATTCCTCCTGCTTGTAACAAATAAGCAGTCGTCAAGTCAAATAGATAACCTTTCTCCTTCGCATTGAAAAACCGTTCTCATTGAATAGATGATAAGCTATCAACGAAATGAAAACGGCTCAATGGTATCAGGCGCTAGTCTTTCAGACAGGCTAGTGGAATCACTTTGACGCCATCAGGACGTGTATAGGCCATGCTGCCGCCTGTAAGGATAATCAGCAGGTCAGGTTCACGCAGCGGGACTTGCTTTTCGGTTTTGTTGGCTTCCTGTATAAGTCGTTTGATTTCCAACAGATGCTTCGAGCCATCCTCTATCTCTCTGCTGCCCAGCTTGCACTCTATGAGCGCATAACGGCCATCGTTGAGATGAAGCACCAGGTCGGCTTCCAATCCGTATCGGTCACGATAGTAGGACAAAGCACCATAGTGTGAGGCGGAATAGACACGGAGGTCACGGATGCACATCTGTTCAAAGATAAATCCAAAGGTCTTGAGCTGAGTCATCAGCTCACTAGGCGACAGTCCCAATACAGCCACAGTGATGGAAGGGTCGCAAAAAGCACGTTTTGGACGGCTTTGGATGGTTGTCTTGCTTCTGATGGCTGGACACCAGGCATCAATGTCACGTATCACGAAAAGCCTTTCCAGAGCTTCTACGTAGTTTTCGAAAGTGGGACGTGTACACTCCATATTATCTGCGGCTGTTATGTCTGATAGTATTGACGTGGTCTTGGCAAGAGTGGAAATGTTTCTGGCATATGATCTTAGAATGATTTGAGCCAACTTGGGATTCCTCTTGATTCCATCTACATGGGATATGTCTTTCATGTAAACGGACTTCACGTACTCTTTTGCCACAAGAAGCTTTGCCTCATCGTCATTCAGATTCAACGTCGCTGGCCATCCACCTCGACACGCAGCGAAGATGATACCTTCCATGCTGAGCTCCGAATGAGCAAATACATCTTTGTCTGGATGGTCAAACAGCTCCATCAGTGAAACGGTACCATTCGATTCTCCATATTCCCAAAGGCTCATGGGGAGCATCTCCATACGGGATATGCGTCCTGTGCCGCTGTGATGAATCTTGCTCTCATCTACAGCATTCGAACCTGTCAGTATAAACTGCCCAGGAAGACCTCGTTCGTCCACTTTTGTTCGGACCGCATCCCACAGCATTGGGGCATCTTGCCATTCATCAATCAGACGGGGCGTATCACCTTCAAGTAGGAATGATGGTTTTGTCATCGCAGTGACCAAATATTCATCGCGATGGTCTGTGTCTTGCAGGCTGATTACACTCTTAGCCATTTGTTTGGCAGTAGTAGTCTTACCACACCATTTTGGACCCTCAATGAGTACTGCGCCCATTGCATTCAGATGTGCTTTCAAACGCACATCAAATACCCTGTTTAGATATGCCATATTATTCCCTTTTTATTCTTATTTTTATCTGGCTGCAAAGATAGTCATATTTAGTGGATTATACAATTCGTTTTCATTTTTTGGGACATTTCATTTTCATTTTTTGGGGCATTTTATTTTCAATTTTTGTGCTGTATAGCTGCTGTTATTCCCCTGCGGCTCGCTAGGCTTTGAGGCGTTGGCGGTAGGCTTTGGGGCTGAGCCCCATGATGTGGGAGAAGAGGCGCGAGAAGTAGTAGGGATCGTCGATGCCTAGCTTCAGGCTGATCTGGTTCAACTTGAGGGAGGTGTTGTCGAGCAGGTCGCAGGCCTTGCGTATCTTCATCAGGTTGAAGTAGTTGAGCGGGCTGTGTCCGGTGCGCTCCTTGAAGAGGGCGGACAGGCGTGAGGAGGAGTAGCCCGAATAGGCGGTGAGCTCCTGCATGGTGAGACGCTTTTCGAGGTTCTCCTCGAAGTAGTGGATGACAATCTGGACGATATCGTTGTGCTGACCACTCGAACGGTCAGCCTCGCGATACTGCTGCAGGTAGCGCAGTGAGGCCAGGTAGTGGCAGAAGGTGGCCATGGCGTAGCGGATGTTCTCGATGGCAAACGAGGAGTGGAGTGTATTGAATATCTCCTCAAACAGGTTGATGCGGGCATTGATGCGCGAGGCCATGCTGGGGGTGACATCCTGCGGCGTGATGCAGCCGGCGGCATAGTGCTTGGCTAGTGTCCCGCAGAAGTGAATCCAGTAGATGGTCCAGGGTTCCGTCTCATCGGCTGCGTAGGTGTGTGGTAGGCCCTCGGGCAGGATGAAGTATTGGTTGGCCGTCACGTTGTAGTGTCGGCTGTTGAGCTCAAACCATCCCTTGCCATCCACGCAGTAGATGAAGACGTTCTGGTCTATCGCCTGGGTGCGGCTGCGGTAGTGGTGGTACGCCTTGGGGTAGTAGCCAATGTCGGTGATGTAGATGGACGAGGCCAGCGGGTCCTCCTTCATCATCCTGACTATCGCCTGGGGCAATACGATGGATTGCTCTCCTTTAAATCCTTCTTTTATCTTCATGGTCATCTATTATATTTAGGTAATTCAATTGTGTTAAGATGATACAGCATGCAAAGATAGCACATTTTGCATTCGATGCAGGAGAATAGTCCATCTTTTTACAGGAAATAGTCATTTCTCCATCTATGGTAATGCCGTACCTTTGCACCCGAAAACCAAACATAATGTCTATCATGGAAACATTCAACAAACGATTCATCTATTTTATCTGTGCCGTCTCCGCTATGGGAGGCCTGCTCTTCGGGTACGACTGGGTGGTGATAGGCGGTGCTAAACCTTTTTATGAAGTCTATTTTGGGATAGCCGATGCGCCCTCGCTGCAGGGCTTGGCCATGTCCATCGCGTTGGTTGGTTGCCTGGTGGGGGCGATGGCCTGCGGTTGGTTGGCCGACCGCTTGGGACGCAAGCCCTTGCTGCTGCTCTCGGCTTTCATCTTCCTGGTGTCGGCCTACGCTACGGGTGCTTTTCATACCTTTGAGGACTTCCTGGGTGCCCGTTTCCTGGGCGGCATAGCCATCGGCATGGCCTCGGGTCTCTCTCCGATGTACATTGCCGAGGTCGCCCCAAGCCATATACGGGGTAAGCTGGTGTCGCTCAATCAGCTCACCATTGTGCTGGGCATCTTGGCTGCCCAGACGGTCAACTGGCTCATTGCCGAGCCCATGCCTGTAGGCTCTACCATGCCTGCGGCCGACTCGTGGAATGTATTGATGGGGTGGCGCTGGATGTTCTGGAGTGCCGCCTTCCCTGCTGCTGCCTTCCTGCTGCTGGCCTGCTTCATCCCTGAGAGTCCCCGCTACCTCCTGATGAAGGGGCGCACCGAGCGTTCGGTGAAGATACTGAAGCACATGGGTGGGGCAGCGTATGCCAAGGAACAGGTGAATGCCATGGCTGAGGTCAGCCAATCCCAGGAACAGCAGGGAGGGTTGCGCCTGCTCTTCAGCAAGCCCTACCGCCGGGTGCTCGTGCTAGGTGTGGTGATAGCTGTCTTTCAGCAGTGGTGCGGCACGAACGTCATCTTCAATTATGCCCAGGAGATTTTCTCGAATGCAGGATTCGACCTGGGGGAGATGCTCTTCAACATCGTGCTGACGGGCATTGTCAATGTGCTCTTCACCATCGTGGCCATCTATACGGTCGAGAAGCTGGGCCGCCGCAAGCTGATGCGCTGGGGAGCCGGTGGATTGGCGCTGGTCTATGCCGTGCTGGGCACTTGCTACTTCCTTCAGGTCACGGGATTCTTCATGATTATCCTGGTGGTAGCTGCCATAGCCTGCTACGCCATGACGCTTGGCCCTATTACCTGGGTGCTCCTGTCGGAGATTTTCCCCAACCGCGTGCGTGCCGTGGCCGTGGCCACCAGCACTTTCGCCCTCTGGGTGGGCTCCTTCACGTTGACCTATACCTTCCCCATACTCAACGCCCTGTTGGGCAGCTACGGTACCTTCTGGATCTATGCCTTGATATGTGGTGCCGGTTGCCTCTTCTTCAAGTTCCGCTGTCCCGAGACCAAAGGCAAGAGCCTGGAGCAGCTGGAGAAGGAGCTGGTAGAGCATGAGAAATAACCTGATTTTTAACCGAAAACGTCGATATAGCTATTATGGTAAAAGCCTGGAAAGAAACGGTCGTCATACCGACCTATGAAGTAGGAAAACCAGAGAAGAACCCCATCTTCCTGGAGAAACGTGTCTATCAGGGTTCAAGCGGCGTGGTCTATCCCTATCCCGTCATCGAATCGATAGCCAACGAGAAGCATGACCACGAATGGCATGCAGTCTATCTGGAGAATGAATACATCAAGGTGATGATCCTGCCCGAACTGGGAGGACGGGTACAGATGGCCTATGATAAAATCAAGCAGCGTCACTTCGTCTATTACAACCATGTCATTAAGCCTGCGCTCGTCGGACTGGCTGGTCCCTGGATTTCAGGGGGCATCGAGTTCAACTGGCCCCAGCACCACCGTCCCTCCACCTACATGCCCGTGGATAGCACCATTGAGGAGCACGAGGATGGCTCGGTGACGGTATGGGTCAACGAGATGGAGCAGATGTTCCACCAGAAGGGGATGGCCGGATTCACCCTCCGCCCCGGATGCGCTTACCTGGAAATCAAGGGCGTGCTCACCAACCGTACCGACGTGCCGCAGACCTTCCTTTGGTGGGCCAATCCTGCCGTGTCGGTCAACGACCACTACCGCTCCGTCTTCCCACCTGACATCAATGCCGTGTTTGACCATGGCAAGCGGGCCGTCAGCTCCTTTCCCATCGCTACGGGTACCTACTACAAGATGGACTATTCCGCTGGCGTGGATATTGCTAACTACAAGAATATCTACGTGCCCACCTCCTACATGGGGGTCAACTCCAAGTACGACTTTGAGGGAGGCTATGAATGTGACACCAGGGCCGGTATGCTCCATGTGGCCAGTCACCATGTCTCTCCAGGAAAGAAACAGTGGACCTGGGGCAATGGCGACTTTGGACGTGCCTGGGACCGCTGCCTGACCGACGATGATGGCCCCTACATCGAGCTCATGGCCGGTGTCTATACTGAAAACCAACCCGACTTCAGTTGGCTGATGCCCTATGAAGAGAAGGAGTTTACCCAGTATTTCCTCCCCTACCGCGAACTGGGCGTGGTGAAGAATGCCACCAAGGACTTGCTGATGAACATCGAACCGCAGGAGGATGGAAAGGTGCATCTTATGGTGTTCGCCACCTCCAGACAGCGCGTCACCCTCCGTCTGACGGGAGAGTACCAACGGGAGTACCTTCTCCGTGAAGTGGAGATAACCCCCGAGAAGCTGTTTGAAGAGACCATCGACGTGGAGAGTGCCCCCTTCGACACGCTGACGCTTGACCTCCTGCAGGAGGGGCGCAGTGTCATGACGTGGCACGCTGAGCCCGATGAAATCCGTCCCATCCCCGATGCCGCTGAAGCTGCACTCCTTCCTGAGCAGATCAAGACAGTAGAGCAGCTCTACCTCACGGGGCTTCATCTGGAGCAGTACCGACATGCCACCTACTCGCCCATAGATTACTACGAGGAGGGCCTGCGTCGTGACCCCGACGATGTGCGTTGCAACAACGCCATGGGTCTGTGGTATATCCGCAAGGGACGCTTCGACCGAGCCGAGCACTACCTGGAGCGGGCGGTACGTATCCTGCAGAAGCGCAATCCCAATCCCTACGACGGTGAGCCCCTCTATAACCTGGGCCTGGCCCTGAAGTATCAAGGACGCTACGATGAGGCGTATAGCCGTTTTTATAAAGCCACCTGGAACGGTGCCTGGCAGGATGCCGGCTACCTGGCCTGTGCACAAATCTCTTGCATGAGAGGCCGCTATACGGAGGCGCTCTATGAGACGGAGCGCTCCCTCTGGCGCAACTGGCACAACGGCACGGCCCGCGCCCTCAAGGCAGCCCTGCTCCATCGCATGAACCGCCGGGAGGAGGCCCTGACCTGCTGCGAGGAGTCGCTGAAGATAGATAAGTTCAATTATGGTTGTCTCTTCATCAAGTACCTTCTGACTAAGCACCAAGAGGTGCTCGACCAACTGACTGTCCTGATGCATGACAATGCGCACAACTACGACGAGATAGCCCTGGACTTCACGGCTGCCGGACTGTGGCCAGAGGCCGAGGCGCTCTGGCAGGTAGCCATCAGCCGAGGGGCTACTACCGCAATGACCTATTATTACTTGGGTTGGTCTCTGTTGCAGGCCGGTGAGAAGGAGCGGGCTTTGCAGGCTTTCGAGACCGGCCGTGGCGATTGTCCCGATTACGTATTCCCCAACCGTCTGGAGGCTGTGCTTGCACTGCAAGCCGCAATTGAGATGCAGCCCGACGATGCTCGTGCCAACCATTACCTGGGCAATCTCTTCTATGACAAACGCCAGTATGACTTGGCGCAAAGTCATTGGGAGCGTGCTGCGGAGCTCGACCCACATTTCCCCACCACCTGGCGTAACCTGGCCCTGGTCTATTACAACAAGCGTCAGGCTTCTGACAAGGCCTTGGAGTGCATGGAGCGTGCCTTCATGCTCGACCAGACCGATGTACGCATCCTCATGGAGCTGGATCAGCTCTACAAGAAGTTGCAGCGCCCCCATACTGAGCGACTGGCTTTCCTGCAGCGCTATCCACAGCTGATAGCGCAGCGCGATGACCTGGTGCTCGAAGAGATTACGTTGCTCAACCAGACAGGCCGCTATGCTGAGGCCAAGCAGAAGCTCGACAGCCATCAGTTCCATCCCTGGGAGGGAGGGGAAGGCAAGGTGCCTTTCCAGTATCAGACAGCCCGTGTGGAGCTGGCCAAGCAGGCCCTTGCCGAAGGCCAATATGCAGAAGCCATCCAGTTGCTCAACGAATGTCTGCACTACCCCCACCACCTGGGTGAGGGCAAGCTTTACGGTGCGCAGGAGAATGACTTCTACTACCTGCTGGGCGTATGCCATAAGGCGCTCGGGTCGGAGGAGCAGGCCCGCTCATGCTTTGAGCAGGCCACGCTGGGACCCACAGAGCCTGCGGCAGCACTCTATTATAACGATGCCAAGCCTGACAAGATCTACTATGCCGGACTCGCCTTCCGTGCCTTGGGTCAGGAGAATAAGGCACGTGCCTACTTCAACCGTCTGGTGGATTATGGCAAGCAGCACCTGTACGAGAAGGTGGTGATGGACTACTTTGCCGTCAGCTTGCCCGACCTTCAGATTTGGGATGGTGACCTGGATGCGGCCAACCGCCTCCATTGCCTCTACCTGCTCGCGTTGGGCTATGCCGGCCTGGGCGACAAAGTTCATTCGGAACGCTATCTAGCTGAGGCTGAGCGCATGGATATCAACCACCAAGGCCTTCAGTCATTCAGAAGCATGTTGAATTGTTTAAATTAAAAAATAGGATAAATTTGTAAGCTAATATACCATGAAAAAAAGAATTTTGATTGGAGTGGGATGCTGTTTGCTGAACCTCTTGACCGCTCTGGCTGGTAACGAGCGGATGGATTTGTCGGGTATCTGGCGCTTTCAGCTGGATCCCCTGGGCTTCGGAAAGACCCCCGGCTCGGAGTTGTACCTGGATAAGCTGGTGGAGACCATCGTTCTTCCGGGTTCGACCGACCAGGGTGGTAAGGGCATCAAGAACAATGCCCGCTACGTGGATCGCTTGAGCCGCAAGTTTGAATACCAAGGTCCCGCTTGGTACCAGCGGGAGGTGGTGGTGCCCGAAGAGTGGAAAGGTAAGCACATCGAGCTTCATCTGGAGCGCTGCCATTGGGAGACTACCGTCTATGTGGATGGAGCTTTTGCCGGACAAGACGAACGGCTCAGTACACCCAACCGTTTTGACCTGACCCGCTTCCTCACCCCCGGCGTGCATACGCTGACCATCTGTGTCGATAACCGCTTGAAGTATCCCATGGATGCCTGGAACCACGGCACCACGGAATATACCCAGACCAACTGGAACGGTATGGTGGGAGAACTCTCCCTCGTGGCCTCTGCTCGCGTAAGAATAGGCCGTCTGCATGCTTATCCCGACGTCCAGGGGAAGGCACTTCAGACTCGTGTCGGCGTGGAAGGACTGCGTAGCGGCGAGCAGGCTCAGCTGAAACTGACCGTACGCGAGAAGGGTGGCCGTCAGGTAGCCTCTTATGAACAAACGGTGGATAGCCTTTCGGCAGCGCAAGGGATCGTCCCGACGTTGCAGATGGGCAAGGAGGTGAAGCTGTGGGACGAATTTTCCCCCTTCCTTTATGAACTCGAGGCTGTAGTGGAGACCGCTGATAGTAGGGAGGAACGCACCGTGACCTTCGGTATGAGGTCGGTGGAGCAGGGCAAGCACCATGTCCGTCTGAATGGACGCGACATTCATTTGCGTGGAGTGCTTGACTGTTGCGTCTTTCCCCTCACGGGCTATCCCTCTACCGATGTGGAGGAGTGGCGACGCATCTTCACCACCATCCGTTCCTACGGCATGAACCATGTCCGCTTCCACTCCTGGTGCCCTCCTGAGGCCGCCTTTACGGCTGCCGACGAGGTGGGCATGTACCTGCAGGCCGAACTGCCGATGTGGATCAAGGATGTGGGACAATATCCCGCTCGCCGCGACTTCTTCGAGAAGGAGATGTACGCCGTGCTAGAGGAGTACGGAAACCACCCCTCGTTCATCCTGATGTGCAACGGCAACGAGAACGAAGGCGACTTCGCCGTGCTGGAGGACCTGGTGAAAAAGGCCCAGGCACACGATAGCCGTCGCCTCTACTCCGCCTCTACGGCCCGTACCCACGTGGCTGCCGACCAGTTCTATACCTCCCACGTCACCGAAAGGGGATGGATTACGGTCTATGAGGGCAAGCCCTCCACCGACTGGGACCGCAACGAGACATCAGCCATCGATGTGCCTGTCATTGCCCATGAGACCGGACAGCGCTGCATGTACCCCAACTTCGATGAAATCAAGAAATACACCGGTGTGGTGGAGGCCCGCAACATGGAGGTGTTCCGCGAGCGGCTGGCTCGTCACGGCATGCTCCACCAGGCGGATGACTTCTTCCGGGCTACGGGTGCCCACACCGTGCTGCAATACAAAGAGGTGAACGAATCCCTGCTTCGCAGCTCCAAGTCGGGTGGCTTCCAGCTGTTGGGCTTGCAGGACTTCCCTGGGCAGGGCAGTGCCTTTGTAGGTATTCTCGACGCCTTCTGGGAGAGCAAGGGATTGGTCACGCCGGAGAAGTTTCGCGAGTCGTGTGCCCCTACCGTGCTGCTGGCCCGTCTTCCCAAGCGCACCTATGCACCGACCGAGACCTTTACGGCCAAGATGGAGATTTACCACTTTGGCGCGCAGCGCATCAGTGGTCAGCGACTGGAGTGGCATCTGGAGGATGAGCAGGGAGAGGTACTGGCTCAAGGAAGACTGAAAGGAAAAACCGTGGAGGTCTCCACTGTTGATTCCCTTGGACGCATTTCGGTTTCGCTCTCCACTGTGAAACAACCCGGTAAATACACCCTGAAGGCCCGTCTGGGAGCCGTGCGCAATGAATGGGACATCTGGGTCTATCCCGAGGTAGAAGAATCGGCCCCCTCCGTCACTGTCGCTCATCAATGGAATGACGAGGTGAAGCGGAGCCTGGAGGAGGGTAAGGATGTGCTGTTGGTACCCGACAACGCTCCCGGGCGGAAGGCGAAGTTTGCCAGCCACTTCTGGAACCCCATCATGTTCAACTGGAACCCCATGATTGTGGGTACCCTCATTCAGGCCTCTCATCCGGCCTTTGCCGATTTCCCCACCGCCTCGTATGCCGACTGGCAGTGGTGGGACATTTTGAATTATTCCCGTGCCCTGGAGCTGGATGGCCTGCAGGTCACTCCCCTGGTACAGTCCATCGACTCCTACGAGAGCAACCACAAGCTAGGCATCGTCTTCGAGGCCTGCGTAGGGAAGGGACGCCTGCTCGTAGCCGCCATCGATCTGCAAAGCAAGATGGCCGAGCGTCTGGCCACCCGTCAACTGTTCCGTTCCTTCTGCCGCTACATGCAGTCCGACCGCTTTGCGCCAGAGACTACAGTGGCTACTTATGAGCTGGATGCCCTCTTTGCCCCAGCATCAGATCTGAGTGGTAATCCCGCTGACAATGCAGCCATTCGGCAATTGCTTAACAAGTGAGAATGACTATTAAAAAAAAATCTTGAAATAACTTTTCGGGTTTAAAAACTTTGCCTTATCTTTGCGAACAAATTTTAAATAACGATGTTTGGAGTAAGGGTCACTAACATGCGTGCTATGCTTTCAGGCATCGCGGAGTATTAACTAATCTAATCTACAAATTTTATGCTAAAACATTTCAAGTCTGTAGGAGTGATTTTGCTCATTGGGGGGGGGTAGTTTTTTGACATCCAGCCCCGTGCAAGCCGCTTCTGACATGTTGGCATCGGCTATCGTACAGCAAACCAGCACCTGTAAGGGTGTGGTGAAGGATGCCACTGGAGAACCTGTGATTGGTGCATCTGTAGTTGTAAAAGGTACTACCAATGGTACCATCACCAACGTTGACGGTGATTTCACCTTGAGCAATGTGGCCAAGGGCGACATCATCCAGGTGTCGTACATCGGCTATGTGACTCAAGAGATTAAGTTCAATGGCCAACCTATCAACGTGACCTTGAAGGAGGACACGGAGATGCTCGAAGAGGTGGTTGTGGTAGGTTATGGTGTGCAGAAGAAGGCCAACTTGACTGGTTCGGTGGCCAGCATCAATGCAGAGGCATTGGAGTCGCGTGCCGTAGCCAGTGTGTCGGCTGCCTTAGCAGGTACTATGCCGGGTGTGACTTCCATCCAGACCTCGGGTGCCCCGGGTGCGCAGACCGGCTCCATCACCATTCGTGGTAAGAACTCTATCAATGCGGCCAGTCCGCTCGTTATCGTGGATGGTGTGCCGGGCAGCATGAACAACATCGACCCTCAGGACATCGAGTCACTTTCTGTGCTGAAGGATGCCGCTTCATCAGCCATCTACGGTGTGCAGGCTGCCAACGGTGTCATCCTGATCACCACCAAGAAGGGTAAGAAGGGCACCAAGGCCAAAATCAACTACTCGGGTACTGTCTCTTGGTCCAGCCCGACGGCTACGCTCGACTTCCTGGGTGCAGCTGACTATGCCATCCTCTACAATGAGGCTACACTCAACGAGAACCCCTCAGCTGCTGTACCCTACTCAGAGGAAGACATCCGTCTCTTCCGTGACGGCAGTGACCCCTACGGTCACCCCGATACCGACTGGTACAGCGAGGTGATGAAGAAGAGCGCCATGGAGACGCAGCACAGCCTCTCTATCAGCGGCGGCTCGGAGAACACCACCTACATGGCTTCGTTGGCCTACCTCTATCAGGACGGTCTGTCACAGGAGAAGAACTACGAGCGCTACAACGGTCGTGTGAACATCGATTCGAAGATTGCCTCTTGGGTGAACGTAGGCATCAACGCCTCAGCTTACCGTGGCATCAACAACGACGAGTACGAGGGCTTCGGCTCACTGCTGCAGTACTGCAACCGTATCTCACCCACCGCTCCCATTTACAAGGAGGATGGCAGCTACAACTACAACGGTCTGCAGAACCCCGTGGCTCAGCAGGGCAAGACGGGTACCTACAAGCAGGTGGACGAACAGCTCAATGCTACCGCCTACATCAACCTCACTCCGCTGGATGGACTGAGCATCAAGGGTGTTTACTCTCTGCGTCACGATAACCAAGACCTGCGTCGCTTCAAGCGTCACTATGCTTACGATAACTTTGACTCTGGCCGTCGCGAAGGGTACCACAACTACTATAACTGGAACTGGTACACCGGTCAGCTGCTCATCAACTACAACAAGACCTTCGGTGACCACACCATCGGTCTGTTGGCTGGCGGTGAGTCGGTGCGCTACACCTATCGCTACACGACGGCTAGCCGTACGGGTGGTGGTAACGACGAACTGGATGAATCACTCAACACCCTCGATGCTTCTACGCAGAAGAACAGTGACGGTGGTTACGAGACCGCCCGTCAGTCCTACTTCGGTCGCGTGCAGTACGACTTCCAGAACAAGTACCTCTTCGAGGCCAACTTCCGTTCGGATGCTTCTTCTCGTTTCCCCAAGGACAACCGCTGGGGCTTCTTCCCCGCCTTCTCGGCAGGTTGGAGAATCTCAGAGGAAGCCTTCGTGAAGGACAACGTGGAGTGGTTGAGCAACCTGAAGCTCCGTCTGGGCTGGGGTAAGACCGGTAACGAGGAGCTGATGTCGAGCGATATCTATCCCGCTGTATCAACTTATGCTTACGGCAGCACCATGCTGGGTGGCTCGCTCTACTCTACTGCCTATGAGTCACGCTACGTGAACAGCGCCTTGCAGTGGGCTACGGTGACCAACTACGAACTCGGTATCGAGGCTGGCTTCCTCAACAACATGATTGGCTTCGAGCTCTCACTTTACAAGAAGAAGACCAACGACATGTTGCTGTACCTCCCCATTCAGGGTGTGATCGGTATGAGTGCTCCTGCACAGAATGCCGGTAGTGTGGAGAACACAGGTTTCGACCTGAGTATCTTCCACAACAAGCGTATCAATAAGGATTGGAGCTATGCTGTCAACTTCAACGTGGCTTACGTGAAGAACGAAATCACCGACATGTGCGGTACGGAAGGTGTTGACCCCAACAACAGCAAGTACTGGCGTCTTGAAGGTTACCCCATCGGTTCGTTCTATGGCTATGTAGCCAATGGTTACTTCAACACCGAGGAAGACCTGAAGAACTATCCCAAGCGCACCGGCCAGGAGAACCTGGGTGATATCAAGTATGTGGACCTCGATGGTAATGGCAAGATTGATGGTAATGACCGTACCGTGATTGGTAAGAACTTCCCCAGCTGGACCGGTGGTCTGAACATCAACGTATATTATAAGGACTTTGACCTCTCGATGCTGTGGCAGGGTGCATTCGACGTGGATGCCTACTACACCGGTGAGGCTTCGTACGCCTTCTTCAATAGCGGTAAGGTGCTGAAGAGACACCTCGACCGTTGGACTCCTGAGAACCACAACGCCAGCTACCCGCGTCTGACTCGCAGCTCGCAGATCAACTTCTCCACCTCTTCATTCTGGCTGGAGGATGCCTCTTACGTCCGCCTGAAGAACATCTCGCTGGGCTATAACCTGCCTAAGTCGCTGCTGTCGAAGGTCGGCATCGAGCGTGCCAAGGTCTATGTGGCTGGTGAGAACCTGTTCACCATCTCTGGTCTGGACGGTCTGGATCCTGAATCTCCCTCTGATACCCGTGGTGCCTTCTACTCGAACGTGAAGAAAATCTCCCTGGGACTCAAAGTTTCATTCTAACCCTTATTATTATAACGCGATATGAAAAGAAAATCACTCTTTATATTGGCCGCCGCTCTGCTGACTGGGTTTACCTCGTGCGTTGACCTGGATCGCTACCCCTTGGAAGAGCTTTCAGACGGCAGCTTCTGGAAAACAGGCAACGACGCTGAAATGGCGGTGTCTGACCTCTATAATTCACTCCCTTACTGGGATGTGGACGATGCCATCAACTCCGATGATGCTGTACACGGTATCAAATGGGCTGCCGGCAACATCTCAAAAGGTATTTACGACCCCCTGGATCAGGACTGGAGCTACACCTACGGCGTGATCCGTCAGGCCAACCTCATCCTGAGCAAGATTGATGAAATCCCTGACTACGATGAGGCCGAGAAGAAGAAAGTGCTCGGACAGACCTACTTCTTCCGTGCATTCCACTACTTCGATCTCATCCGTACCTTCGGTGACGTGCCCTATGTGGATAGACCGCTTGAACTCTCTGACCAGGAGGGTATCACCCGTACCTCGCGCGATGAGGTCTATAAGCACGTGATGGAGGACCTCGACAAGGCTATCGAGTACTTGCCGGTAAGCTGGCCTGCATCTGACTATGGCCGTATCACCAAGGGTGCAGCTCTCGCTATCAAGGCCCGTGCAGCCCTCTACTACGGCAACTGGCAGGTAGCTGCCGACAACGCCAAGAAGGTGATGGATCAGGGTACCTACGAACTGTGGGACAAGGACAACACGGGCAAGTATGCCCAGCTCTTCTGGGAAGTGGCCGACGGCTGCGATGAGTTCATCCTGGTGCGTCAGTTCAATGCGGGCGATAATGGTTGGTACCTGATTGGTTGGGAAGCCTTCCCGACACTGGGTTGGGGTGGTATTGATCCCACGCAGAGCCTGGTGGATGCTTTCGAGGACATCGAGGGTGCTCCGATTGCCAAGTCTGCAATCTACGATGAGAAGAACCCGTTTGCCAACCGCGACCCGCGTCTGGAGGTGAACGTGCTGCACGATGGAGAGACCATGTATGGCGTGACCATCAAGGTGGCTCCTCTGAAGTCTTGCTACCCCACGGGTATCGGTCAGCACGGTGATGCCACGGCTACCGGTTACTACCAGCAGAAGTGGCTCGACCCCAGCATCGATCCTCAATCCACCGGTTGGGATATGGGTAAGGATGCTGTCGTAATCCGTTATGCTGAAGTGCTTCTCACCTATGCTGAGGCCAAGAATGAGCTGGATCCTCTCTCGCAGGATGCCTTTGATGCTGTCAACCAGGTGCGCAGACGTGTTGGTATGCCCGATCTGCAGAAGACGGATGCCAGCAAGCCCACCTACTGCGGCTCGCAAGATGACCTACGCCAGCGTATCCGCAACGAGTGGCGTGTAGAGTTTGCTCTCGAAGGCGGTAAGCGTCAGTGGGATATCCGCCGTTGGGGCATTGCCAAGGAGGTGCTCAACAAGCCTTTGCTCGGCTTGAAGTACAAGCTGGTTGACTCTCCCGATGCAGTGGAAGGCGACGGTGGCAAGATTTGCATCCTCTACGAAGGCGAGAACTACGTGGGTGGTACGACTGCTTATCAGGACCACAACTACGTCTATCCCGTTCCACAGAAGGAGATTGACCTCAATCCTGCCTTGACGCAGAACGACGGTTATTAATGATAACCGCAATCATACCTAATATCTAACAGGAGAGAGGGCTACCCTTTGCAAGGAGGGTATGCCCTCCTCTTTCTCCTAGGAATTCCCCTGTTATTGTTATTCTCATCGTGAAAAGAGTACTTAACTATGTTGTTGGATTGACGCTGGCCGTCTGTTATTTCCTGGCTTACCAGGGCATCCTCTCGCACGTGATTGCCTATCACGAGCAGCACCACCTGTTTCTCTTCTCGAAGGCGTACTTCACCCATCAACTTCAGACGGTGGGCCTTGTTGGCTACCTCACCGACTTCCTTATCCAGTTTTTCTATTATCCTGCATTCGGCAGCTTGCTGCTGGTCGGTCTGTTGGTGGCCTGTTACTCCCTGACGCACTACCTGCTTCGTCGCCTGACGGGAAAAGAGGATTTCCTTTTCCTTTCCGTATTCCCCTCGGTCGCACTCTTCTTCTACACGATGTCGGCCGACCATGAGCTCACCCTCATCGTGAGGAGCGTGCTCTACCTCTCCCTGATAGCCTTTATACTCAGTCTATGGCGTTCACGTACCCCGTTGCTCCCTTTTTGTGCCAAGCTGCACCTGCCTTGGCTGCGCGGAGGGTGGCGTCACCTGCTTACCGTGATACTCTTGCTCTGCTACGGGGCATGTGGGTACAGTTACTTCGTGCAGCACTACAACCGCAAGGAGGGCATCATGCTCAAGACGGAGCAGCATGTCAAGCAGAAGGAGTGGCACGCGGTGCTCGACTATACCGAGCGCTACTTGCAGGGCGGAAAGACCAATCAGCTGATGGCCTACTTCCGCAGCCTGGCCCTCTATCATACCGGTGAGCTGCCTTACCGTCTTTTCGACTATCCCGCTACCCTGGGCGTGAAGACGCTCTACCTGCCCTGGAACAGCAACAGCCGCGAGAGCGAATATGGTCACTTTGTCTATGAGGAGCTGGGCTACATCAACGAAGCCCACCGCTGGGAGTTTGAGGCCATGGTGGTGTGGGGCGAGACGGCCACCCATCTGCTCAACCTGGCCCGCTACAACATCGTGAACCACCGGCCGCGCGTGGCCCAACGTTTCCTGAACAAGCTGAAGCAGTCGCTCTTCTATCGCTATCAAGCCTTTGAACTGGAGAAGAGGCTGGAGTCGGGCGAGGTGGATGGACTGCGTAATGCACTGGATGCGGATGGAGCATCATCAGCATCACCGGCCCGTTTCTCCAACGTGCTCAACCTGGGCCCTGAGCTGGAGTATCTCTGCGACCAGGACCCCACGAACAAGATGGCTTTCGAGTACCTGATGAGCTATCTGCTGCTGAGCAACAACGTACAGCGCTTTGCGGATAATATCCACCGCATACGTCGCTTCAACTATCCCTCGCTGCCTCCTGTCTATGAGGAGGCTCTCTATATCTACCGTCTGAAGGTGGGTGAGGAGCAGTTCCGTCAACTGGGATTTGAGCTCTCCCCCTCCACGTCGGAGCGCTTCGAGCGCTATTACTCGCTGATGAAGTCGGGCCAGAGCGCTGCCCTTCGTGCGCAGTTTGGAGGCAGCTACTGGTTCTACATGAACTACCTCAGCCCCTATGGCAACAAAGCCATCGACAACTAACCTTTCTTTTCCATATAACGAATCATAGCTTATGAAACTCCATACCGCATCTCTTTTCCTTCTGCTGCTGATAGCCCTCTCGGGGTGTAATGCCTATCATCCTGCCGACAGGCAGACTGATGAGCGTCCCATTATCTACCCCAGTTATGAGGCGGTCACCTTTCCCTGCAACATCGCTCCTCCTAACTTCAAGGTTTGTACGGAGGGAGAGCGGTATCAGGTGGAGCTCGGTGTGGTGGGTGAGGAGCCCGCTTTCCATGTTTCCACCATCGAGTCAACAGTGACCATTCCGCCCAGGCAGTGGCGAAAGCTGACGGAGCAGAGCCTGGGAAAATCCATCTATTTCCGTATCAGCATCCGGCACGAAGGGGAGTGGGTGCGCTATGCCGACATTACCAACCGTATCTCCGAGCATCCCATCGATGCTTACCTCACTTACCGTCTGCTCTATCCCGGCTATGAGCTGTGGAACGAGATGGGTATCTACCAGCGTGAGCTCTCCTCGTATAAGGAGACCCCCATCGTAGAGAACCGCAACTTTGGCCACCAGTGCGTCAACTGCCACTCCTACAACCAGTACCGCCCCGACGAGATGATGCT
>JBJEKS010000030.1:1309-4556 GCA_051878755.1 Bacteroides sp. | reverse complement strand
CTCGGCAGGGCTATGCGCATCGCCTTAAACCTTTCGCTCTTTGGCGACTCCTTCCAGTCATCCTTCTTGCCCCGGGGCTTGGTATAGCCTCGCTCAGCACGGCTTGGCTTCTGGCGCTTCTCAAGCGCAGCTGCAACTGAGGCATGCTTCCCTGCAGCAACTCCTGCAGGGGTATGATGCTCCTTCTTGGACTTATCGGCAGACTTGCCAGTAGCCTGAGGTTGGTCAGCTAGCTCGGCCACCACCTTGCGTCCACCCCATTGGGTGCGACTCAGGGCCTTCACCACGTGGGCCGCCTCACCGGCCTCTACGTCGAAGAAAGAGTAGGTCTGCATGAGGTCGATGCGCCCCAGTTCCACACGGTCGCGGGTGTTACGGTTGATGAGACCAATCAGGTCGGCAGGGAAGAAGTTATCCTTCTTGCCCAGGTTGATGAAGACGCGCTCAAAGCCCTCCTCAGCCTTTCGGCTGCGGGGCGACTTGCCCCCCTTCTCCTTGGCCTCTTTCTGCTTGCTGCCCTTGGCAGGCTTGACGGCGGCCACCTGCTCAATCTCTTCACGGTCGCGGTAGTACTCCAGGAAGCGGTTGAACTCGTGGCTCACGATGCGCTTGATGAGGTCCTCCTTCGAGAGCCAGTCGAGCTTGCGATAGACATCGGGCATGAATTCAGCGATCTCCTCCTCATTGACCTTTACCTTCTCCAGGTCGTCGATAACCTTGTAGAGCTGCTTCTTGCAAATCTGCTTTCCTGTGGGCATCACGCCCTCTTCAAACTGCTTACCGATGATGCGCTCTATCTCGCGCACCTTGATACGTTCACGCAGGTTGATGATGGCAATGCTGGTGCCGGTCTTTCCCGCACGTCCTGTACGTCCGCTGCGGTGGGTATAGCTCTCCACGTCGTCGGGCAAGCCGTAGTTGATGACATGGGTCAGGTCGTCCACGTCCAGTCCGCGAGCTGCCACGTCGGTGGCCACGAGCAACTGAAGATGACGCACACGGAACTTCTGCATCACCAGGTCGCGCTGTGCCTGTGAGAGCTCGCCATGCAGCGAGTCGGCATTGTAGCCCTCCTGCATCAGCTTGTCGGCTATCTCCTGCGTCTCCTTACGGGTACGGCAGAAGATGATGGCATAAATCTGCGGATAGTAATCGACGATGCGCTTCAGGGCTGCATACTTGTCCTTGGCATGCACGCAATAGGCCACATGTTTCACGTTGGCCGTGCTTTCGTTCTTCTTTCCTATGGTAATCTCCTTGGCATTGCGGAGGTAATTCTTGGCGATGCGGGCTATCTCGGGACTCATCGTAGCGGAGAAGAGGAGCGTGTTACGCTCCTGAGGCACAGCGGCCAGGATGGTGTTGATACTGTCGGTGAAGCCCATGTTGAGCATCTCGTCAGCCTCATCGAGCACCACATTCTCCACGGCGGCAAGCGACACGGTGCCTCGCTCCATCAAGTCGATGAGCCGTCCCGGTGTGGCCACGATGATATGCACGCCTCGCTTCAGGGCCTTGATCTGACTCTCAATGGAGGAGCCGCCATAGACGGGGAGCACATGCAGTCCACTCAGGTACTTGGCGTAGTCGCTCAGGTCGCCGGCAATCTGCAGGCAGAGCTCACGCGTGGGGCAAAGGATAAGCGACTGAGGCTCGCAGCGCTTTACCTCAATCTTCTGCAGCAGAGGCAGTCCGAAGGCCGCCGTCTTGCCGGTACCGGTCTGTGCCAGGGCCACTACGTCGTTGTTTTTTCCAAGCAGGTAGGGAATGACCTCCTCCTGCACGGGCATGGGCTGTTCGTAGCCCATCTCTTCTATGGCCCGGCGAATCTCCGCCGACACACCAAGTTCTTCAAATGTCTTCATCAATCGAAATGCTGATTCTATAGTTTATGATTGTGCAAAGATAGTGCAAAGCGCGAAATAAAACAAAAGCTCGTATCGATTGATAAATAATTTAAAAGAAAAAAGCGGCGGATAAGGGAAAAAGTGTATCTTTGTTGCACTTTTAACCCCTATTACCCCAAAAGAGATGAAACAGTTATTGCTTTTCGCTCTCTGCATGATGAGCCTGGCTCTGCAGGGGCAAACCAAGAAGAATGACCTCCGCTTCAATGCGAAGGGTGAGTTTAAGATTGTGCAATTCACCGATGTCCACTACGTGCCTGCCAAGGTTGAGGAGTCGAAGAAGGCGCTGGAGTGCATCGACAATGTGCTCGATGCCGAGAAGCCCGACCTGGTGGTCTTCACGGGTGACATGATTTACGGTGCTCCGGCTGAGGAGGCGATGCGTACTGTGATGCAACGGGTAGCCGACCACAAAATTCCCTTTGTGGCTACACTGGGCAACCACGATGACGAGCAGGACATGAAGCGGCCCGACCTCTACCGCCTCATCAGCAGTATGCCCTATAACCTGCAGCTGGCCGAGCATAGTGACTTTGTAGTACCCGTTCACGCATCGGGTGAAGCGAAGACGGCAGCGCTGCTCTATCTGCTTGACAGCCATGCCTACTCTCCACTGTCCGATGCCAAGGGATACGCCTGGATGCAGTCCGACCAAATCAACTGGTATCGCACGCAGAGCCGCCAATACAAGGAGCAGAACGACAGTGTTCCCCTTCCCGCCCTGGCCTTTTTTCATATCCCTGTGCCCGAGTTCAGTCAGGCAGCCAGCAACGAAGGGGCTATCCTCCGCGGCAACCGCATGGAGCGCGTCTGCTCACCGGTACTCAATAGTGGCCTCTTTACCGCCATCAAGGAAGAGGGCGACGTAATGGCCTGCTTCGTGGGACACGACCACGACAACGACTATGCCGTGATGTGGTATAACGTGTTGCTGGCCTATGGCCGATACACAGGAGGCAATACGGTCTATAATCACCTGCCCAACGGGGCCCGCGTCATCGTACTGAAGGAGGGCGAGCGCTCATTCGACACCTGGGTACGCCTACGCACCGGCGAGACCGAACAGCTCACCCGCTATCCCGACAGCTACATCAAGAAATAATACCCTTTTGACTATTCATTCAGCTACTTAATATCATCAGGAATGGTGACGATATTAATCGTTTGCCTTTACGATTAATAATCGTAGTGACATATCAGTAGGCCTTTCCAGGCAGACATGTGGACATGCTCCTCAACAAACTTTATCTTCTATAAAAGATAAAATCACATTATTTGCAGAAATATTCAAGTATAGAAGAAATTCCTATGATAAACAGGCCCCACTATATTGATGCAGT
>JBJEKS010000030.1:0-1209 GCA_051878755.1 Bacteroides sp. | reverse complement strand
ATTCAAGTATAGAAGAAATTCCTATGATAAACAGGCCCCACTATATTGATGCAGTAGAGAGACAGCCCGGCAAAGGCAGCAGATAGTTTTCATCTAAGAACAGCAAAAACGAACCAACACACTCGTGCATAAACGAGCCTGCGTCTGCTGTATGCTTAAAGATATAGCCTATCAAAGACACCGGAAGATGATACTTGTCAGCCCACTCCTGCCAATGCTCCATCCCGCACAGCTTGGCCATCTTGGTCTTCATCTCGGTGGCATTCACATAACTTCGTGCCAGGTCGTGCGCCCATTCCCGCTCTATCTCCCAAGCTTTCTGGTGCTTTTCATCTACAATGCTGTAGCCATTTACTCGATAGTACCGACATTGTTTACTGAGCTCACGCAGCCGGTTCAGTCTGTCGTGATACTTCATAACCACATCGATCATCTCTGCCGGAAGATAAAAGAGCGCTTTCTGCTTCATCCATTCCGGAATGCCCCACAGGGCCTCGGCGATGCTACCCGTGATAGCCCCTAAGGTATCTGCATCGGCCCCTAGGCCACTGCCTTGCGAAGCGCATCCTCAAAGCCTGTGGAGTGGAGCACAATCCAGAGTGCCACAGGTACTGTGCCTTGGCAGGTCTCGTCAAACTTGTTTTTGTAATCCTCAAGGTCAACCGCAAAATGCTGCGGATGGGGTTCATAAATCCGAATGGCAGGGAGAAGAGCCTTCCACAAGATGTCCTCCTTCGAGTACGTCTTTCCTTTGGAGGATTGGCGCAATGCCCGGCAACCACTGATGGCCAACGCCACGGCCTGGGCACCTTTGATGCCTTCAGGGTGACTGTGCGTGCATAGAGCCGACTTGCGTGCCTGTTCGTACAGCTCACCAGGTGTGTTAAACCACCACCCTATCGGACTCACACGCATGGCCGAGCCATTGCCAAAGGATCCGTATGGCTGAGGATGATTGCTCATTACCCACGAAGCAAAGTGTCCACCGTATCCACCCATGGGATGAGGGTACTTACGACACCAGGCATGGATGAACTTGCCATAGTCATCCGAGCCATGCAAGATGGCATCAGCCACGGCTATTGTACAGATTGTATCGTCTGTAAAACTGTTCTGAAAGGAAAACAACTCAAAGTTGTAGTTGTTCGTAGAGTAAAACTCCCAACGGCTTCCTACGATATCTCCAATGATTGCGCCTAACATATCTAC
>JBJEKS010000029.1:0-4558 GCA_051878755.1 Bacteroides sp. | reverse complement strand
TGCTTGACGTTTTGGTATGAATATTGCCCGAATCCGTTTTCAAAACGTGCGGTTTTCTGTGTGGTGACGGATGTTATGCTTGTCACCGCCTCAGGAATCATACCATATATGCTGAGAGCCGTATGGAGACTCACATACGACGGACGGTAAATTCGACCTGCAATATAGCGCGAGAAGTCCGTGCGCTGAATCATTTCAGGAAAGGCATACCACCCCTGACGCAATCTTTCAAGAAGTCCCTTCTTGGTCCATCTCGTAAGATTGTTTCTGTCAAAACCAGGAAAAAAAGCACTTGCCTGATGAATTGAGAAACATCCTTCCGGCAGCAATCGTTCCTTAAATTCTAAATATCCAACCATAGCTTCGTTTCTAAAACGATGCAAATTTAATGCATTTTGGAAATAAAACCAAGTCTTTGGGGATAAACATTGATAAAACTATCATATTATACTATTCACATATGCTTACCAAAAGAGCACCTCCGGACATGAATCCCAAGTCACATTCAGCGATTGCTCAAGGCGTAGAGTGGGATAATATCCACATGACGTTCGGCATCGTCGTCTTTCAGGTCGTAATATATCAGTTCGCCGAATGGCTCCAGCGAACTGCGGACGGCATCGTGCAGATGGTGCTGACGCATGAAGACCCAAAGGCTCTGCATACTCCCTTGCACGCTGGCCTTGACCTCCATCGGTATCACCATGCCACCACGCGCAAGCACATAATCCACCTCGGCCTGGCTGTTCCTGGAGGCATTCTGCCAGTAATACAGCTCCGGCTTTGTAAAGCAGTCATGGTATTTGAGCAGTTCCAGACCAGCAAACATCTCTGACAAAGCTCCCTTGTTGACCAGCTCCACGTCCGTAGCGTTAAGCACCTCAGAGGCCGACAAGCCCAGCAAGGTCTGCATCACTCCTGTATCAAAGAACAGGTATTTGACATAGCGTCTGTCTTCCTCTGCCCCAAGGGGCAAGCCGTTGGCATTGGAATGAACTACGGGGATGATAAGTCCTGCCAGCGTAAGCAGATGCAATGCCTCACGGATAAGGCTGGACTTGACGTCGTTAGACACCTCCGCACAGACGAATTTCTTGCCCGCTTGCCCAGCTACAGAGCGGAGCACCTGACGCAGCAAGACGGGCGAAAAGCGCTTCTTGTATTTCGAGAAGTCATCGTTGTAAGTATCAATGATCTCATTGTGGACGTGTGCCACCTCCATATAGCTCCGCGTCTCAATCCACTCGTTGACAGCGGCAGGCATTCCCCCCACCAGATAGAATGAACGCAGCTGACTGACAAGCTCTTTATGTGCCAGTTCGGTCAAGGGGGTTGCGGCGTTGGCCTTTTGCTTGTAGGTTACGGTAAGGTCAAGCCCTTGCGCCATCAGAAATTCATCAAACGAGAAAGGATACATATAGACCGAGCGTATTCTGCCTACACCGAAGGAGGGTAGCTCTTCGAGCGCAAATTCCAGCAAAGAACCGGCTGCTATCACATGAAGTTCCGGATAGTCTTCCTTGAAATAACGGAGTGACATGATAGCCTCCTTGCACATCTGAATCTCATCGATAAACAGCAGTGTCTCTCCAGGTATAATTGGAATGCCCGTGGTTCCACTGAGGTTCTCGCATGTCCTTCTTACATCGATATTTTCAGGAAATTGCAGCTTGAAATCCGGTTGTTTCTCCAGGTTAATCTCCAGAAAGTACTTGAATGTCTTGCCCAATTCTCTTACGGCAGTAGATTTGCCCACCTGACGTGCACCACGTATCAGCAATGGCTTGCGCCGTGGCGCATCCTTCCACTCGCGAAGCTTTTCATCAATATGTCTCTTGAAGTATTCCATATACGCTGTATTTGGGAACAAAGATACACCTTATTCCCGAAATCCGTACCGAAAATCTGTTAAATTCGTCTGAAATCGGTACCGAAACCCGAAATCAGTACCGAAAATCTGTTAAATTCGTCTGAAATCGGCACCGAAACTGTGAGTCACTCTATGCTCGAGATGATCACGTCATCAAACTCATCCATGTACTCTATCAGCCGCTCGTTGTAGTTGTGGCGCTTCACGCGGATCTGAAGGCTGGCCTCGTAGGTCTCGCCCTGGGGCGTGCGGCGGTTCTTGAGTTCGTAGGAATAGAGCTCGATGCAGTCCTTCTTGATCTGATTGACCAGGTCCTTCACGCTCTCCTTGGAGGTGGCCGTGAAGGTAAGCATCACCGTGGTGGTACCTATTGGCGGAATGAGCACATTGAGCACCTCCAAGCCCAGGATGACCAGCACCGTAGCGATGGCAGCAATGGCGTACATGCCCGTGCCGCAAGCCAGTCCGATGGCTGCCGTCACCCACAGACCTGCCGCCGTGGTGAGTCCACGCACCATATTCTTCTGGAAGATGATCGTACCCGCACCCAGGAAGCCGATGCCTGACACCACCTGAGCCGCCACACGCGACGAGTCCTTCACCTCCTCCCCAAAGCCATATTGGGACACAATACAAAACAGCGCGCTGCCCAAGGCGACCAGGAAGTGGGTACGGAAACCTGCCTCCTTGGCACGCCATTCGCGCTCTACACCAATGATGCCACCCAGCAGCAGGGCGGTGGCGAAACGTAGTGATACCTCAATAATCATGTCCATAGTCTATAATAGTTTTAGTATTATCATTAAGTTTGCCACAAAAGTACACCATATTCCCATAATCCGCATCAAAAATCCGTTAAATCTACCCAAAACAGGCTCTGAGAGACAAAAAAAGGCCGGGCATTGCTGCTCGGCCTCTCTTTCATTTAGTCGGTTATGTCAGGGAATTACATCATGCCGCCCATACCGCCCATGCCGGGGTTCATCGGCATTTCGGGCTTATCTTCTTTCTTCTCTACAATCACACACTCAGTGGTGAGGAACATACCTGCGATAGAGGCAGCGTTCTCCAGAGCCACACGCGTTACCTTAGCGGGATCAACCACACCAGCTGCGTGGAGGTTCTCATAGACATCGGTACGGGCGTTGTAACCGAAGTCGGCCTTGCCCTCGCGTACCTTCTGTACCACTACAGCACCCTCTACGCCGGCATTGGCGCAAATCTGGCGCAGCGGCTCCTCGATGGCACGCTTGATAATCTGGATACCAGTAGTCTCGTCGGCGTTGTCACCCTTCAGACCCTCCAGGGCTTCGATGGCACGGATGTAAGCCACGCCACCTCCAGGTACGATACCCTCTTCGATGGCTGCACGCGTAGCACGCAGGGCATCATCTACACGGTCCTTCTTCTCCTTCATCTCAACCTCGCTGGCAGCACCTACGTAGAGCACGGCTACACCGCCTGACAGCTTACCGAGGCGCTCCTGCAGCTTCTCCTTGTCGTAGTCGCTCTTGGTGGTAGCAATCTGAGCCTTGATCTGCTCGCAACGCTCCTTGATGTTCTCCGTATTGCCGGCACCGTTGACGATGGTGGTGTTGTCCTTCGTGATGGTCACCTTCTCGGCGCTACCCAGCATCTCGATGGTAGCCTGTTCGAGCTTCAAGCCCTTCTCTTCGCTGATTACTACACCGCCGGTCAGGATGGCAATGTCTTCGAGCATCTCCTTACGACGGTCGCCGAAGCCCGGAGCCTTGACAGCGCAAATCTTAAGCTGGCTGCGCAGACGGTTGACTACCAGTGTAGTCAGAGCCTCGCTATCCACATCCTCAGCAATAACCAGGAGCGGACGACCAGTCTGTACGGCGGGTTCGAGGATGGGGAGGAAGTCCTTCAAGTTCGAAATCTTCTTGTCGTAGATGAGGATGTAAGGCTTCTCCATCTCGCACTCCATCTTCTCAGCGTTGGTCACGAAGTAGGGAGAGAGGTAACCGCGGTCGAACTGCATACCTTCTACCACACCAATCGTGGTGTCAGTACCCTTAGCCTCTTCGATAGTGATGACACCATCCTTCGAAACCTTGCGCATGGCGTCGGCAATCAGCTTACCAATCACGGGGTCGTTGTTGGCCGATACGGTACCTACCTGCTCAATCTTGTCGTAGTTGTCGCCAACCACTTCAGCCTGAGCCTTGATGCTCTCAACCACCTTGGCTACGGCCTTGTCCATACCGCGCTTGATGTCCATGGGGCTTGCACCTGCGGTAACGTTCTTCAAGCCTTCGGCTACGATAGCCTGAGCCAGAACGGTAGCAGTCGTCGTACCGTCGCCGGCATCGTTACCCGTCTTGCTGGCTACCTCCTTAACGAGCTGAGCGCCCGTGTTCTGGTAAGCATCAGCCAGTTCCACCTCCTTGGCCACCGTCACACCATCCTTCGTGATGTGGGGAGCACCAAACTTCTTCTCGATGATGACGTTACGGCCCTTAGGACCCAGCGTTACTTTCACGGCGTTGGCCAGTGTGTCGATACCCTTCTTCAGTTGGTCGCGGGCATCTATATTAAAAAGAATCTCTTTTGCCATAATCTTTTAATCCTTAATTTTAAGTTTTTAGTTTTTAGTTTTTGAGTCTTATCCCAGGATGGCGAGCACATCGCTCTGACGCATGATGAGGTACTTCGTACCGTCCA
>JBJEKS010000028.1:0-4627 GCA_051878755.1 Bacteroides sp. | reverse complement strand
TGTCTGCTACCCTATGGCTTTGGCCGAATATTAATTCAGCAGACTCTAATTAATCCTATCAGATTGAAGTAGCCATAATCTCTCGGACGACACTGGCAAGCCGATTGGCTGATGGTGCCATAGAAAAAGGAATCCTTCAGACGCAAGGCCAGGCTGTCAGCCGTCGTACAAATCATTTGGGGTTCCTCTGAGGTGATAATCTTGGGTAGGGTAGAAAAACGTTGACCACTCAGCAGGTCGATATACTCAGCAAAGCCTTGTCTTTCCACCTGCACAAACTCCTTGCTGCGCAAGAGCGCAGAGTTGCCTTTGCCGAGATCTCGGACGATAGCACCAGCGAGATTGACCACGGCCAACCTAGTGTCTTTCAAGCGTACGGCGGCAAGGCCATCCTGGATATGGAAGACGCGCAGATAGGTGGGCGGAACGAGGATTTGACCACCTCGGCGGAGGCCCCAAAGGCGACTCCCCATATTTTGGAAAGGCTCAGGAGGCTCCTCCAAGAGACCTTGCTGGGTGTTCCAGGTTTCAAGCAGGGAGGAGGAAATCAGCTCTTCCAACTGGGTATGGGAGAGGATGAGGGAGAAGTCCTGGGAAGAGGTCAGCTTTGCAGGCGAGGTAGGAACAGGCTGAGAAGGGAATGTAGGGGATTGCAGGGAGAGGGCGGCCTTTGTCGGGTACTTGGTTGGAACGAGCCTACCATTGAAGAAGGATTGCCAGTTCCAGCAGCGAGTGGGCAGTCCGAATACCCGCACCAGACCGACGTTATCAAGGATGATGCAACACTCCTTGTTCTTGTGTGGACGGAGGCCACGCCCCACCATCTGGAGGTATTTGGCCAAGGAGAGGGTTGGACGCGCCAACTGGATGAACTCCACATCGGGGCAGTCGAAACCTTCGGAGAAGATATCGACATTCACCAAGACTTGGAGCCCCCCTGACCTCCGACTGGAAGTATAGTTACGGAACTCATCCAGTAAGGCGGCTCTCTCTTTAGCGGAAGTCTTGGCACTGATAGCTACGGCCTTGACTCCTTTGCTCTCGTAGTAAGCCGCGATGCTGCGTGCATGTTCGATGCTGATGGCATAAATGATGCCCTTCTTCCCTACGGCAAATTGCGCATAGCAGTCGTAGAGCTGAGCGATGCTGACACGCTTGTTCAGCACCTCGTTCATCTCCTTCACCTGATAATCCCCGTCAGCCCCCCGTTTCTTCAGCGAATTAATGAGCAACTGCTGGCTACTTCCCTCGTTGATGGCCACATAGTCGAATGGGGCCAATACCCCCTTCTGGATAAACTGCGGCACAGAAAGGGACGAAAGCAGCACCTCGAATAAGTCGGTGAAACCTTTGCCATTCAGTCGGCAGGGCGTGGCCGTCAAGCCTAGAAACTTCGCCTGTGGCCAGGCATCCCACATCATCCGATAGGTTTTGGCGAGGGCGTGATGAGCCTCATCGATGACAATCAGCCCAAAGCCTCCCCACTCCCCAGAAGAGGGATTATCCATGCGACGGGAGATGGTTTGAATGGATTCAACCACGATAGGAGTCTCATCCATGCCCATTCGCAAGATGGTAGCCTTGATTTGCTCAATCAGCTCCCTGCGGTGCGCCACAATCAAGATGCCACTCCCCCGCCCCTCGGCAGAGAGATACCCCTTGACGAGAGAGGCTAGCACCACCGTCTTACCCGTACCCGTGGGCATCTGCACCATCACGCTGCGGTGTTGCTGAAAAGCCTCACGCACACGCGTACATATCTCTATCTGATAGTCCCTCAGCATGACTAAGCCTGCTCCTTCGACAGGTATTGTATTTCCAACTCCTTGTCCGGCTTGTTGATAATCATGTATCTATTGAAGAGCTGATCCACAATAAACATGGTCAGGTCTTCGCTCTTCCTTACGATTTCAAAAGAATCATATATGCCCTGCTTCTTCAGGAAGAGGTGATTTCCTATGACGCACAACCGATCATCCGCACGGATGGCATAGTTGGGAAATGCATAGCCGGTCACCCCTTGGAGGTTGCGGACATAGAGCAGCCCATCTGCACGAAGCAGCTCCACCCAACCCCTTTTCACCACTTCGGCATTCATCAGGAGTGTACAGTTGTTTATCCAGGCAAGGCTATTGCCCATCTCACGCTCCTGATTCATCCGGTTGATTCGCTCCACCTCCTCGTTGCACCGCCGCATCATCTCCTCCCTACTCACCTCCGATTCTGCCACCAGCGGATAGTCGGGGTTCTGCTGCAGAAAGACCTTGCCACATTCATCACGAAACAGACGCAACCCATTCGGTTGTGTCTCCACCAGCAGAAACACCTGCGCCGGATTCACCAAAGAGATATACCTTCTCTTCCACAGGATGCCGTCGCCCACCTGCATCTTCAGGAGATTGAGGTGAATCCCGTTATCGGCATCAATCAGCTTGGACGCCAGGCGAGGAAAGAACACGATGCCATCATCCGTCGAGAGCTCCAGGCCCGAGAAATCCACCACCTTCGGTCTGCGGCGGAAGGTCACTCCATTCGCCTTATCCACCCACGCCCGCTTCCCGTTCACGTTCCGTCTCCACTCAAAACCAACATCCACTGCCTCCGCGAACCGGTTGGCCATCCCTTCGTGTGAGACAATCTTGACCACCTCCTCCTTATCGTCACCCAGCAGTGATGAGGCAATCATCCCCCCTTCGAGGCGACTTAACCCCGCCCCACACACTTGCCCCTCTTCCAGCTCCATCCCCTTAAAAGCCATCTCCCAAGCCCTGTCAGCCGAAGGCAGACCGAAAGCCCGGTAGAGACCCACATGGTCGATGAGGATGCAGCACTCCTTGCCCGCGTGCATGCGCAATCCGCGTCCCACCATCTGCAGATACTTGGCCAACGAAAGCGTGGGACGTGCTATCTGAATAAACTCCACATCGGGGCAGTCGAACCCTTCAGAAAAAAGATCCACACTGACCAGAACCTCAGGAGAGCCCTGCTTCCGAAATCTCGCCACCACCTCCTGGCGTACGCGCTTCGGCGTCCTAGAACTCAAGGCCAACGTATCCACCCCTTGCTGCCGGTAGTAGGCAGCGATATGCTCCGCATGAGCAATGTCAATGGCATAGATGATGCCCTTCTTGCCCTCCGCATGTTGCTGGTATGTCGCAAACAGGCGCTCAATGCACGGAGCCGCATCCAGTTTCTCGCGCTTCTCCTTGGTTTGGTAGTCGCCATCCGATCCACGCTTCTTGAGCGAATCAATCCGCTTCTGGTCATCGCTATCCGGTCTCACAGCGAAATAATCATACGGGCAGAGCCAACCGTCAGCAATAAACCGCTTGATGCCCTGCGACTCCACCAGCACATCGAACAGGTCGGTGAAACCGTCACCACTCATTCGCCAGGGCGTAGCCGTCAGGCCCAGGAACTTCGCCTTCGGCCAGACCTCCCATAAAGAGCGGTAAGTCTTGGCTAGCGCATGGTGCGCTTCATCAATGACGATAAGCGAAAAGCTGCTGCACTGCACCCCCTTGTCCGAGGAAGCTTGCATACGTCGCGATACGGTTTGGATGGATTCAACAACAATACGCTTATTGGCTATCCCCATTCGCTTGATGGTCGCCTTAATCTGCTCAATCAGCTCCCGCCGATGCGCCACAATCAGGATGCCACACCCCTGCCCTTCGGCGGAAAGACTATCTTTGACAAGCGAGGCCAGCACCAGCGTTTTGCCCGTACCCGTGGGCATCTGCACCATCACGCTACGGTACTTCAGCAACGCCTCACGCACCCGCGCGCAAATCGCTATCTGATACTCCCTCAGCATACCTATTCTTATCAGCCTTCTGTGGGAAAAATAGGAATACGCAGAATTTACATATTCCCAGCAAGAGGTCCTTCATCGTACGATGGCTTCCTTGATGCACTCCACGATGTAGCGCACGTCATCATCGCTGACATAAGGACCGGCAGGCAGACAGAAACCCACCTTGAAGATGCCCTCCGACACCCCATTCACATAGGCCGGAGCACCCTTATACACCGGTTGCTTATGCATCGGCTTCCATACCGGACGACACTCCACCTTCTTCTGCAGCATGAAGACACGCAAAGCCTCCACATTCTCGTTCGGCTGACAATCCGTAGTAGCACAATCCACCGCCTTGATGACGCCAGCCGCCCCACCTACAGCCGTTTTGATGACCTCCTTATAGGCACTCTCCTGCCCCTTAATCCTCACATCGGCATCCAGCGTAGCCGCACAGAGCCAGAAGTTCGAGTCGTAACGCGCATCAGCAGGCTGCTCATGCAGATGCACCCCAGGCACCGAAGCCAGCAACTCCTTATAGAGCCCCTGCACATGCTTATGGTGAGCAATATGCTCATTCAGCACCGTCATCTGTCCCCGGCCGATACCCGCACACACATTGCTCATACGGTAATTATAACCAATGGCCGTATGCTCATAGTAGGGGTAAGCATCGCGCGCCTGCGTGGCATACCACATGATGGTATTCGCATCCTCCCCATTCCGGCAAATCAGCGCGCCACCACCCGAGGTCGTAATCATCTTGTTGCCGTTGAACGACAGCACACCAAACTTGCCGAACGTCCCCAGCACCTGCCCGTTGAATCG
>JBJEKS010000027.1:0-4732 GCA_051878755.1 Bacteroides sp. | reverse complement strand
AAACTCGGTTACAAAGTTACGCTAATTTTTTGAAATAGCAAATATTATGAGCTTTTTTTGCCAAAATAAATGAATGCCGTCTTTTCACGGGAATCGGCCTAGTGCTTCAGACAATTGTTGTCGTCTGTGATTTGGCTTGCATCAGACGCTTGCGGTCGGACTCGGGGAGGCGCTCGATGGCGTAGCGGAGCATGGTACGGGGCATAGTGGCGGCCCTGGGGGTGAGCCAGGCGATAAGGCGATCCTCGTTACGCTTACCAGCCTCGCGGAGCAGCCATCCCACGGCCTTCTGCAGCAGGTCGTGGAGGGGACGGGGTTTGTCGAGGAAGAGCTGTGCCAGGGCAAAGGTCTCTTCGAACTCTCCTTGGCGGATGAATTGCATGGTGCTCACGATGCCGATGCGTTGCTCCCAGATGCTCTTCCCCTGGGTGACGAGGGTGTAGAGCAGGGTGCGGTCCTTGTCGATGAGCCATTCGCCCAACAGGGGGTAGCAGCTCAAATCCACGAGGTCCCAGTTGTTGATGTAGGGGGTGTGGGCAAGGTAGAAGTTGATGCAGCGCTCGCGCAGGGCAGGCTCCTTGCGTGCATGGCGGAAGATTTCGATGAGGGTGAGCAGGGCGGCAAGGCGCACTTCGTGGTAGGGGCTGGTGATGCAACGCTCCAGCTCCTGGAAGTCTGTCGTACGCCACAGCTCCTTTACGATAAGGCGTGTGGTGGGCACCTTGATGCCGAGGAAGCGGTCGCCCTCGCCATATTGTCCCTTGCCACACTTAAAGAAGCGCATCAACCCTTCCACCTGTGAGGGGTCGGCAGCGGACAACATTCTGCTATACAGGTTATTCGACATGATGATGGTTGAATATTCTTTTCATTTACTTGCGGCCAAAGTCGGCGGGAATCTCACCCCAGCGGCTGGTCTCCCACTTGAGGATGGGGGTGGTGTAGCTGTTGCTGTGGAGCCAGCGCTCGGCACGCTCGATGAGCTGGAAGAGCGCTTCGGTCTTGGCGTTACGAGGCAGCGTGGTCTTACACTTCTTCTTCTTCACCCAAAGGATGGCATTGCGGCTGTCGCTGTAGAGCGGCATGTCGAGCTGCTTCTGCTTGAGCAGGGCCAAGCCGTGGACGATGGCCAGGAACTCGCCGATATTGTTGGTGCCATACATGGGGCCGAAATGGAACACTTGTTGACGGCTCCCTACGTGTACGCCACGATACTCCATCTGCCCCGGATTGCCGCTGCACGCTGCATCCACGGCCAGGGCATTCTCTATGACCGCCTGGGGTAGGGGAGCATCGGCTCCTCTCTTGCCACAGCGCTCGGCTACGTCAGCGGATGAGGCTTCGGCTTTCGTCCGAGTCACGATGTAGTCGTCGGGGCTCGACTGATAGGCCGCTTCGGCTTCACTACGGCTGCCGAATGACTTGAATCGCGCACCCTTGTAGCCGTTTATCTGCAGTTGACAGTCGGTCCACGAGGTATAGATTCCGGGGGTTACACCCACCCAAACCACGTAATATTTCTCTTTGTTTGCCATTATTTCGTAATTTCAGGGCGTAAATGTACGGCAAATTACTCGATTATTGGCTAAAAACCTTGATAATTCCGCAAGAAGCGCTAACTTTGTGCTGCATTTTTTATCAAGATTGCACTGGTGCGATGATTAGAGTATTCCTTACCGGCTATATGGGTGCCGGAAAAACCACCCTCGGCAAAGCCTTTGCCAAAGCGCTGGGCGTGCCCTTTATCGACCTCGACTGGTATATCGAGGAGCGGTTTCATAAGAACATCAAGACCCTCTTTGCCGAACGGGGTGAGGAGGGGTTCCGCCTTGTGGAGCAACGGATGCTGCACGAGGTGGGTGAGTTTGAAGACGTGGTAATCAGCACCGGTGGGGGCACACCCTGCTTCTTCGACAACATGGCCTACATGAACAGTCAGGGGCAGACGGTGTTTCTCGATGTGAACCTCGACGTGCTCTTCAACCGCCTCCGCGTGGCTACCGTCAACCGCCCTATCCTCCAGGGGAAGAGCGATGAGGAGCTGCGGCTGTTTATTGCCGAGGCGCTGCAGAAGCGGTTGCCCTACTACAGCCAAGCCACCTTCCGCTTTGATGGCAGTCGGCTGGAGAGCCGACCCCAAATCGCTGATTCCGTGGCTCGTCTGCGTCAATTACTCGGCCTTTAGTGGGGGCTCAAAGCTCCTGGAGAGCCAATATTCGCTCCTGGGCAAGCGATTTATCCTCTCCAACCGATACAATTTCTGAAAAAATACATACCTTTGCCCACTGACAAAATAAACAATAACGAGACTTGTATGACTCAATTTATTAACGGAAACAATTTTATATAAAGAACGACTGATGAGAAAATGGCGTATTGAAGACTCCGAAGAGCTCTACAACATCACTGGATGGGGCACTTCGTACTTTGGTATCAATGACAAGGGTCATGTGGTGGTCACCCCCAAGAAGGACGGTGTAGCCGTGGACTTGCGGGAGCTGGTGGACGAACTGCAGCTGCGCGACGTGACGGCACCCATGCTGATCCGATTCCCTGACATCCTTGACAACCGCATCGAGAAAGTTTCCTGCTGCTTTGAGAAGGCGGCAGCCGAGTATGGCTATAAGGGCGAGAACTTCATCATCTACCCCATCAAGGTGAACCAGATGAGGCCCGTGGTGGAGGAGATGATAACCCACGGCAAGAAGTTCAATTTAGGTCTGGAGGCTGGCTCCAAACCTGAGCTTCACGCTGTCATCGGTGTCAACACCGACCCCGACTCGCTCGTGGTGTGCAATGGCTATAAGGACGAAAGCTTCATCGAACTGGCCCTGTTGGCGCAGAAGATGGGCAAGCGCATCTTCCTCGTAGTGGAGAAGCTCAACGAGCTGAACCTCATTGCCAAGATGGCCAAGCAGCTGGGCGTAAGGCCCAACATCGGCATACGCATCAAGCTGGCTTCGAGCGGTAGCGGCAAGTGGGAAGAGAGCGGAGGCGATGCCAGCAAGTTCGGACTCACCAGCAGTGAGTTGCTCGAAGCACTTGACTTCCTGGAGCGTAAGGACCTGAAGGATTGCCTCAAGTTGATTCACTTCCATATCGGCAGCCAGATTACCAAGATACGCCGCATCAAGAATGCCCTGCGCGAGGCTTCGCAATTCTATGTGCAGCTCCATAAGATGGGCTTCAACATCGAGTTTGTGGATACCGGTGGTGGTATGGGTGTGGATTACGACGGAACCCGCTCAAGCAACAGCGAGAGCTCCGTCAACTACTCCATCCAGGAGTATGTCAACGACGTGGTTTCCACCTTTGTCGATGCCTCTGACAAGCACGGGTTCCCCCATCCCAACGTCATCACCGAGACGGGTCGGAGCCTTACGGCACACCACTCCGTGCTCATCTTCGAGGTGCTGGAGACGGCCTCGTTGCCTCAGATGGACGACGACTGGGAGCCGGGTGAAGATGCCCACGAACTGGTGAAGGAGCTTTATGGCATCTGGGACAATCTGAATCAGCGCTCCATGCTTGAGCCTTGGCACGATGCACAGCAGATACGCGAAGAGGCCCTTGACCTCTTCAGCCACGGCATCGTGGATCTCAATACGCGTGCCCAGATAGAGAAGCTCTACTGGAGCATCTGCCGTGAAATCAACGGCATCGCCAACAACATGAAGCACTGCCCCGATGAATTCCGCAAGCTGAGTAAGCTGCTGGCCGACAAATACTTCTGCAACTTCTCGCTCTTCCAGTCGCTGCCCGACTCGTGGGCCATCGACCAGATGTTCCCCATCATGCCCATCCAGCGCCTGGACGAACGCCCCGACCGCGAAGCCACCCTGCAGGACATGACCTGCGACAGCGACGGTAAGATAGCCAACTTCGTCTCTTCGCGCCCCGATGCCACCACCCTGCCTGTGCACTCGCTGCGCGACAAGGAGCATTACTACCTGGCCGTCTTCCTCGTAGGAGCCTACCAGGAGATTCTGGGCGATATGCACAACCTCTTCGGCGACACCAATGCCGTACACGTATCGGTCAACTCCAAGGGCTACACCATCGACCAACTCATCGACGGCGAGACCGTGGCCGAGGTGCTTGACTACGTGCAGTATAACCCCAAGAAGCTGGTGCGTACGTTGGAGACCTGGGTGAGCCGCTCGGTGAAGGAGGGTCGTATCTCGCTCGAAGAGGGCAAGGAGTTCCTCAGCAACTACCGCTCAGGACTCTATGGCTACACCTACCTGGAGTGAATTTTATTATGGGGTAAATGGCACGTACAATATATACGAAATATAACTAATCAGCAACGCAATGGATAAACTGACTATTATAAAGGTGGGCGGCAAGATTGTGGAGGAAGAGGAGACCCTCCATGCCTTGCTCGACCGCTTTGCCTCCCTGCCCGGGCATAAGATGCTGGTGCATGGGGGAGGACGCTCAGCCACGCGACTGGCTACGCGACTGGGCATAGAGAGCCGCATGGTGGAGGGACGACGCATCACCGATGCTGAGACCCTCAGCGTGGTGACCATGGTCTATGGAGGACTGGTCAATAAGAATATCGTGGCCGGACTTCAGGCCCGGGGCGTAAATGCCCTCGGATTGACAGGAGCCGATATGAATGCCATCCGCTCGGAGAAACGCCCCGTGAAGGAGGTGGATTATGGCTTTGTGGGCGATGTGAAGCAGGTCAATGCCGACCTGCTGGCCGAACTGATAGCCAAGGGAA
>JBJEKS010000026.1:0-4746 GCA_051878755.1 Bacteroides sp. | reverse complement strand
TGTCTCGCGCCGTTCAATATCAATGGCTTACGGGATGAATGGTTTTTCCATTCTACTAATTGTTGATACGCTTTTCTTTTCATACATTACATTTTTCTGCACGAACTTTTTGCTGTTTAATACACTTTTCTGCATGAACTTTGTGAAAATTTCCACACTTTTCTGCACGAACTTGGTGCAAAGGTAGTTTTTTTCTAATATGATTGCAACTTTTGGAAGGTTTTATTTTGCATCCAGGAAGCAATAACATTCAACTATGTAATCTGATGCGAGTGCTTGAAAATTCTTCGCATTATTTTGTCGAAGTGTCGAAAATGTGTATTTTTTCACAAAAATGATACTAGAAATGTGTGTAATTACACATTTTCCATACTTTATTATAAGAGCATTGGCAGAAAATTACATCTGTCAAAGCCTGTTGGCCACAGGATGCTCCTGCTCACATTCTTGGGCTTCTGGCAATCAGGCTGAAGTGGATTTCATCCTGCAAGAGCCTTTTGGAGAGGCTCCTTGCCGACCGTCTCATGCAGTTATTGGATTCATCTCTTTAGCGTTCACTACACTTTTCTGCACGAACTTGGGGCAAAGGGGCTTTTTTTTAACAGGGTTGCAACTTTTGGAAGGTTTTTTGCGTCCAATAAGCAATAACAACCAAAAAATGTAACCGTGATGATGAATCTCGTAACGACAGTGAAGACCTTGATGATGGCAGCGGCTTGCTGCCTGGTGATGCCTTGCTCCCTGCTGGCGCAGGATGTGATAATCAGCGGACGACTGCTGGACGAACAGCAGCAACCCGTGGAGTATGCCAACGTGGTGCTGCTTTCTCTGCCCGACTCGGCCTTTGTGGCCGGGGCTGTGAGCGATGAGCAGGGTGCTTTCCGTCTGGTCAATCCGGGCAGCGGCAAGCTGCTCCGCATCTCCTGCATAGGCTTTGGCGAGATCTACCGTACGTGGAGTGGGGGAGAGCTGGGCGTGGTGCAGCTGGCGCAGGACACTCAGCTGCTGGGTGAGGTGACTGTGAAAGGTAACCTGCCCAAGACGCGGCTCAAGGGGGATGCGATGATTACCTCCGTGGCCGGTACCGTGCTGGAGAAGGCGGGTACGGCGGAGAATCTGCTGGATAAGATTCCCAATGTGACCGCTTCGGACGGCGAAGTGAATGTGTTTGGCCGTGGAGCTGCCGAGATTTACATCAACGGCCGCAAAGTGCGCAACTCTTCGGAGCTGGAGCAGCTCTCGGCTGACAACATCCAGCAGGTGGAGGTGGTGACTAACCCAGGTGCCCGCTACGATGCTTCGGTCAAGGCCGTGGTGCGCATCATGACGAAGCGGGTAGAGGGCGAAGGCTTCGGCTTCAGTGACCGGCTGATGGTGAATAACAACCGCTACAACGGATGGGGTGTGATGGATCAGTACGACTTCAACTACCGCCACAAGGGGTTTGACCTGACGGGTATGCTCTCGGGCGCCCAGATGCGCTATGGCATTCCGCAGCGCATCACGCAGACTACCTACTTAGATAAAGTATGGGAGCAGAAGCTTGATGTAGATTACATCGGACGTTACAAATCACTGGCCGGCGCATTGGCCCTCAATTACCAGTTTAACCCCAACCACTCCGTAGGCGTGCGCTACGATTACAGTCGCGATCCTTCGAGCACGACCGACCTGCACACTGTTACGGATGTCATTACCGACGGTGATTTGGCAGACCACAACGACAGCCGGATGCACACCTCTTCGCCCGAGACCAGGCACATCCTCAACGGCTACTACAATGGCCGCATCGGGCAGTGGAGCATCGACTTCAACGCCGACGGCTTCTGGACCTTCAATCGCGAGGTGCAGCAGTCGGACGAGACGGCCGACCTGAGTGGCAAGCGCATCATCCATACCTACAACCGCAACCGCAGCAGTCTCCATGCTGCCAAGCTGGTGTTGAGTCACCCCTTGTGGAATGGTAACCTGACCTTTGGCGGCGAGTATGCCTACGCCCACCGCACCAACAGCTACCAGAACCCCGAAGGCCTCATGGCCGACGATGACAGTCGCATCAACGAGCTGACTGCCTCGGGCTTCGTGGAGTACAGTCGCAGCTTTGGCAAGGTGAATGCCCAGGCAGGCGTTCGCTATGAGCATGTGGATTTCGACTACTACGAGCAGGATAAACGCATGGACGAGCAGAGCCGCACCTACGACAACCTCTTCCCCTCGCTCAACGTCAACTTCCCCATCGGCCAGGTGCAGATGCAGTTCACCTACGCTGGTAAGGTGACCCGCCCGAACTACGAGTATCTGCGCAACGCCACCTACTACGTCAACCGCTACACTTACCAGACGGGCAACCCCCTGCTGCGCCCCACCATGTTGCAAAACCTCTCCGTAGCAGCCTCCTACAAGTGGACTAACCTCTACCTGGGCTACAGTCACGTGAAGGATGACATCAATCAGCTCTGCGTCAACTACTCCGATGACGATCCCACCATTGGCCTCATCAACTGGTACAACCTCGATGCCTACGACCAGCTCGCGGCCTCGCTCACCTTGGCTCCCACCATCGGCATCTGGCGTCCGCAGTTCATCATGCAGATGCAGAAGCAGTGGTACTCCATGCAGCTGAGCGACGGCGTGAAGCAGTTCAATCACCCCATCGGCAGCTTTGCCTGGCGCAACAACCTCTCGCTGCCTGCCGGCTTCTTGCTTGATGCCGACTTCCATTACAACACCAAGGGTCACAGACAGAATGTCTATTCCAACGGGGATTTCTATACTGTCAATCTCACTCTGACCAAGAGTTTCCTCAAGGAACGCCTTACAGCTCAGCTCCATGTCTATAATCTCTTCGAGAGTGTCGGTGAGAAGTTCATCCTCTATAGCGGCATTCGTCTGTTCGAAGGTAACAATCCGCAGTATCGCACGGTGCAGCTCCATCTGACCTACAAGTTCAACACCGCTCGCAGCAAGTACAAAGGCACCGGTGCCGGTCAGGAGCAGAAGAGCCGCATGTAAGCTTTTGAGTTTGTAGGGGCAGACCTATGTGTCTGCCCAAGTTTTTAACTTGTCCGTTTTTTACAACGCAGATAATAAGTTGTGGGTGTATCTTTGCACACCCACTTATAATAAGGAAAGAACAGATGAAGACAGTCATTTACATATTGCTTCCGCCGTTTGCGGAACATGAGTTGCCCTACCTCACCCAGCCGTTGCGCTCGGATGCCGTGGCCATGAAGGAGAATCCGAAGTATGAGAACAAGATCGCAGCTGCGTCACTGGAGCCTGTTGTGGCCATCAGCGGTTTTCGCCTGTTGCCCGACTACACGTTCGAGACCATTCCCGATGACTATGCCGCCCTCGTGCTCATCGGCGGCTATGGCTGGCAGGGCGAGGCGGCAGAGCGTGTGGTTCCTCTAGTGGCTGATGCCATACGTAAGGGCCGTATCGTAGGAGCCATCTGCAATGCGGCCTCCTGGATGGCGAGCAAGGGTTTCCTCAATGATATCCGCCATACAGGTAACGGCGTGGAGCAGTTGCAGCTGTGGGGTGGGGAGCATTATACCAATGCCGCTGGTTATGTCCATGCCCAGGCTGTGAGCGACAAGCATATCGTGACGGCCAACGGCAGCGGACACCTGGAGTTTGCCTGCGAGCTGCTTAACCTCCTGAAGAACGATGAGCCTCAGGATATAGAGCAGTATAAGACCTTCTATAAACTGGGACTGGTGGAGCTGACCAAGATGATGACGCAGGCCAAGCCGCGCTTTACCTTTAATACTATAGGTCTGTTTACTACCGACAATGCCCGGATGGTGACTTTCTACCGTGACGTTTTCGGATTCGAGACCACGTGGAATGGCACTGACCCCAATGTGGAGATGACACTCAGTGCATCGCGTATCATTCTGTTCCCTCGCCATGCGTTCGAACAGATGACCTCCCGGCAGTATGCCTATCCCGCAGGTGATAATGGCACAATAGAGATCTCTTTTGATGTACCCTCCTTTGCTGACGTGGATAAAGAGTATGAGCGGGCCGTCAGCATGGGAGCCAAGCCCATCTTTGTCCCCACGACCGAGCCCTGGGGACAGCGCACCTGCTACGTCGCCGACCCCGAGGGCAACTTGATTGAGATTTCGTCGTTTTTTGCATAAAGGCTCTTGGATAAATGAACACATAAACACCAACACAATATGAACTACCAAGAAGTCATCGACGGCATCAACGAGGTCTTGAACCTGCACTTTGGGCAGATACACGAACTATTATTACCTTTCCATTTAAAAAACAATTAAGCAGATATAGAATATGAAGAGAATCATAAAGTTTGTAGGTGTCGCTTTGGTTATCTTGCTTGTCCTTGGTGGAGCAATTATCGGAATCATAAGCAATATGCCCGTTGCGCCAACAGATTATCAAGAGACAGTAGCAAAGGGTGGAGATATCGAGAAAAAATATATGGCAAACGGCCATTATGAGGTGTCAGTACATGAGGATGCTGTTTTACAAGAATTCGAGAAAATCACCGTTTATTATCCAGCCGAGCTTGAAACCAGCAGCAAGAAATATCCTGTCATTGTCCTGTGCAACGGCAGCGGGACACCCGTTTCAAAGTATGCTACTGTCGCGAAGCATTATGCTTCATGGGGATTTGTCGTCATTGGGACTGCAGAAAAATTTGCATGGAACGCACAGGGTGCTGAAGTCTGTCTGCTCTATCTGGAGCGTTGGAATGAAAACAGACAGATT
>JBJEKS010000025.1:0-4788 GCA_051878755.1 Bacteroides sp. | reverse complement strand
GAAATCAGCTTGGCCCCCTTGTCGGCAGCAATGACGTACCACATCTCGTTCTTGCCGAACTTATTGTGGCGCTTCTTGGACAGCTCGTCACCCGGGTGTACCTGGATGGAGAGGTCGAGCTTGGCGTCGATGAACTTGATGAGCAGGGGGAACTTGTCGCCAAAGCGTGCATAGTTGGCCTCGCCCACCAGCTCCGCTTTATATTTACGCACCAACTCAGGCAGCGTAGCCCCTTTCTCGTTGCCATTGGCCACGACCGACTCGCTACCCTCGACGGCAGAGATTTCCCAACTTTCGCCCACATTAGGCAAGTTTTCCTGTAAATGTTTAAACGGAATAATCTTATCGCCTCCCCAAAGCGTCTGCTTCAAGATAGGCTCAAATTTCATTGGATACATTTCGTTTCAAAAATAATGCTTAATCGCGTGTTAATGAATTGAGGGTTAATAAATCGGGTACAAACATACAAAAAATAATTAATCCATGCATATCCTTCAAACGCTAAAATTTACTAAAACCACCTATATATTTCTACCTTTTTCCTTGGGCATACCAAAATAATTCTGTTTATTTGCATGAAAAATTGGAAATATCATGGACAACAAACTTAATTCACCTAGCGGAGAGAACCTCTGCAAGCTTAATAAAGAGGATTTTAGCAAAGAAATCCAGCAAAAAAAGACTCAACTTTTCGTGTTGCACAATGCGAAGGGAATGGAGGTGGCCGTGACAAATTACGGTTGCGCGATATTGGCCATCATGGTGCCCGACCGCTACGGCAAAATGGCCAACGTCATCCTGGGACACGACTCGATTGACCATGTCGTGGAGAGTCCCGAACCCTTCCTGAGCACCACCATCGGCCGCTACGGCAACCGCATTGCCGAAGGCCGCTTCACGCTGGAGGGCAAAGCATACCAGCTGGCCATCAACAACGGCCCCAATCACCTCCATGGCGGACCTACCGGATTCCATGCCCGCGTATGGGACGTGGTGAAGAGCGAGGCTGATGCCGTAACCTTCAGCTACACCTCGCCCGACGGCGAAGAGGGATTCCCCGGCACCCTGAAGGTGGAGATGACCTACCGCCTGAAAGCTGACTGCAATGCGTTGGTCATGGAATATAAGGCCGAAACCGATAAGACAACCCTTGTCAACCTGACCAACCACGGCTTCTTCAATCTGGCCGGCATCGGCAACCCCTCCCCCTCAGTACACAACAACGTGCTGACGATGAACGCTGATTTCTACGTGCCCGTCAACGAGGTCTCCATCCCCACGGGTGAAATCCGCTCCGTGGCCGGTACACCGATGGACTTCCGCACGCCCCACACGATTGGCGAACGCATTGACGACGACTTCGACCAGCTGCGTTTCGGTAAGGGCTACGACCACACCTATGTGCTCAACAAGCGCGAGGCTGGTGAACTGAGCCTGGGAGCTGAGTGCTACGAGCCTGAAAGTGGCCGTGTGATGAAGTTCTACACCACTGAACCCGGTGTGCAGCTCTACACCGGCAACTGGCTGAACGGCTTCACCGGAGCCCATGGTGCTACCTTCCCCGAGCGCAGTGCCGTCTGCTTCGAAGCCCAACGCTTCCCCGACACACCCAATCATCCTCACTTCCCCTCGGCTACTCTCCACCCGGGTGAGACCTACCGACAGACTACGGTTTATGAATTCGGTATCAAGGCGTAACGAGCGATAATTCGACTTTTAATTTAATAAATCAATCAATAACTTCATTAAAACTATGAGTCAACAAAACAAACAATGGGGAGCCATCATCATCATGATTGCGCTCTTCGCAATGATTGCGTTCGTTACCAATCTCTGCTCTCCGATGGCTATTATCGTGAAAAACGACTTCGGAGCAAGCAACACCTTGGCACAAATCGGTAACTATGGTAACTTCATCGCCTACCTGGTGATGGGTATTCCTGCTGGTATGATGATTGCCAAGATCGGCTACAAGAAGACGGCCTTGATTGGCCTCGTGCTCGGTATCATCGGTATCCTGGTTCAATGGCTGAGCGGCCATATGGGTCGTGAAATTGCCTTCTTGGTTTACCTGATTGGTGCCTTCATCAGCGGTCTGACCATGTGTATCCTCAACTGCGTAGTAAACCCCATGCTGAACCTCCTCGGTGGTGGCGGTAACAAGGGTAACCAGCTGATTCAGACGGGTGGCGTGTTCAACAGTGCTGCTGCCGTAGCCGTCTATATCATCATGGGTGCGCTGATTGGCGATGCTGCCAAGGCTCACATTGCCGACGCTACACCGGCCTTGATGATTGCCCTGGGCATCTTCGTAGTGGCTTTCATCGTCCTCTTCTTCTCGAAGATTGAAGAGCCCGAGCAGGCTCCTGTAGATCTGAGCTTGATTAAGGGTGCCATGAAGTACCGTCACTTCGTGCTGGGTACTATTGCCATCTTCGTCTATATGTGTATAGAGGTAGGTACTCCTACTTATATCCTGCAATACCTCACCTCTGCTCCCGATGCTGCCACGCCCGGTCTGGGTATGGATGCCAGCATCGTAGGTCAGATTGTGGCTGTATATTGGTTCCTCATGCTGGTGGGCCGCTTCGTAGGTAGCGCCATCGGCGGTAAGATTTCCAGCCGTGCGATGATCACCACCGTATCAAGCATCAGCCTCATTCTCGTGCTCTTCGGCATGTTTGCTCCTGCCACCAGCACGGTCAACGTTCCTGGTGTGGATTGGGGTACACTGACCCTGATTTCCGCTGAAGTACCTGTAGGTATCTTCGCCTTCATCCTGGTAGGTCTCTGCAGCAGCGTGATGTGGGGTGGTATCTTCAACATGGCCGTAGAAGGTCTGGGCAAATATACAGCTATCGCGAGCGGTATCTTCATGACGATGGTATTCGGTTGTGCTGTGATGGTGGCCCTGCAGGGTCAGTTAGCTGACCTGACTGGCGACTTCCTCACCAGCTATTGGCTCGTTGTAGCCAGCGCTGCTTACATTCTGTTCTTCGCACAGATCGGCTCACGCGTTTCAAAGAAATAACAGCCTAAACATAATCAACAATTAACAAGATATATTCACCTATAAAATCCTTAGTATCATGGACATTGAATACGTAAGAAGTCGTTTTATCAAACATTTTGATGGAACTACAGGAGCGGTTTACGCTTCACCCGGACGCATTAACCTGATTGGCGAACACACCGACTACAACGGTGGCTTCGTGTTCCCCGGAGCTATCGACAAGGGTATGGTGGCTGAGATAAAACCCAATGGAACCAACTTGGTCAAGGCTTACTCAATCGACTTGAAAGACTACGTTGAGTTTGGCTTGAACGAAGAAGACGCACCCCGTGCCAGCTGGGCCCGCTACATCTTCGGCGTATGCCGCGAGATGATTAAGCGCGGTGTAGAGGTAAAGGGCTTCAACACGGCTTTTGCCGGTGACGTGCCCCTCGGCGCTGGTATGTCTTCATCCGCTGCACTGGAGAGCACCTATGCTTACGCCCTGAACGACCTGTTTGGCGACAACCGCATCGACAAGTTCGAGCTGGCCAAGGTAGGTCAAGCTACGGAGCACAACTACTGCGGCGTGAACTGCGGTATCATGGACCAGTTTGCCTCCGTATTCGGTAAGAAGGGTCAGCTGATCCGTCTGGATTGCCGTTCGCTGGAGTACCAGTACTTCCCCTTCGATCCGCAGGGTTACCGTCTGGTATTGGTTGACTCCGTGGTGAAGCACGAGCTGGCTTCGTCGGCCTACAACAAGCGCCGTCAGAGCTGCGAGGCTGCCGTAGCCGCTGTACAGAAGAAGTACGAAGGCGTAGAGTTCCTGCGCGACGTGACGATGGATATGCTCAACGCCTGCAAGGCCGACATCTCGGAAGAGGACTTCAAGCGCGCCGAATACGTGATTGAAGAGATTCAGCGCGTGCTCGACGTATGTGCCGCCCTCGAAAAGGGTGACTATGAGACCGTGGGTCAGAAGATGTACGAGACCCACCAGGGCATGAGCAAGCTCTACGAAGTGAGCTGCGAAGAGCTCGACTTCCTCAACGACCTGGCCTTCGACTGCGGCGTGACCGGTTCACGCGTGATGGGTGGCGGCTTCGGCGGTTGCACCATCAACCTGGTGAAGGACGAACTCTACACCACCTTCATCAACAAGGCCAAGGAAGACTTCAAGGCCAAGTTTGGTCGCAGCCCGAAGATTTATGACGTAGTCATTAGCGACGGTGCTCGCAGACTGGAATAATAGATATTCGTTTATAAATTTAGACACTTTGGACCCGCACATAGCGATGTGCAACGTTTGGAGAGGGTAAGCAGCGTCCGGCTGTTTATCCTCTCATTTCTTTTTATCCCCATCCTCTCTTGTCCGCCTCAATACCTCTTTTATAGGTACTTCTGCAAATTAGTTGAAGTTTTTTTTAGCCTGTCATCACCTGTAGGGGCGGACCTGTGTGTCCGCCCTGAAAACCGCAACGGAGCATGATAAAGTGCATGTATCTGGGCAGGCCTCCACCTCGGAAAAGGTGCCAAAACAAGAAAGAGTATCTGAAAATGAAAAAAGATTGGATTTATTTGGTGATTATTCGATGAGAAAAGCCTATCTTTGTGCCTGTAATGAACAAACCTCAGATTAATCATAAACAAATTCATTATTATAACGATATGAACGACAAGAAACTGATGAACCGAGCAGCCGATAATATCCGTATTCTCGCTGCATCGATGGTAGAAAAAGCCAAGTCCGGTCACCCGGGTGGTGCCATGGGAGGAGCCGATTTTATCAACGT
>JBJEKS010000024.1:1649-4855 GCA_051878755.1 Bacteroides sp. | reverse complement strand
ATGCTGAAATGCTGGCTGACCTGATTGCCAAGGGGATAGTGCCCGTCATGGCCCCCTTGACCCACGATGGAAAGGGCCAACTGCTCAATACCAATGCCGACACCATCGCCGGTGAGACAGCCAAGGCCCTGGCCCGTCACTTTGAGGTGACCCTCGTCTTCTGCTTCGAGAAGCGGGGTGTGCTCCGCGATGAGCATGACGATGACAGTGTGATACCCACCATCGACCGTACCCTCTTTGCTCAGCTCACGGCTGAAGGCATCATCCAGGGCGGCATGATACCCAAGGTGGAAAATTCGCTCCAGGCCGTGGAGGCTGGTGTGAGTCAGGTCATTATCACCCAAGCCGATGCTTTGGGTCAACCTGGTGAAGGCACCGTGGTGAGGTAAGAGAATAAAATAATGTAAAAAATCGGCCTCTGAGATGTAACATTCCGCTGGTTCAACCGTCATTACTCTGAAAGATGCAAGAAATTGACTTCCGACGCGACATCCTCCCCTTGAAGGAGCAACTCTTCAGGGTGGCCCTGCGGATTGTTGTCGATAGAGCTGAGGCGGAGGACATCGTACAGGAGACGTTGATTCGCGTGTGGAGCAAGCGTGAGGAGTGGGCACAGCTGGAATCGGTGGAGGCTTTCTGCCTCACGGTGGTGCGTAATCTGGCCATTGACCGTGCCGAAAAGGCCAGCAAGCAATGCTCGGAGCTACCTTCCGACTACGATTGTGCCGAGGAGGGTGCCGACCCCTACGACCGCTTGGTGAGCAAGGAGCAGCTCCACTTGGTGCATGAGCTGATGAATCAGCTCCCTGAGCAGCAGCGCACCATCATGCAGCTGCGCGATGTGGAGGGGAAGAGCTACCGCGAGATTTCGAGCATCATGGGCCTCACGGAGGAACAGGTCAAAGTGTACCTCTTCAGGGCCCGGCAGAAAGTGAAACAAAAGTTTTTAGAGATAGAACGTTATGGATTGCAAGAACATGGAACAACTGCTTGAGCGCTACTGGCGCTGTGAGACCTCACTGGATGAGGAGGCCACCCTGCGTGCCTTTTTCCTCAGCGATGAGGTCCCCCCTCACTTGCTGCGCTACAAGCCGCTGTTTGCCTACCAGCAATCGCAGCAGCAGACAGCGAGCCTCAGTGAGGATTTTGATGCCAAGGTGCTGGCCCTCATCGAGAAAGAGGAGATTCAGAAGGCTCAGTATCCAGGTGATGCAAACGCTCCCGAGGTGGTCAAGATACGTCGTATCTCACTGGCTTCGCGCCTCATGCCCCTTTTCAAGGCGGCAGCTGCCGTGGCCCTGGTGCTTACCTTGGGCAACGTGATGGAGCACTCTTTCATCGCCTCTGATGGTGAGATGGCCGTGGCCGACACCATAGGTCAGCAAATCTCTACCCCCAGCGTAGCCTTCAGCGAAGAGGCTTCGCAGGCCAAACGCACCCAGCAGCTGCTCGACAGCTTGAAGCGCACCGAGCAGGGAGAGGGTGAGGAGGCCAACCCCTGAAGATGATTCATTTTCATTTGCTTTAAACAATATGGCATAGTTAGTTTGCTTTGTTAAAACAACCCTGAAGCTGTGAAGTTTCAATTCTCTCAAAAAGTCATATTATAACTAACTATCATAGAAAAGGCGCCGCGTGATGCAGCGCCTTTTCTGTTTTAGACACACAATGATCAACTTATCATTTTTAAAGAAACAAACTAAGTCTAATTTATTCGTAGCTCGTAGCTGCCTCAATCAATCCAGCTTATAGATGTTCTTGCGGGGTACGTCGAGCGTGGGGTTACCTTTGTAACCTACGCTGCCGCTGCCCGTGGTGCGGATTTTGAGGTAGTCGGTGGCATGGCACTCAATGTCGCCACTGCCTGTGGTTGAGGCCTCTACGTGCTTCACTACCATGTCGCGGGCTTTGATGTCTCCACTGCCAGCGATGCTGTAAGAGGCCGTATCAGCGGTACCCATAAACTCCATCTCGCCACTGCCGGCAATCGAGGCCTGTACGGAGCCAGCGGCCAGGTTCTTCAGGTCGATATCGCCACTGCCGGCGATGGAGCTTTTCAGCGCACTGCACTTCACGAGGTTGCCCTCCACGTCACCACTGCCAGCAATGGTTATCTCCAGGTTGGTGGCGGTAAGGTCGGTGAGGTCTATGTCACCACTTCCTGCAATGCTCAGCACCAGGTGGTCAGTCTTGATGCCTGGCTTCAGGTCCACATCGCCACTGCCAGCGATGTATAGACCCTCGATGTTGGGCGACTGCACCTTGATTTTCAGTTTGTTGTAGGATATTTTATATCCCTTCTTGAAACCAATCTTCAGGGCGTTGCCATCTACATTGATGTCGAGTGCTTCGAGCACGTTGTCGCTGGTATAGACCTCCACGCGGGGTTGGCCCTGGCGTTGCTCATAGGTCACGTCGGCTGAGCCTGTAAGCTGGATTTTGGTGAAGTCGGCAGTGCGAATCTCCTTGGTCACGTAGGTGTTGCTCGCCTTGATGTGTTTCTTGATGCTACCACCGGAGGAGGTGGTGTGTTCATACTTCTGCGCACAAGCCGTAGCGCAGCACAATGTGGCCACAAGGGTCACGATAAAATACTTGAAGTTCATCATCTTATTCCTGTTTTAATGTTATTGTAATCTTGTTTACTTGTTCACTTGTTTATTTGTTGCTTTCTCCAATATAGACGTTTGGGCAAGGCAAATGGTTGCACCAAACGGAATTTTTTTCTAAAAATCATGATGCAATCCTCGTGCCAAAAACTTAATGATATGATTATCAGTATGGATATGGCGGATTGCTGTCCGATTCCGAACAGGTCCGTGTTCGCTTTCGTGCAAGCAGAGCATATAAATAAAAGCAAGCTTTCTTTTGCATTTCCGCTCGGCTTGCATTATCTTTGCCCTCGGATATGTGGAATGAACACGGATATGTGGAATTAATTTGTGATATGCTATGGTGAAACAGCGGATAGTTATGCTTCTGACGCTGTGCCTCTGGGTGGGTATCTGCCTGGCGCAGCAGAGTTTTGTCGTTGAAGGAGAGGTAGATGACTACAGACAAGGGATGATGGTGCGCCTTTTCCGAATGGAGGGCGATGTGGGTTCAAGCATTGCATGGGATACGATACAGGATGGACGTTTCCGCCTCGAAGTGCCCGTTGACTCAGGCAAGGTGGTGGAGCTGGACCTGCTCACGACAGAGGGTAC
>JBJEKS010000024.1:0-1549 GCA_051878755.1 Bacteroides sp. | reverse complement strand
GCGTGACTTATTCAAGGGGAAGTCTGATTCGCTTGACCGTCTGGTCGATGCCGTCACGCTGAAAGAGGATAGCATCGTGCTCCAAATCATGGAGACGCACCCTGTGGATCGTATCTACCTGATGCAGCTGAAGAGCCTTGCGTTGGGTGTCAAGCTGATGCCCAATCATCCTTATAGGGATGCTATCATCCAGCACTATGAGGCGCTCACTGCTGCCGATAAGCAGAGCGACCTCGGGCAAGCCATACAGGCCTACCTCTATCCTCCCGTGGAGGTGAAGGAGGGGGAGGAGATGGCCGATGCCGACCTCTACGACCTGGAGGGGCAGCTCCATCACCTCAGTGAACTGAAGGGGCGCTATCTGTTGCTCGACTTCTGGAGCATGGGGTGCGGACCCTGCATCGCGGCCTTGCCGGAGATGGGGGAACTGCACCAGCAATACGCCGACCGCTTGACCATCGTAAGCGTCAGCATCGACACCAAAGCCAACTGGGAGAAGGCCTCGAAGAGCCACTCCATCAGCTGGCTCAACTGGAGCGACCTCCGTGGAGACCATGGTCTCTATGCCCGCTACGGGGGTAAAGGTATTCCGTTCTACGTCTTGCTGTCGCCCGAGGGGAAAATCCTCTCCACCTGGATGGGTTACGGCAAAGGTTCGCTGAAGGAGAAGCTCCAGCAACTCCTCCGGTTCTAATGCATCTGTAGGGGCGAAATGGACGAAGACCCACTTCTCCCAGGAAAAAGCGAACTTAAAAACTTAGCAACTTAAAAACTTAAAAACTTAAGAACTCAGAAACTTAAAAACTCAAATACTCAAAATGAATATGGCTGATTACCGTATCCTTGTGCTCGACCTTGACGGCACACTGACTAACTCTAAGAAGGAGATTTCTCCACGCAATCTCTCCACACTGCTGCGGCTCCAAGCCGACGGGGTGAAGCTGGTGCTGGCCTCGGGCCGACCGACCTATGGCATCGCTCCCCTGGCCGATGAGCTGCAGATGGAGCGCTTCGGGGGCTTCGTGCTCTCCTACAACGGGGGCGAAATCATCGACTGGAGCAGCAAGGAGCTCCTCTACAAGAACCTCCTCCCCGACGAGGTACTCCCCATCCTCTACGAGGCTTCGAAGAGCTTCGGACACCCCATCCTCTCCTACGACGGGCCCCATATCCTCTGCGAGGAGCCGCTGAATGAGTATGTGCGGCACGAGGCTTTCCTCAATAAGATGAAGGTGCGGCGCGTGGTCAATTTCCTGGAGGAGACGCCACGGCCGCTGCCCAAGTGCCTCATCGTGGGCCCTCCCGATGAACTCATCACCACCGAGGCGGAGCTTTCGCTGCGTCTCCAGGGGGCCATCAGCGTCTATCGCTCAGAGCCCTTCTTCCTGGAGCTGGTGCCGCTGGGCATTGACAAGGCACAGTCGCTCAGCGCATTGCTCGCTCACCTGGGGTTGAGCCGCGAGCAGATGGTCTGCATGGGCGATGGCTACAACGACCTCAGCATGATAGAATTTGCCGGCATGGGGGTGGCCATGGCCAATGCCCAGGA
>JBJEKS010000023.1:0-4868 GCA_051878755.1 Bacteroides sp. | reverse complement strand
AGATGTCACCCTGCTGCACAATGGGACGTATCTGTTTGTACTGATCAATGGCCTTGCGGCAAAGCTCCTTCTCCTGCCCGGTCATATTCTTAGGCTGAATCTCCATGCCGAGACGACCGCTCATAGCCACGTCAATGCGGTATTTGATGGGCACTACGCGCGAGGTCTGATGGTTGGGTGCGGCACTGATGTGCGAAGCCATGGCAATGGCGGGGAAGAAGTAGCTGGTACCCCATTGCATATAGACACGCTGCAGGGCATCGGTGTTGTCACTCACCCAAAACTCATCGAAGTAGGGCAAGATTCCGTAGTTGGCACGACCACCACCGCTGGCACAGGCCTGGATGGTGAGTTCAGGGTATTTGGCACGGATGCGCTGGCACACCTGCTCAAAGCCACGGTGGTAAGCGATGTAGAGGTGACTCTGCTTGTCGGCAGGCAGGTATTGCGAGCCATGGTTCATCACCGACATGTTGGCATCCCACTTGATGTAGTCGATGGCAGGGTACTTGGTCATCAACTCATCCACCAGGTTGAAGATGAAGTCCTGCACGGCGGGATTGCTCAGGTCGAGCACCACCTGCGTCCCTCCACGGCCCAACACAAGGTCACGGCCAGGAGCTTTGATGACCCAGTCGGGATGCTTCTCGAAGAGTTCGCTCGTCGTGTTAGCCATTTCCGGCTCTATCCAGATACCGAACTTGATGTTGTTGCGGTCGGCAGCATCGATCAGTCCCTGAATGCCGAGGGGCAGCTTGCGCTGATCCACTACCCAGTCACCGAGTGAGGAGTGGTCATTCTTACGGGGATATTTATCGCCAAACCATCCGTCGTCCATCACAAACAGTTCGCCACCCATCGAAGCAATGTCGGCCATCATCTGTTCCATGCCCTCCTGGTTGATGTCGAAATAGACACCCTCCCAGCTGTTGAGCAAAATCTTGCGCAGCTTGTTTCCGTTGGCCAGCTTGTGCTGACGGGCCCAGCGATGGAAATTACGGCTGCTGCCGCTCAATCCTTCGTTGCTGTAGGTCAGGGCCAAGGCCGGTGTCACAAAGGTCTCACCCTTAGCCAACAGATAGGCCGAATTCTCCTCGTTGATGCCCGCAAAGAGGTGGTGATACTCATCATCATGCGTCTCGATGCGCAGCTTGTAGTTCCCGCCATAGCAGAGGGCGGCACCGATGGTACGTCCACTGTTCTCCTGCGGCTTACCGTCGAGCGAGAGCATGATTTCAGCATGGTCGGTATGCGAATTGCGCACGCCATCCTTGTTCTTGATGACCAACATCCCGGGATTCAAGGGTTCTTGCGTCAGGTTTCCTTCGTTAGCCCAGGAGCCGGAGAGATGGGAAATCCACACCTCGCCACGGCGGACGGGCAGGTAAGCCGAGGCAAACTGATGCAGACGTACAGGTTTCTTCTCCTGATGCGTTATCTCACTCCAAGCCTCGATGACATCCGCATCCTTCCAGGCCTTGTAGATGAGCGATACCTGCAGGGGATAGACCTTATCCTTCAAAGCAATGGTGGTCACTACGCAATCAGCCTCTTCGCGCTGAGAGCTTTGCTCCACCACGAGGTCAAGCGAACAGTTACCGTCGGGATGCTGAACGGCAATGGCTGCCTCTTCAGGGCAATTCAACCCGTAGGCGGGATAGGCATCATGGGCCCGTTCTACTTGGGAAGCCATGTCAAGGTCAGTCCCGGTGAGGCGGTTACCATAATAGATGATTTTAGCTTTCTCCCCTTGAGGAGCTGAAAGCAATAAGGTGGTGTGTGGCGTGTTCACGCTGAGGATCTGCGCCACCGCCGATAAAGCCAGGCACATCAGGCCTGCCAATGAGATGAGTTTTTTCTTCATGGTGATGAATTATTAATTGGTATAACATTATGGTTTCATTTCTCGCTGCAAAGATAATACAATCCAGCCAGCTACAGTACCAATATCTTATCCAATTCTTTGCAAAAACTTCACCAACGGACTAATTTTACGTTTTCCTCTCCCCCATCATCGAGTGGACGGCTGGCATAAGCCATCTTCTCAAAGTCGATACTACGCAGGTCGATGCAGCGGATGGTGCTCTGCTGCGCCGTGCGATAGTAGATGCGCGATGCAGTCAGGTCGATGACCGAGGTCCATTGCGTAGCGCTCAGCAGGTCGGGACTCTCATACATCGGGTGCTCCAATCCGATGGGCACATCGAAGCTGTTGAGCAGGTGGAAGCAGAGCCTCACCGCACTCCAGCCGTCGGGCTGAATCGGGGCCGTCTGCCGGAGCATGGCTGCGCGCACAAACCGGCTAGGTGAGGTCATATCACCTGGCAGGCCCAACATTCCTGAACTGCCACTGATTGGCCGCAGGATGAGGTTTCCCACCATGCCAATCGGGGCATCGCCCGGGTAGAGATTGACGTAGTTGTTGAGGTTGGTCAGATGCCAGCTGAATCCAGGCCCATTGGCCAGTACGCCCACCGTATTATTGAACCAATGTTGCTCACCGCCCACAATCTCCAGCACCTCCTGTCTGCCCTCTGCATCAGCCAGCCGCCAATGAATCACCGACCCTTCGTTCAACCCGACGATGTGAAGTTGCCTCAGCCCCTGCTTCACTTCATCGATAGTGGCACATTGTGTCAACATCCATGCCGTGAGTTGCAGGTCGCCTACCGCTTCAGCTGCGCGTTGCGGTTGATAACTCTCGTAGCTGCCATAGCGTGGAAAGAAGAAGAGACCCACCGAAAGTCCCCTTTCATTGAGCCCTTCGGCTATAAACTCAGGTCTGCTCACAGCCAGCCCCACAGCTCCCCATCGGGCCTTCAGTGTAGACCCCACCGTGCCATCCGGCAACATCATCTGCATTTCGTGTCCACGCGGTATAAGCACCGCATAACTGGGCAACAACTCACGTGCCCATTCAATAGTGCGTCCCTGCACCCGGCTTCCATCTCTTGCAACCAAGGCAATCCCGGTGCATCCCCATGCGGTAGATGCCCCACCCTGTCCTGCACACAGCATCAACAGGCCAATCATCCATTTCTTCATAACCATTCTCCTTATTATTTATAATGTGAATAAATCCTTCACTCATACAACAAGGAGCGTCCTCCATCTGTTCACCCAAGGAGAGGGAAATCTTGTAACCTATGGAGATAAAAAAGGAGGGGTAACCCCAGCCGCCTCGTTGCGAGAAGACTGACGGGTTACCCCTACCTCAAAAGAAACGATATCTGTTAGGACAATTTATGGATAATCAGTCCACTGCGCAGTTTGGGCTCAAACCACGTGGTCTTGGGGGGCATGATGTTGCCCGTATCGGCTATATCCATCAGCTGCTTCATGCTGACGGGATAGAGCGCCAGAGCCACCTTCATTTCACCACTATCCACACGACGCTTCAACTCGCCCAGGCCACGGATACCACCCACGAAGTCGATACGCTTGTCGGAGCGGAGGTCCTTGATACCCAGTATCTGGTCAAGAATCAGATTGGACGAAATGGTTACATCGAGCACACCAATCGGGTCGTTGTCATCATACGTACCCGGCTTGGCCGTGAGGCTGTACCATTTACCCTCCAGGTAAAGTGAGAAGTTGTGCAAGGCAGCGGGTTTATAGATTTCCGTCCCCTTCTCTTCCACGTCGAAGTGCTCAGCCACAGCTTTCAGGAACTCCTCAGCCGTGAGGCCGTTGAGGTCCTTCACTACGCGGTTGTAGTCGATGATGGTGAGCTGGTTGGCAGGGAAGCAGACTGCCATGAAGTAGTTGTACTCCTCGTCCCCCTTATGGTTGGGGTTCTGCTTAGCCTTCTCAGCACCCACCAAGGCAGCGGCTGCGCTGCGGTGATGACCGTCGGCAATGTAGAGTGCGGGCATCTTGGCAAACTCGGCCGTAATGGCTGCAATATCCTCCGCCTGGTCGATAATCCAGAAGGTGTGACCAAAGCCGTCACCGGGGGCAATGAAGTCATAGACTGGTTTCTCAGCCGTATAGCGGGCAATGATAGCATCGAGCGTAGCATTGTCAGGATAGGCAAAGAAGACAGGCTCAATGTTGGCATTGTTGACGCGCACATGCTTCATGCGGTCTTCCTCCTTGTCGCGACGGGTCAGCTCATGCTTCTTGATGGTGCCGTTCATGTAGTCGGGCACGTAAGCGCCTACCACCAGGCCATACTGCGTCTTGCCGTTCATCGTCTGGGCATAGATGTAGTAGTTTTCCTTCTCATCCTGCACCAGCCATCCCTTGTCCTGGAACATCTGGAAGTTCTCAGCGGCCTTCTGATAGACCCGCGGATCATGCTCGTCTGTACCTTCGGGGAAATCGATTTCGGGCTTGATGATGTGATAGAGTGACTTCTCGTTGCCTGCGGCTTCAGCCCGGGCCTCGTCCGAGTTGAGCACGTCGTAGGGGCGTGAAGCCACCTGCTCCACCAACGCCTGAGGAGGACGAACGCCTCTGAATGGTTTTATTGTTGCCATATTGAAACAGATTCTTACGGTACTTACTTATTGACTCTGAACTTTTCGCAGCCATCCTTCAGGAAGCCCACAATCTGCTTGGCTGCAGCAATACCAGCATTGATATTGGCCTCGGCAGTCTGAGCACCCATCTTCTTGGGGGTAGAGAAATAGCGGCCAGCAAACTGTTCTGCGAACTCTGCATGATGAGCAGGCATGATGTCGGTAACATACTTCAAGTCAGCACGGTCGTTGAGCAGACGGATAAGGTCAGCTTCATGAATCACCTCCTTACGGGCCGTGTTCACCAGCACACCATTCTTCGGCATACGGTTCACCAGGTCGTAGTTGATAGACTCCTTCGTCTCGGGAGTAGCGGGAATGTGAAGTGAAACCACGTTACAGGTT
>JBJEKS010000022.1:0-4890 GCA_051878755.1 Bacteroides sp. | reverse complement strand
CGAACCGCGTTTGAACGATATTCGAACCGCGTTCGAACGGAATACGAGCCGAAAAAGAACAGCATAAAAAGAGCCCCCGAAGCGAGTGATTCAAACTAGCTTCGGGGGCTTCCTTGTACGTCGTTTTATCCAGTTCCGGGGAGTTAACTCATCAGCTGGTTCTTCTGCAATTTTAGTTGAAGTATTTTTAGTATATCATCGTCTGTAGGGGCGGACCTGTGTGTCCGCCCTGAAAACCGCAACGGAGCATGATAACGGAGCATGATAACGTGCATGATAACGTGCATGATAACGTGCATGGTTCTGGCATGGTTCTGGGCAGACACATAGGTCTGCCCCTACAGTGACAGAGAGCAGTGACAGTGGCAAGCTTTCAACTAAATTGATGAAGAACCGTCCAGACGTGCTGATTATTTCATCAGTTCGGCAATCTTCTGCTGCAGCTCTTCGCCGTGCAGGCCGCGGGCTACGATGGTGCCTTCACCATCTACCAGCAGGGTGTGGGGGATACTGCTTACGGCATAGAGCTTGGCGCCTTCGCAATCCCAGTACTTCAGGTCAGACATCTGCGGCCAGGTGATATTCAGGTCAGCAATGCCCTTCTTCCATGACTCCAGGTCGCGGTCGAGTGATACGCCGACAATCTCGAAGTTCTTGCCCTTGTACTGCTTGTAGGCCTCCACCAGGTTGGGCATCTCGCGACGGCAGGGACCGCACCAGCTGGCCCAGAAGTCAATCAGCACCACCTTGCCTTTGCCTACGTAGTCGCTCAGCTTCACCTCCTTGCCTTCGGGGTCCTGCATGGTGAAGTCGGTGAACTTCTGACCTACAGCCGTAACTCTCATCTTGACCACCATCTCCTGGATGCGTACCACGCGTTCGTCGCTCTGGTACTCTGCAGGAATCTGCGGAACCAGTGCCTCCAGTTCAGCCAGGTCGAGGGCGTAGTAAGTGCTCTTCAGCAGCTCCACGCCAATCAGGTTGGTGATGTTCTCGTTCATGATGACCTTTTCCAAGGAGTCGCTACGCTCCATGCAGGCGTAGAACTTCTCGCGGATAATGTGCATCTGCTCTTCGCTCAGCGTGGTGTCATTAGCCTGTTCAAGCAGTTCTTTTTTCTCAGCATCAAGGGCCGCGAACTGCTCGCGGTAGGGCTGGTAGCGGTCGTTCAGCGGCGAGCCCGTTACCTTGTCGTTGCTCTGGGTGAGTGCGATGCTGATTTGGCCATTCTCCAGATAGAAGTTGAGTGAAAGGCCTTTGCCGGCTTCCTGGCCGGGGTAAAGTAACTGGATGGAGCGGGCCGTGTCCTGCTGACCCTTGAAGGTAAACTTACCGTTGGCAATCACGGCAGAATCCACGTTCACCATCTGGCGTCCTTCGCGGATACGCAGATATACGGTCTCACCATCCTGGGCACCCTCTACGGTACCGCTTACGGTGTACCCCTTCGGTGCACCGCCACAGGCAGCCATCAATGCGGCAGCTGCCAGCATAACAAATGATTTCTTCATTGATTTGATACAATAATTATTGTTGATTTTGATGGGCGCAAAGATAGTGCAACTTTCTCTTTCCTACAAGCAAAGGAGCTGGAAACGTACAAAAAAAGTGAGAGAAAGCACACTTGCTTTCTCTCACTCTACACAAAAACTAAACTAGACTTAACTAAACTATTCTGTTAAACCGAAAATCTCAGTGTTTCACAACACCTTTTATTTCCGTGTGCAAAGTTATGCACTATTTTTACAATAACAAACTTTTTCACCACTTTTTTAGCTTTACAGGACACTTTTTCCCGCTTTTCTTCTGAACAATTCAGCTTTTGCCCTCTAGAAACTCCTGAAAGGCCTGCTTGTAACTGTCGCTTATGGGGATATAGGTCTTGCCAAACACGATGCGTCCGCGGTCGATGACACGGATTTTGTCCTTCTGCACGATGTACGACCGGTGTACCCGCATGAAGCGCGAGGCCGGCAGTTGCTCCTCCATGGCCTTCATGCTCATGAGCGAGAGGATGGGTTTCGCTGCCCCCTCTTCATAGATTTTGATGTAGTCTTTCAGCCCCTCGATGTAGAGGATGTTGCGCAGCTCTATCTGCACCAGCTTGTAGTCGCTCTTCACGAAGATGCTTTCGCGCTCTTTGGGCTGCTGATGCTTCAGCTCAAACCATTGCAGCGCCTTGCGGGCAGCCTCCATGAAGTCGGCATACGAGATGGGCTTGAGCAAATAGTCGAGGGCGTTGACCCGGTAGCCGTCAAGCGCATACTGCTCGAAGGCGGTGGTGAAGACAATGCGTGTGGTGGGAGGCAACATGCGCGAGAACTCCATGCCGCTGAGCTCGGGCATCTGGATGTCGAGGAAGAGCAGGTCAACGGGTTTTTCTGTGAGTTGCTGTACAGCCTCCACGGCACTGGCATAGCATCCTTCCAGGGTCAGGAAGTCCGTCTTCTTCACGTAGCTCTCAATCAGCCCCAGGGCCAGCGGCTCGTCATCAATAATGGCACATCGTAATTTCATATTCTATCTATTTTTGTTTTTAGTTTTGATTCTCCTGCAATTTAGTTGCAGTCCCTTCACTGTAGGGGCAGACCTATGTGTCTGCCCAGAACCATGCACTTGATTACGCTCAGTTGCGGTATTCAGTTTTTAGTTCTTAGTTTCTATAGTCAGTCGCGAGCGGTAGCTCTTGCCATCGGCGCTGATGCCTCGTTGCCACAGGTAGTGGCCGGCGTAGCTCAGCTCCAGGCGGCGCTTCACCTGCTCCAGCCCGATGCCGCTGCCGCTCTTGTCGGCACTGCTCTTGGGGAAGTTGCTGTTGGTGATTTCGCACTCCACGCGTCCCTCCGTCAGCCAGAAATGGATGTGGATGAAACTGGGTTGGGTGGGGGAGACCCCATGCTTGAAGGCATTCTCAATGAGCGAGATGAAGAGCAGCGGAGCGATGGGGATGGCGCAATCCGTCGGGATGTCGATGGAGGTCTTCAGCTCCACATGGGCCCCGAGGCGGATGCGCATCAGCTCGATGTAGTTGCGTATGAAGTCCATCTCCTTGTGGAGCGGCACGGTGGATTGCTGGTTGTCGTAGAGCACGTGGCGCAGCAACTTGCTCAGCTCCTCCACGGCCTCTTGTGCCTTCTCGCTGTTGAAGGCGATGAGGGCGTAGATGTTGTTGAGCGTGTTGAGCAGGAAGTGGGGGTTGAGCTGGCTGCGCAGGTTGGTCAGCTCCGCCTCCGTGCGTATCTTCTCTGCCTCGCGGCGGGCGTTGTCCATCTCGCGCCAGCGGCTCGTCATGCGGATGGCAGCGCTGAGGCCGGCGGTGAGAATCATGGAGAAGATGTCGCGCATCAGGAAGATCCACTGCGGCGGACGTTGCTTGGGGCTAGGTCCTTTACCCAGGTCATGTTCGGCGGCAAGCAAGGTCTGCCAGATATGGGCACCCCAGGCCGTGCAGCCGATGAGCAGCACGTTGCAGAGGAGGTACTGCTTCACCTTGCCCTCGAAGAGCAGCCGGGGGATGAGCAGGAAGTAGTTGGCATAAAACACGACAAGGAAGCTCATCGGCACGATGCTGCCATGATGCAGGTACTCCCACAGCGAGATGGAGAATCCGCTGCGGGTCATCATCAGGAAGGGGAATCCGAAGACGATTCCCCAACCTGCAATGTGTATCAGTATTTCTATCAGTTGTCTGTTTCGCATAGCGACGTTGATTTTTCGGGCGATAAAGGTAACGTTTATTTTCCGTCGGGCCAAACAAGTGGCGCTTTATTCGTAGCGGATGGCCTCGATGGGGTCCAGGCAGGCCGCTTTCTTGGCAGGATACCAGCCGAAGAACACGCCCGTGATGGTGCAGACCAGGAAGGAGAGCAGTACGCTCCAGGGCTGGATGTAGATGGGCCAGTGGGCTACGCTCTTCACTAGCCAGCTGGCTCCGCAGCCCAGTATCACCCCGATGATGCCGCCCGTGATGCTGATGAGGATGGCCTCGATGAGGAACTGGCTCAGGATGTCGATGCCTCGGGCCCCGACGCTCATGCGCAAGCCAATCTCGCGGGTACGCTCGGTGACGCTCACGTACATGATGTTCATGATGCCGATACCGCCCACCACGAGCGAGATGCCGGCGATGCAGGCCAGCAGGGTGGTCATCAGGTCGGTGGTGCTGTTGAGCATCGAGCTCAGCTCCTGCTGCGAGCGGATGGTGAAGTCGTCGTCATCGCTCTCGCGGAGCTTGTGGTTGCGGCGGAGTAGCGAGGTAATCTCCTCCGTGGCCAGGTCGGTCATCTCCTCGCTCAGTGCCGAGCAGAAGAGGCCGCTCAGGTAGGTCTGTGCCAGCAGGCGCTTCATCACGGTGGTGTAGGGGGCCAGCACCACATCGTCCTGGTCCATGCCCATGCTGTTGTAGCCTTTGCTCTTCAGCACGCCGATGACGCGGAAGGGCACCTGGTTGAAGCGCACCACTTTGCCGATGGGGTCGGTATTGGGGAAGAGGTTATCGACGATGGTCTTGCCGATGATGCACACCTTGGCCGAAGTCTGTATGTCGGTCTCGGAGAAGAGCTCTCCGCTCTCCACGGTGAGCTGGCGGATTTGCAGGTAGTCGTTGCTGATGCCTGTGACGCTCGAGGGGTAGTTGTTGTTGCCCGCAATGAGCTGTCCGCTGCTCGACACGTTGGGGCTCACGGCGGCTAGGTAGCGCGTCTCGTTGCAGAGGGCCTCGTAGTCGGCCATCTTCAGCGTCTGCATGGCGCTGGGGTCTTGACGAACGCCACCCCTCATGTCAGCTCCGGGATGAATCATGATCATGTTGGAGCCCATCTCGGAGATTTGTGCCTGGATGCTCTTCTTCGAGCCTTGGCCGATGGCCAGCATGGCGATGACCGAGGCCAC
>JBJEKS010000021.1:26471-28492 GCA_051878755.1 Bacteroides sp. | reverse complement strand
GCATCTCCCGAATAGTCGTTGTTAATGTATTTCTGGTAGTAGCGTACTCCAGCAGAGAGCGTGAAGGGTTTCAGGCGGTTTTCATAGATTGCTTCCGACCGGAGCGACCATGTCTTGCCGAGCGTGCTATATCCATAGGTGTCATTGTCTGACGCAAACTGGTACCCATAGTCGGTATGAGTATATGCTCCCGAGGCATTGGCAACGATGGTCTGTTGCTTGCTAAGGCTGCTCCTCCAATACAGGTCAAGCCAGGGGCTTACGACCTTCTCGGTGTTGTCGGTTGTCTCATGGATGCATCTGCCGTCTGGGTAGGACACGTTGGTCATATTGTGATTGCGTGGGCTGTCTGCTATGTTTGTTGAGAGTGTGGCGAGAAAAGCGGTATTTTCTGCGTTTATCCTGCTGTATCTTGCCTGTATGTTATGGCTGATGTTCCGATGGATGATGTCGGGCGTATGTCGTTCTACGTGGTAGTATGTTCCATCCTCCATAAGGTAGCGGGTCTGCCCCTCCATGCTATAGCCATTGGAGTGGCTGTATGCTCCCGAATAGTTTAGCAGCACTTCGTTGTTTCCGCTGTTCAGTTTTGTATAGGCATAACCTCTCGCCATGCCCGCCTTTGGCACGTAAGTATCACTTGCCCCAGCGGCATATCCTTTGGTTGCCCTGCGTGTGATAATGTTGATGACGATGCCCACATTTTCGCCATATCGAGCTCCAGGACGGTCGATATACTCTACCTTCTCCACCTCCTTGGGCTGTAACGATTGCACGTCGGCTACCGATGCCTCCACGTCGTTTATTCTCACCTGTACGCCACCGATGAGCGAGTTGGCGGCAGCGATGCTTTCGTTGATGTCATCCACTATGACGTTTGGCAACGGTAGCATCTTTAGGAGATTGTAGCCCGATGAGGCCGACTGGGCTATCTCTTCCGAGGGGAAAATCAGCTGACCGTCGGTACGGCTGATGACTCGTGCTCCTTTTATCACGACCTCTTGCAGTTGTACACTATCGTTCGGTGTATCGTCCTGCGCTTTTAGTTCCGATGCGATTGACAACGTCAAAACAAACAAAAACAATGTTTTCTTCATCTTTTGCAATTCCTTTTAATGGTGTTATCACGGGGAAGTGTTCCCCGTTTTCGGAACGCAAAGGTAGCGTATCGGCATCAATAAGGCTTCCAAAAGATACTGACATTTGTCTGACAATCCATAAAAGTCAGTCAATCGTCAGTTTTCCGATACCATTGTTTGATTATTGTCAAGCTTGTTGTTTCCTTTTCAGTTCATAGCTTTTCCCTCTTTCTGATTCAATCTCCCAGTCAGACGACGCGTGCAGTTCGTTCCTAAGCCGGCGTATGGTGGTATAAAGAGTCTCTGCGGCATTCTCCTTGTTTGGCCAGAGTGCGTCGCATATCTCCTGTTTGGTCAGTCTGTGGCCGGGTGCTTTCATGAACATATCCATCAGTTGCACCTGCATCGGGGTGAGGTGAAGAGGCATCATGGGCATCTCTGCTGTCGCTGTTTTTCTTTTCTGGAAGGAAAGCAGCAGGGAGAGGATTGTGCCCAGTGCGAACAGCAAAGAAAGACGTTGGTCGGATACGCTCCACACAAAAGCCATGGAGTAGTTGGCCCGGCCTTCCATCTTTACGTCAAAATCATCGTTGCGTGGTGTGATGTGGTAGGCAATGAAAGCTTTGGGGCGTAATGCCTCTGTCTGGATATGCTGCTGAAATATAGGGTCGTCAATGGTCAGCAGCTTGCTCTCCACAGCAGGTGAAGCTAATAATCGATAGGCCTTTATCGAGTCCTGCCTCATGCGTTCGTAGCCTTTGGTCTTTATCGTAAGCGACAGCGCCCGATTCAGGTCGGTATCTAAACGCCGTTTTGCCCTATCATAGCTGGCCATACTGCTCACGACAGTCATCACAAGCAGTATGAAAAATGCAATTAATGGAAGTTTTCTCATGACAATCTCATTTTTCTTGTTGCAAATATATTCTTGTTGCAAATATA
>JBJEKS010000021.1:16006-26371 GCA_051878755.1 Bacteroides sp. | reverse complement strand
TCTAGCTGGTCCACTATGTGGCCGCAAATCTTCTCTGTTTAGGCTTTTTTATCTATCGGTAGGTCTCTCTTCGTGCGGTCAGGTGATAAAAAAGTGTTATCTTTGTCGGTGGGAGTGCATCTCATGAGATGACTTCCTGCTTAGGTCTAACTTTAAATGATTATGCGATGTACCGAAAAACGAAAAAAAGGACGATGACGCTTGACTGGGTGAAGCTGCAGGTCAAGCTGATTGATGACGAACGCATCTGTGAACTGGTGGCAAAAAAGGGTATGGCAGGCTTCGGGGTCTATATGTGGCTCATCTGCCTGATGTATCAGCGCAGCAGCCACTGCTTCACCAAGACGCAGCTCAAGACGATGAAGCTGCCTGGGGCCACGAGCAAGACGGTCAATCAGGTCATCGATGATTTTGGCCTGTTCCGTTGCGATGACTACGGGCACGTCTATTCCGTCATCGACTTCTTTAGGTTAGGAGCAGGAGAGGAACAGGATGATCATGCAGATGCAACGCCATCGCAAGACCCTTCCTCCTCAACGCCCGCGTGCATAAATAGAGATAAAGATATAAATGAAGATAAAGAACTTCTTCTTCGTCAGAGGGCCTGATTCAGCCTCTTCGTACTTGCCAGATAGGGTACTTAGGTGTCGTAACTAGGCTGTTTACGACCCCTAAGTACCCTATTTAGCTACGCCATGCGTGCTGTTTTTTCTATCATTTATTTCATCATTTCTTGAGGAAGGCAAGCGACTGCTCGGCGTGGTAAGAGGAGCGTACCAGCGGGGCGCTCTCCACCTGCTTGAAGCCTTTCGACAGGCCCAGCTCCTTGTAGCGCTTAAACTGCTCGGGCGTGACGTACTCGGCCACGTTGTAGTGGCGGTGCGACGGCTGCAGGTACTGGCCGATGGTCAGTATCTGGCAACCGATGGCGCGAAGGTCGTCCATCAGCTCCTCCACCTCCTGGGGTGTCTCACCCAGGCCCACCATGATGCCCGTCTTGCAGGTGATGCCGCTCTGGGCAATCTGCTCCAGCACGCTGAGGCTGGTGTCGTAGTGGGCCACGCTGCGCACCTCGGGCGTGAGGCGGCGCACGGTCTCCATGTTGTGGGCAATGATGTGCGGCTGGGCATCGATGACCTGCTGCACCAGCTCACGTCGGCCCTGGAAGTCGGGAATCAGCACCTCCACCGTGGTGTCGGGGTTGGCCTGCTTGATTTCGCGGATGGTCTCCGCCCAGTGGGCAGCGCCCAGGTCGGGCAGGTCATCGCGATCCACGCTGGTGATGACGGCGTGGCTCAGCTTCATCAGCTGCACGCTGTGGGCCACGTGCTGCGGCTCGTTGGGGTCGAGGGGCAGGGGACGGCCCGTCTGCGTGTTGCAGAAGCGGCAGCAGCGGGTGCAGATGTTGCCGCCAATCATGAAGGTGGCCGTGCCGCGTCCCCAGCACTCACCCATGTTGGGGCAGCGCCCACTGCTGCAGATGGTGTGCAGGCAGTGGGACTCCACGATGCGTTTCGTCTCGGTGTAGCGCTCGTTGGCGCCGATGCTTATCTTCAGCCACTCGGGCTTGCGTACTCTTTGCTTGGGTTCCATAGGGGTCTTTTGCGTATTGATGGATTAGCCGCTTTACTTCAGCTGCAGCTCGCGGTCGAAGAAGTTGGTCAGCCGCGTATAGAGGTGCAGGCGCGTGTTGCCGCCCCAGATGCTGTGGTCGCGGTTGGTGTAAACCTGCATCTCGAAGGGCTTGCCCAGCTGTACCAGGTGCTCGGCATACTCGGCGCAGTTCTGGAAGTGGACGTTGTCGTCGGCCATGCCATGCACGAGCAGCAGGCTGCCATGCAGCTGCTCTGCGCGGCTGAAGGTGGAGGTCAGGCGGTAGTTCTCGCTGTTCTCCTTGGGGGTGCGCATGAAGCGTTCACCGTAGATGGTGTCGTAGTAGCCCCAGTCGGTCACGGCTGCCACGGCCACACCGGCGCGGAACACGGGACGTCCTTCGCTCATGCTCATCAGCGTCATGTAGCCGCCGAAGCTCCAGCCCCAGATGCCGATGCGCTCCTTGTCCACGTAGCGCTGCTGACCCAGCCAAAGGGCAGTCTCCACCTGGTCGCGAGCCTCCAGATAGCCCAGCTTCAGGTAGGTACACTTCGTGAAGTCGGCTCCACGGCCGCCCGTGCCACGTCCATCCACGCACACCACGATGTAGCCACGCGAGGCCATGTAGGTCTCCCAGGAGATGCTGAACTGGTCGAGCACCTGCTGCGAGCCCGGGCCGCTGTACTGGTACATCAGCACGGGGTACTTGTGGTTGGCATCGAAGTTGCAGGGCTTCATCATCCAGCCGTTGAGTTGCACGCCCTCGCCCGTGGTGAAGCTGAAGAACTCCTTCTGCGGCATGGCATAGTGGGTCAGCTTCTCCTTCAGATCGGCGTTGTCGAGCAGGGTGGTCAGCTCGCGTCCGTTGCAGTCGTTCAGGGTGATGACCGTGGGGGTAGAGAGATTCTGGAAGCGGTTCACGTAGTACTTCATGTCGTTGCTGAAGATGGCGCTGTTGGTGCCACGCTGGCTGCTCAGCTTCGTCTTGCGTCCCTTGCGGTCCACCTTGTAGATGGCCTTGCACATGGGGCTCTCCTCGTTGCTCGTGAAGTAGAAGCTGCCGTCGGCCTCGCTGTAGCCCAGGAAGTCGATGACCTCGTAGTTGCCGCTGGTGATAGCCTTCTGCTGTGTACCCGTCAGCGAGCACCAGTAGAGGTGGCTGTAGCCCGTGCGTTCACTCAGGTAGCTGAAGTGGTCGTCGTAGAACTTGATCTGGTTGAGTGCATTCTCGCTGATGTAGGTGTCGCTCTCGTCGCGCAGCAGCTCCTTGCAGACGGTGCTCCGCGGGTCGGCCAGGAAGATGTTGAGCAGGTTCTGGTGACGGTTGAGGGTCACGATGGCCAGCTGGTTGGGGTTGCGGGTGAAGAAGATACGGGGGATGTAGCCGTCAGCATCCAGGGGCACCTGCATCTTGCGGGTCACCTTGCTCTTGATGTCGAACGTATGGACCGACACGGTCGAGTTGACCTCGCCCGTCTTCGGGTACTTGTAGGTATATTCACCCGGGTACTTGGCCAGTGCTTCGTGGCGTGGGTATTCACCGGCAAAGAGGGGGAAACTGTACATCGGCACCTGGCTCTCGTCCCAGCGGATGAAGGCCAGCATCTTGCTGTCGGCGCTGAACTCCAGGGCGCGGTTCATCGAGAACTCCTCCTCATACACCCAGTCAGGTATGCCGTTGAGCACCTCGTTGCGCTTGCCGTCCTCAGTCACCTGGCTCTCGCTGTTGCCGTAGAGCAGCTTCACGAGGAAGATGTTGTTCTCTCGCACGAAGGCCACCATGTTGCCGTCGGGCGAGAAGACGGGAGCTTGTTGCGGTCCGCCCTCGCTGAGCCGTTCCACCACGTTGTTTATCTTTCCCTCGATGTTGCGCTTCAGGCTGTAGAGGTAGTGCTCGGCCTTATAGGTGCGGCGGTAGATGTAGCTGGTCTCGGTGGCAATCAGCAGCTTGCTGCCGTCGGGCGAGAAGCTGTAGCTGTCGAACCGCTTGAAGGGGCACTCGCGAGCCGTGGTGGCATCGAAGAGCACTTCCACCTGCTGGCCCGTCTTGAAGGAGTACTTCACCACCTGCGTATGGTCGGCATTCATCTGCGTGTAGTGCTCGCCGTCGCCCGGGATGGGGAGGATGTTGGCGATGTTGCGGGGGTAGAACTTACCACCCACTACGTCTTTCAGTTCAATCGCTTGCTGCCCGAATGCACCAATCAGCGTGCAGAGGCAGAGTAAAAAGGTAAGGGTTAATCGGGTCATTTTTTTAGTGATTAGTGATTAGTGATTAATGATAACTCTCGTTTATTCGTCGCTGAAGTGTACGAGTACCTGACGGTAGTTGTTGAAAATCTTCGACTTGGAGATGAAGCCCAGGTAACGGCCCTCTTCATCCACCACGGGCAGGTTCCACGCCTTGGTGTCGTCAAACACCTGCATCACCTGCTCCATGCTGTCCGTGTTGTGCAGACGGGCAGGGGGGGAGGTCATGAACTTGCCCACCGTGAAGCGGTGGTAGAGCTCCTGGCGGAACATGATGTTGCGGATGTCATCGAGCAGCACGATGCCTATCAGCTTCTGCTGTGCGTCGGTCACGGGGAAGACGTTGCGCTTCGTGGAGGAGATGGCGTGTACCAGCTGCCCCAGGTCCATCTCGGGGTGAACAATCTGGAAATCCTTCTCCACCACGTGCTCCATCTTCATCAGCGTCAGCACCGCGCGGTCCTTGTGGTGCGTCAGCAGCTGCCCCTTCTTGGCCAGACGCATCGAGTAGATGCTGTGGGGCTCGAAGGCGATGATGGTGAGGTAGGAGCTGACGCTGACAATCATCAGCGGCAGGAAGAGGTCGTAGCCTCCCGTCAGCTCGGCGATGAGGAAGACACCCGTCAGCGGTGCGTGCATCACGCCGCTCATCACGCCGGCCATGCCCATCAGGGCGAAGTTCTTCTCCGGCAGGTAGGTGGTGGCATCGAAGTCGTTGCTGAAGTGGGCGAAGACGAAGCCTGCGATGCAGCCCAGGTAGAGCGAGGGGGCGAAGATACCGCCGCAGCCTCCGCCGCCGTTGGTGGCGCTGGAGGCGAACACCTTGAAGAGGATGATGAGCAGCAGATAGACCAGCAGCCATTGGCCGTGGCCGTAGAAGAAGGAGTTGTTCATCACCGTGTCCCACTCGTCGGCGTTCGTGCCGTTGAGCAGCAGTTCGATGGTGTCGTAGCCTTCACCGTAGAGGGGAGGGAAGAGGAAGATGAGCACGCTCAGCATTCCTCCGCCCAGGGCCAGCTTCTTATAGGGGTTGCCCAGGCGGCCGAAGACCCCCTCCACCGCGTTCATGGCGCGGGTGAAGTAGAGCGATACCAGGCCGCAGAAGATACCCAGCAGGATGACGTAGGGGATGCGCTCCAGCTCGAAGGCTTGGTCGAGGTGGAACTTAAACATGGCGTCGGTGCCCGTGGTGATGTAGCTCACTGTAGCTGCCGTGACGGCCGAGATGAGCAGGGGGAGCAGGGAGGTCATCGTCAGGTCAATCATCAGCACCTCCAGCGTGAAGACCAGTCCTGCGATGGGGGCCTTGAAGATGCCGGCCACGGCCCCTGCGGCACCGCAGCCAACGAGCAGCATCAGCGTGCGGTGCTCCATCTTGAAGAGGCTACCCAGGTTGCTGCCGATGGCCGAGCCGGTCAGCACGATGGGGGCCTCGGCTCCAACCGATCCACCGAATCCGATAGTTATCGAACTGGCAATCACGCTGCTCCACGTGTTGTGCCGCTTGATGCGTCCCTGTCGTCGCGAGATGGCGTAGAGGATTTTCGTTACCCCGTGGCCGATGTCGTCCTTCACGATGCGGCGCACGAAGAGTCCGGCCAGGAAGATACCCACTACGGGATAGACCAGGTAGAGGTAGTTGGCCTCGGTGGTATTGAAATTCTCAGTGAGGAAATTCTGTATCCAGTGGATGAGCATCTTCAGTATCAGTGCCGCAAAGGCCGTGAAGATACCCACCAGGAAACTCAGTATCAGGATGAAACGTTTCTCCTTGATGTGGTGCTCGCGCCACACGATGAAGCGCTGCAGCCCCTCCTTGGGTTCCGTGCTTATCCATTTTATGATTTGTTTCACTGTTTTCGTAAGCATAGTGTTCATGATTTGTTCGTAGGCATGATGGTGATGCGTTCTCTAGGTGGTCACTGGCGGATGACTTTCACCTCTCCTTTGGCACCCAGCTTGATGATGCTCGACGGGGCAGCCTCGCTCTGCTCCTCGCGGCGGAAGTCCACGATGTAATCCACCGCCTGCTTCACCTTCTCGCTGATGTCGGCGAACGTGCGGGGTGAGGGGGTTCCACTGATGTTGGCCGAGGTCGATACGATGGCCTTGCGGAAACGTTGGCAGAGCTGCTGCGAGAAGCGCTCCCGCGTCACCCGGATGCCTACGCTGCCATCCTCGGCCAGCAGGTTGGGGGCCAGGTTGCGCGCCTGGTCGTAGATGATGGTGAGGGGGCGTGTGGCCAGTTCGATGAGGTCCCACGCCACCTCGGGCACCTCGCTGACGTAGAAATCTACTTTCGCCGTCGAATCCACCAGCACCAGCAGCGCCTTGCTGTCGGCCCGCTGCTTGATGTCATAGACGCGCTTCACCGCCTCGGGGTTGGTGGCGTCGCAGCCAATGCCCCAGATGGTGTCCGTGGGGTAGAGGATGACCCCACCTTTGGCCATCACCTCGCAGGCCTGCTTGATCTCCTCTCTGAGCTTACTATTTTGTTCATTCGGTCTCTCTTCTTTCATGATGCTATCTAAAATAGATTAAAATCAAAGGCAAAATTACAACATTCTCTGCGAATAACAAGCATAAATCCGAGATAAAAGTTGCCGAGGGGCTTTTTTCGGGGTGAATAGGCTGGATGGCTAGGCCTTAGAGGCGTGAATCGCAATCGTTTGCGTCTGATAGGCGCTTTTTACTGCTCTTTTCTAGCGGAGGTTACAGCCATTTAGCCTAATTTTGTAGCATCAAATCTTAGTATCATGATTTTTTTTATAGCGTATGAAGATCCTAAAACAACTCTCCTTTTTTCTTTTCTGCCTGCTCCTGATGGTGGCAGCAGCTTGTAGTGATGGTAACGGCGTGACCGAGGAACCCAATCCCGACCCGAAGCCCGACCCCGATCCGACTCCCGAGCCTACGCCCGAATGGGTGGCAGTCAGCGCAACGCCCGATGAGTGGGACGGCGAGAAGCGTGCCGACATCAGTTACCAGCTCCTGGTCTATTCGTTTGCCGACAGCAATGGCGATGGCTATGGCGACATCAACGGATTGATTTCCAAGCTCGACTATATCCAGTCGTTGGGCATCAAGGCCATCTGGCTTTCACCCATCCACCCCTCGCCTTCCTACCATGGCTACGACGTGATGGATTATGATGCCGTACATCCCAAGTTCGGCACGCTCTCCGACTTCGACCGCCTCATCACCGAGGCACACAACAGAGGTATCAAGATTTACCTCGACTATGTGCTCAACCACACCAGTACCCAGCACCCCTGGTTCCTGGCTGCCAAGGAGGCCCTGGCCAACGAGGAGGAGAGCCCCTATACCGATTACTACTCCTTCTCGCAGGACCCTGCCAAGGACGTGGCTGACGGCAAAATTGCCATGATTGCCAGTGAGGGTGCAGGCGGCTACAACAGCGGCGAATGGTACAGTTTGACCTCGGCGAGGGTGCAGGGTGTCTATACCTTTGTGCTCGACTGGAGTAATGCCTCCAAGCCTACCGTCACCGTTACCGAAGGAGGCGAGGTGGATAAAGACAATTCTGACACAAGCAACAAGAATGCAAAGTACATTTGGTATGGAAAAGATGTATGCAAGAAGTTCTATGACAAGGGCAACGGCAAGTACCAGCTCACGGTGAACCTCGATACCGATTGGGGCTTCCTGATTCGCACCGACAACACCACTTGGGAGGGAGGCACGAAGTATGGTGCCGCCTCGGGCAGCACGCTCAAACTGGGTGAGGCCTTTGCGCTCAACAACTCCACTGCTGCCGACATCAAGTTCAGCTTTATGCAGTCCTGGTACTACCATTCCCACTTCTATACCGCCTCGTTTGCCGACCTCAACTACGGCGAGCTGTCTGGCCTGAAGAAGAACGCTACGTTCCAGGAGCTGGTGAAGTCGGCCAAGGGATGGATTGACCGCGGCGTGGACGGTTTCCGCCTCGATGCCGTGAAGCACATCTACCACAAGGCCACGGGCGATGAGAACCCCACCTTCCTCAAGACCTTCTACGACGAGCTTAATACCTACTATCAGGGCAAGGGCAACAACGAACCTCTCTACATGGTGGGCGAGGTGCTCTCGGGAGCCACTGAGGTAGCACCTTATTATAAAGGACTCCCTGCGCTCTTTGAGTTCGACTTCTGGTACCGCCTGGAGTGGGCCATCAACAACGGCACGGGTTGCTACTTTGCCAAGGACATTCTGGGCTATCAGCAGCTCTACGCAGCCAACCGCAGCGACTACATCGAGGCCACCAAGCTGAGCAACCACGACGAAGACCGCACCGCCTCCAAGCTGGGTAAGAACACGGCCAAGGAGAAACTGGCCGCCGCCGTACTGCTCACCGCTGCCGGCGATCCCTACATCTACTACGGCGAGGAGCTGGGTATGTATGGCATGAAGGATAATGGTGATGAATACGTGCGTGGTCCCATGCTTTGGGGCGACAACGCCGAAACATCCTATACTGATAAGATAGACAAGAACGTGGCCAGCACCATTGCCTCGGTGAGCAAGCAAGAGAGTGACGAGAAGTCGCTGCTCAACGTCTATAAGCAGTTCGCCCGCGTGCGCAACACCTATCCCGCCCTGGCACAAGGCACAATGAGTAAGCACAGCGTCTATAATGAAAACAAGGAGAAGGATGCCAAGTCCATCGCCGCCTGGTACATGACGAAGGACAACCAGAAGATGCTCGTCATCCACAACTTCGGTTCCACCACGGCAGAGCTCACGTTGACCGATGCCATCAGTAAGGCCGTTGCCCTGCAGGGAGATGCCAAGCAGCAGGTGAAGGACAATACCACCACCCTCCAACTAGCCTCCTGCAGCTCCGTAGTCTATCTTCTGAAATAATAAGTTTTACTGTAGGGGCAGACCTATGTGTCTGCCCGGATACATGCACTGGATTATGTATCGTTTCGGTATTCAGGGCGGACACACAGGTCCGCCCCTACAGGCGACGAGATGCTAGAATATAGTTCAACTAAATTGCAGAAGAGCCTTTCTAGTTTTTAGTTTACTCAAAGCATCTCACCAGCAAGCTGTTGAGCCACGGCCAGCGGAAACGGAACCAACGGCGTGTGCTCACCTGCTTGCCGCCGAAGCGCAGCACGAAGTCGCGGTAGCCGTGGCTCTGGAAGGGGAGTCCTACGTCCATGAACTCAAAGTGCTCGTAGCCGCGCTCCTTAGCATCGGTCATCGCCTTCCATACGGCCAGGATGCCCGGGTACTGCAGCGCGTAGCTCTTGCGCAGGCCGCCGGTGAACCAGAGGTAAGCCGTCGTGCCCGAGTAGATACAGACGCTGCCACCAATGATGCGGTCGTGGTATTTCACCACGAAGATGCGGCTCTGCTTCTTCGCCGTTTCCCCCTCTGCTTCCGACAGCTGCTCGAAGAAACGGCGGTCGGGGAAGTGGCGGCGAATTTTTAGCGAGTAGTTGACATGGAGCATGTGGATGAAAGCCCCTACCTCTTCCGGTGTGCTGGCCTCTTCCACTGTGGCTCCACTCTTCAATCCACGCTTCACCTGCCTGATGCGCGAGGGGTTGAAGCGATCTTCAGCCCGCTCCACGCTGTGCAGCGAGTTATAGACCCTCAGCCAGCTCACGGGGAAGTAGCCGTTGCGGCTGAAGGCGCCGTAGCCGAAGAGCGGGTGGGAGAGGTCGCGGAACTCTATCATGAAACTTTCGGGCAATGCCTCGGCCGTGACCCGCTCCAGCATCTGTTCAAACAGCTCCTCGCGCGTGCAGGATGCCTCGCCGAAGTACTCTCCCGTGCCGAACACCTCGCAGCGGTGCAGCAGGTTGGGTATCAGTATTCTACCTCCCTTGCGTACCACGGCCAACAGTTTGCTGACAGGCCGTTCCTCCTCCGTGGCCACTACCAGAAAAGGTCTGTACCCTGGTGTCGATTCGTAGATGCGAAACAGGGCTGTGGAGTGGAAGGCACTCTCCCCGGGCAGGGGAGGAACCTCATTGGCATGATAATATGTTGTCAGTTTCAGTCTCATCTGAGGGCAAAATTAGAAATAAATTGTCTATCTTTGCACACACGAACAACAATTTTTTTATGATGAATGTTTTCAATACTGCCCAAAATATCCCTCGCAAGGTGGTGATGGTCGGTGCGGGACGCGTAGCATCCCACCTGGCTCCCGCCCTTTGTGCCGCTGGCGTAACCTTCGCGCAGGTCTATAGCCGCACCCTTTCTGCGGCCGAGGAACTGGCTGAACGCATTGATGCAGAAGCTGTTGATGCAATAGATGCCCTTTGCTGCGATGCCGACTGCTACCTGGTCTCCCTCACCGACGAGGCTTTGGTGCAACTTCTCCCCCAGTTGACCAAGGGACGAGAAGCCGCGCTGTGGGTTCATACCGCAGGCAGTGTGCCGATGCAGCTTTTCGAGGGCAAGTGCACGAGGTATGGGGTGCTCTATCCCATGCAGACCTTCAGTAAGGGGGTGCCGGTCGATTTCTCCTCCATCAGCCTCTTCGTGGAGGCCAGCAGCTGC
>JBJEKS010000021.1:0-15906 GCA_051878755.1 Bacteroides sp. | reverse complement strand
GGGGGTGCCGGTCGATTTCTCCTCCATCAGCCTCTTCGTGGAGGCCAGCAGCTGCGACGTGTTGCAGCAGCTCAGGCAGCTGGCTTCACTGCTCAGCCCCCGTATCCACGAGGCCGACAGTCGGCAGCGCAAGTCGCTCCATGTGGCCGCCGTCATGGCGTGCAACTTCGTGAACCACTGCTACGTCCTGGCGCAACGTTGGCTCGAGCAGCAGGGACTTCCCTTCGAGGCGATGCTCCCCTTGATTGACGAGACCGCCCGCAAGGTACATCAGCTGAAGCCCACCGAGGCCCAGACGGGTCCCGCTATCCGCGGTGACCGGCAGATACTCGACGAGCACCTCCGTCTCCTCGCCTCCAACCCCCAGCTGCAACAGCTCTACCGCACGCTGAGCGAGAGCATTGCGAGGAGTAGTGATTAGGGTTTAGTGATTAGTGATTAGTGATTAAAAGATTATATATGAGTTCTATCAATTACGACTTAAAGAAAATCAAGGCTTTGCTTTTTGATGTGGATGGCGTGTTGAGCGCCAATGTGATTCCCATGAGTACCGAGGGTGAACCGATGCGTACCGTCAATATCAAGGATGGCTATTCCATCCATCTGGCGGCCAAGCTGGGACTCTTGCTCGGCATCATCACCGGTGGGCGCACCGAGGCCGTGCGCAAGCGTTTCCTCTCCCTGGGACTGAAGGAGGAGAATGTCTATATCGGGTCGTCGGTGAAAATCCGCGATTACATCGACTTCCGCGACCGCCACGGCCTGAAGGACGAAGAGATTCTCTACGTGGGCGACGACATCCCCGATGTCGAGGTGATGCGTCAGTGCGGACTGCCCTGCTGTCCCAAGGATGCAGCTCCCGAGGTGAAGGCCATCTCCCGCTATATCTCCCACGCCGAGGGAGGTTACGGCTGTGGCCGCGACATCGTGGAGCAGGTGCTCAAGGTGCAAGGCCTCTGGATGGCCAATGAGAAAGCCTTCGGTTGGTAAACAAAAAGCGCAGCACGATGTACCATATTATATTAGCCAGTAATTCGCCCCGGCGGAAGGAACTGCTCCGGGGCATTGGGGTGGAGTATGAGGTGCGTACCCTGCCCGATGTGGATGAATCCTATCCCCAGGAACTTCAGGGAGGGGACATACCTTTATATATAGCGCGCGAAAAGGCGCAGGCCTACCGCCCGCTGCTCAAGGAGGATGAACTGATGATTACCGCCGACACCATTGTGTGGCACGAGGGGTGTGTGCTGGGAAAGCCGCGCGACCGGCAGCAGGCCATCGACATGCTCCGTAGCCTCTCAGCTTCTACCCATCAGGTCTATACCGGCGTGGCCCTCACCACGGTCGGTTGGCAACGCTCCTTCGTGGCCGAAACCGCCGTGCGCTTCGCCGCCCTCACCGACGAGGAAATCACCTTCTACGTCGATACCTACCGCCCCTTCGACAAGGCCGGAGCCTACGGCGTGCAGGAGTGGATTGGCTACATCGGTGTGGAGTATATCGCCGGAAGCTACTTCAACGTCATGGGCCTTCCCGTGCAGCGGCTCTACCAGGAGCTCAAGGCGGTGGCTGCCCTCTGAACAGGCAGAGGTGGCTGCCCTCTGAGCAAGCAGGAGGAGCATTACAGCTGCTTCAGCGCCAGCTTGATGACCGTCTCCACGGCGGCATCGGGCTGCTGCTTGAGGATGGCGAGCACCACCTTCTGCGAGGGGGCTGCCTGGAAACCCAGTGCCGTCAGTGCGGCCAGGGCCTCCTCCTGCACCAGGCTCGAAGCTGCGGCCATGCCCGGCAGGATGCCCTGTGCACTGGCCACCGCACTGCCCTGAATCTTGTCTTTCAGCTCTACGATGATGCGTTGGGCCGTCTTCAGGCCGATGCCCTTCACCGTCTTCAGCAGCTGGGCATTCTCCGTGCTGATGATGTTGATCAGCTCCGCCGGCGAGAGCGAGGAGAGGATGGTGCGAGCCGTGTTGCCTCCGATGCCCGACACCGAGATGAGCAACAGAAACAGCTCCCGCTCCTGCTTGCCTGCAAAGCCGAACAGCAGGTGAGCATCCTCGCGAATAGCCTCATATACATAGAGTTTGCATACACTTTTGCCTTGGATGGCACTATAGGTATTGAGTGAAATATTGACCGCATAGCCCACTCCGCCACACTCCACTACGGCCACGGCAGGGGTCAGCTCAGTCAGTTCACCTTTCACGTAATCAATCATAAAGAGAAGTTCAAAAATTAAAATTCGCCACGAAAATAGCGATATTTTGTGAATTGAGCCAAGAAAATTGCTACTTTTGTGGCCAAAACCAAAAAAAATACAATTCAAACCAATTAAAGAAAGAAACGAATATGAAGAAAATTAGAGCCGCCATCGTGGGGTATGGCAACATTGGTCACTATGTTTTGCAGGCTTTGCAGGCTGCACCCGATTTTGAAGTAGCAGGCGTCGTACGCCGCAACGGAGCAGAGGCCTGCCCCGAAGAGCTGAAGGCTTACCCCGTAGTGAAGCACGTCAGCGAACTGCAGCAGGTGGATGTTGCCATCCTCTGCACCCCCACGCGTAAGGTGGAGGAGTATGCCAAGGAGGCCCTGGCCCTGGGCATCAACACCGTAGATAGCTTCGACATCCACACGCAGATTCCTGCCCTGCGCAGCAGCCTGGGCCAGGTGGCCCGCGAGCATCAGACCGTCTCCATCATCTCTGCCGGTTGGGATCCGGGCAGCGACTCGGTGGTACGCACCCTGCTGGAGGCCATCGCTCCCAAGGGTATCACCTACACCAACTTCGGCCCTGGCATGAGCATGGGCCACACCGTAGCTGTCAAGGCCATCGAAGGCGTCAAGGCAGCCCTCTCCATGACCATCCCGACGGGCACAGGCATCCATCGCCGTATGGTCTATGTGGAGCTGAACGAGGGTTACGACTTTGAGAAGGTGGCTGCTGCCATCAAGGCCGACCCCTACTTTGCTCACGACGAGACCCACGTCAACCTGGTGCCCTCCGTGGATGCCCTGCTCGACATGGGCCACGGTGTCAACCTCACCCGCAAGGGCGTATCAGGCAAGACGCAGAATCAGCTCTTCGAGTTCAACATGCGCATCAACAACCCCGCCCTGACCGGTCAGGTACTGGTCTGCGTGGCACGTGCCGCCATGCGTCAGCAACCCGGATGCTACACGATGGTAGAGATTCCCGTCATCGACCTGCTCCCGGGCGATCGCGACCAATGGATTGGCCGTCTGGTATAAATAGATTGTGATGAAGATATTTCCTACTTACCGAATCAAGGAGCTTGATGCCTATACCATCGAGCATGAACCCATCGCCTCCATCGACCTGATGGAGCGTGCTGCGGATGAGTTGACCGATGCCATAGCCAAGCGCTGGCGCGACAAGGAGACCCCTTTTGTCTTCTTTGCCGGACCTGGCAACAACGGCGGCGATGCCCTGGCCGTGGCCCGTCTGCTGGCCCAGTGTGGCTACACTAGGCTGGAGGTGGTGCTCTTCAACCCGAAGGGCGAGCTCTCAGCCGACTGTCAGACCAACGTGGATCGCCTCGTCTGCGTGCCGCAGGTGCGCTTCCAGGTGGTCACCCGGCAGTTCACGCCCCCCGAGCTCACGGAGCAGCATGTCGTGGTAGATGGGCTCTTCGGCTCAGGACTCAACAAACCCCTTTCCGGTGGATTTGCCACCGTGGTGCGCTACATCAATGCCTCGCGCGCCACGGTGGTGGCCATCGACATCCCCTCGGGCCTGATGGGCGAGGACAACAGCTACAACGACCCCTCGTGCATCATCAAGGCCCATCTCACCCTCTCGCTCCAGCTCCCCAAGCTCGCCTTCTTCCTACCCGAGAACGAGCCTTATGTGGGGGAGTGGGAACTGCTCGACATCTGCCTCAGTGAGGCGGGGATGGAGGAGCTCCCCACCGACTGGCAGACGCAGGAGTGGGACGACGTGGCACCGCTGCTCAAGCCCCGCAGTCGCTTTGCCCACAAGGGAACCTTCGGCAAGGCCCTGCTTATTGCCGGTTCGCAAGGCATGGCTGGGGCCTCCATCCTGGCCGCCCGGGCAGCCCTCCGCTCCGGCTTGGGACTGCTCAAGGTGCACGTCCCTTTCTGCAACAACCTCATTGTGCAGACCGCCGTGCCCGAAGCCATCACCCTGATTGACTACAGCGACACCTGCTTCAGTGAGTGGGAGGAGAGCGACGGCTTCCAGGCCGTGGCCATCGGCCCGGGATTGGGACAGCACAAGGAGACCGAAGAGGCGCTGCTCGACCAAATCAACAACACCCTCTGCCCCATGGTGGTCGATGCCGATGCCCTCAACCTGCTGGCCTCCCATCGCAGCCTGTTGGGTCAGTTGCCCAAAGGCTCCATCCTCACGCCCCATCCCGGCGAGATGGATCGCTTGGTGGGTAGCTGTCAGAACAGCTACGAGCGGCTGCAGAAGGCTATCCAGCTGGCTCAGACCGCCCGCGTACATATCGTGCTCAAGGGGGCCTACACCACTATCATCGCCCCCGATGGCCGTTGCTGGTTCAACACCACGGGCAACAGCGGCATGGCCACCGCAGGCAGTGGCGATGTGCTCACGGGTGTGCTGCTGGCTCTGCTTGCGCAGGGCTATGATGCGCTCACTGCAGCCCGTCTGGGAGTCTATGTACACGGCTTGGCCGGCGACCTGGCCGCCAAGAAGGAGGGTGACATCGGCATGACTGCCGGCACCCTGGCCGGGATGCTCCCCACCGCTTGGCGCATGATGCAGAAGATGCAGGCGGCTCAGGCTGAGGATGAGTAAGAACCCCATTTTTTCATTCATTTAATAACAACGTATCATGAAGAAACAGTTGATGATGTGGCCCTTGTTGGCCGGTCTGCTCACCGCTTGCAGCGTGAGCGAGACCCCCGCGACCTATTCTGTTGTGCCTCTCCCGCAAGAGATTGCACTCACTCAGGCTGAACCGTTCCGCATGGACGGAAAGAGCGTGATAACCTATACCGCAGGCTCCGAGCAGCTCCAGCGTGATGCGGAGTTCCTGGCCGACTACGTGCGCGAAGCTACGGGCCAGTCGCTGGCCGTCCGTGAGGCGGCTGCAGGTGCTGAGAAAGGAACCATTGCCCTGCTGATTGACGAAACCATCGAGAATCCCGAAGGCTATCGCCTCACCACCACCGCCGAGGGCATCCGCATTGCCGGTAAGACACCGCAAGGCGTATTCTATGGCGTGCAGACCCTGCGTAAGGCCATGCCTGCCGTGGTGCAGGGAGCAGTTACCTTCCCCGCCGGTGAGGTGAACGATGCCCCCCGCTTCTCCTATCGTGGTATGCACCTGGATGTGTGCCGCCACTTCTTCTCCCTGGATTTCGTGAAGAAATACATCGACCTCCTGGCACTCCATAACATGAACACCTTCCACTGGCACCTCACCGAGGACCAGGGCTGGCGACTGGAAATCAAGAAATACCCGGGCCTCACGGAGATTGGCTCCGTACGCAAGGGTACCGTGATTGGACGTGCCGGCAGCGGACAGTTTGATGACAAGGAGGTGGGTGGCTTCTACACGCAGGAGGAGGCCCGCGAGATTGTGGCCTACGCCGCCGAGCGCTACATCACCGTCATCCCCGAAATCGACCTTCCTGGCCACATGCTCGGTGCACTGGCCGCCTACCCCTCACTGGGTTGCACCGGTGGGCCGTATGAGGTATCCAAGGACTGGGGCATCTTCGAGGATGTGCTCTGCCTGGGCAACGACTCCGTATATACCTTCCTGGAGGATGTGCTGACCGAGGTGATGGAGATTTTCCCCTCCAAGTACATCCATATCGGAGGCGATGAGGCGCCGCGCGACCGCTGGAAAACCTGCCCCAAGTGTCAGGCGCGCATCCGCATGGAGGGCTTCAAGAGCGACAAGGAGCATACGGCCGAGGACCGTCTGCAGAGCTACTGCATGGCCCGCGTAGAGCGTTTCCTCAATGACCACGGCCGTCAGATTATTGGTTGGGATGAAATCCTGGAAGGCGGTATCGCCCCCAACGCCACCATCATGTCGTGGCGCGGCTCCGCAGGGGGAATCAAGGCGGCCCAGATGGGGCACGACGTCATCATGACCCCCAACGTATTCTTCTACTTCGACTACTATCAGAGCACCGATACGCAGAACGAGCCCCTGGCCATCGGCGGCTACCTGCCCCTGGAGAAGGTCTATTCCTGCAACCCCACCGACGGGCTGACCCCAGAGCAGGCCACCCACATCAAGGGGGCCCAGGCCAATGTCTGGACGGAGTATATCCCCACCACCGAGCATGTGGAATACATGATTCTGCCCCGTATGGCTGCCCTGGCCGAGGTGCAGTGGACGGCTCATGAGAAGAAGGATTACGCCGACTTCACCCAGCGTCTGCTCCACCTGATAGACCTTTATCAGCGCGACGGACTCAACTATGCCAAGCACCTCTTCCACGTGAACGCTCAGTTTGAGACGGATGCGGAGGCACATGCCGTAGTGGCTACCCTCTCGACGGTGGACAACGCCCCCATCCACTACACCCTGGATGGCAGCGAGCCTACCGAGGCCTCGCCCTGCTATGCGGAGCCCATCCGCATCAGCCAGTCGCAGGAGCTCCGCGCAGTGGCTATCCGCCCTGTAGGTGCTTCGCCCGAGCTGAAGAAGCCCATCTTCATCACTAAATCCACCGCTTGCCCCATCCGCTTGACGGGTGCACAGCCCACGCCGCAATACACCTTCAAGGGAGCCTCCACCCTGGTAGATGGCCTGAAGGGAATCAAGAACTACTCCACGGGCGAGTGGCTCGGCTTCAAGGAGGATGTGACTGCCGTCATCGACCTGGGTCAGCGCCAGGAGGTGAGCCGTGTGGCCACCGAGACCTACACCAACATGCCCAGCTGGGTGATGGGATGCAGCTACATGGAGGTCGCCCTCTCTGACGACGACCAGCAGTACCGCGTCGTAGCCAGCAAGGAGTTCCCTTGTGGCGACGACATGAAGAAGAAGTTGATTGAGACTTACGAGCTCACCTTCGAGCCTGCCCAGGCCCGTTACGTGCGTGTGCTCATCAAGCCTTTCGCTGCGTTGCCCAAGGCCCACAGCGGTGCTGGCAACCGGCCCTACATGTTCCTCGACGAGATTACGGTGGATTAACCCGACGTTCTCCTGATTGAACAGGCCTAAGAGACCATTTCGCTCCTTATACCCTTCGTATATGCAGCGGGATGGTCTCTTCGTGTTGCTGGCAGAAGCGTTCCGCATCCCTCACCACCAGGGCCAGGTAGCCACCGCCGCCGGCACCGGCCATCTTCCAGGCCATCACGTCCTTCAGGGCGCTGTAGCGGTCGATGAAGGGTTGCACGCTCGCCTCTGGACAGTGTTGCCCCTTGATGGTGGGGTTGACCATACCGGGGAAGAGGGCTATCTGTGCCTCAAACGAGGCCTGATAGGCTTTGGCAAAAGCCTCCAGCTCCTTGCTTTGGATGGCTCGCCAGCAGTCGTCAGCCGCCTGGGCCAGGGCCTTCACCTTCTCCGAGGTGATCGCTTTCCCCTCGGTCACGCTGCACCCGGGGCGTCTCGGCTCCATGGGCACCATCACGAGGTGCGCCTCCAGGAAGCGGAGCGTCATCTCGTCGGTGGTATGCTCTATCTTGTCAGGCCAGAAGTTGTTGTCGTAGTAGTGCCGGGCCAGGCCGGGCATACAGATGCCGATGGCATCCTGCGCTCCCGAGATATGTCCCGCTTCGCGTTCGGGATTGTTCTCGAAGCAGAACACCAGTCGGGCCAGCATCTCCGGGTCCATCTTGGGCAGCTTGATGGGCCATATCTTCTGAATCATCTTCCGGGTGGAGGTGGCCAATCCGCCGCGCTCCCTGATTTCGAAGGTAGGCTCCAGACTGATGGTCAGTGCCCATCCGGGATGGTATTGGCTCACGTAGGGTTGGTCAATCCAGGTGCCGGCCAGGTCGAGGCGGGTGGGAATGCCTTGCAGGGATGAGGAATTAGGGATAAGGGATGAGGTCTCTTCGGCTTGCTGGCTCAGGGTGGCCTTCAGGGAGCTGGAGCTGCGCGCTTGCAGGCCTGCGTGAGGCGTGCGCTGCAGCTCGATGTATTCGATGCCCCGCTCGGCGCAGAGGCGTCGCTTCTCCTCGCTGCCGCCTTCGGCATTAACCACGAAGATGTCGGGCTTCACCTTCTCCAGGGTGGGGAGGAAGTCGATGACACCGTGCCCCTCGTTGATGTAGGCCTCCTTCACGGCCTTGATGTTCTGCACCATGAAGAGCCGTTCCTCTTGCGGGAACATCGGCTTGCGGTGCTTGTACTCCAGGTAGGTGGCATCCGAGCCGATGCCCACGTAGAGGTCGCCGAACTGCGAAGCCTGTTGGAAGAACTCCACATGCCCGCTGTGCAGCAGGTCGTAACAACCCGAAACAAAGACTTTCTTCTTTGGCATACGCTATCTACGGTTTGATTGTTACTCCTCCGAGTCGAATATCGGGGTCATCATCTGCCACTTCTCGGCTGAGGTGGCGTTGGGGTCGCAGCCTTGGAACTGGCTCACGTAGGCTTCCCATTCCGCCTGTCGGGGCAGGGTGGAGAGCCGGGCCATGTCGCGCTCCCAGTCGAACTCATCCACGGTATCTACAATCATGAAGAGCACGTTTTCCCGTGCATAGATTTGCATCGAGAGGATGCCCACTTGGTGTTGACCCTCAATGATTTCCGGCCATACGTGTGCATGTGCCTCAATGTATTGTGCAATGGTCTCAGGGTTGCTTACCAGGGTAAGCGTTTGGCAGTAACGTTTCATAATGTATGTCTGTTTTGGGTTTTAAGCCTCTAATCGTTTAATCTATTTCGTGGGCAAATATAGTGATTCCGATGCAATCAGCCAAGTGTGCTTCCGGTTTTTTATGGTGCAATCTTTTGCGGATTGATGGCATGCATGTCGTATATCCTGGGAATTCTGTGTGGTAAATGTGGAGATTTTTCAAATTTTGAGAGGTGCTACTTTGCTGGATTGTCTCCTCTACGGCAGGGCTACTCTTCCTCTAATGTGACGCTAAGGTAAGTCTAAAGTAACTCCGTAATGAAGTCGATATGAACTCGATTTGAAGTCGATGAATCTCTACTTTTTCATCGAGTTCAAATCGAGTTCAAATCGAGTTCAAATCGAGTTCACCCCCTAGGAACATTAGCGTAGCCATAGAGCAAGGGTAGAGGTGGCTCAGAGGGAGGTGGGGTGCGAATTGTCGCAGGAGCTGCAGATTCCCAGCTGGGTCAAGAAGGGAATAGCTATTCTTGATATGTCCGCATATTTCGCTAATTCTATCAACTTGCACGATCTTTAGATAAGATAGGCTGCGTCTCGGAAATAAAAATAAAAGCGCGCTTTTTATTTTGTATTTCGCTCAACTTGCACTATCTTTGCGTCACAAACTGCGGATGTTAGTCGGGGTGGCCTGACTGACAGTGGTATAAACAAAAGATATTTAGTGAATTATGGTAAAGAAAAACAATACGAAAGAGACACAGAAAGCAACGCAGGAGCAGGCTGCAGAGGTGACGCGCAAGCTGGGCCTTTTCAGCAAGATTCGCCTGGCCATGAAGAACGAGACCTTCCACTTTGTGGCAGGACTGATGCTCGTCATCTTCTCCATCTACCTGCTGCTGGCATTCATCTCTTTCTTCTTGACAGGTGCGGCCGACCAGAGCGTGCTGGATCATGCCTCGGCGGAACAACTGGCCTCGGTGAACAATGGGGTGAAGAACTATACGGGTAGCCGTGGGGCACAGGTGGCCTCGTTCTTCATCAACGACTGCTTCGGCGTAGCCTCCTTCTTCATCGTGCTGTTCCTTACGGTGGCCGGATTGAAGCTGATGAAGGTGCGCGTGGTACGTCTCTGGAAATGGTTCATAGCCTGCAGCCTGCTGCTGGTGTGGTTCTCCATCTTCTTCGCCTACGCCTTTGCGGCGCAGGCAGATACCTCGTTCTTCTACATCGGTGGTAGGCATGGTGCCAACGTGAGCCGCTGGATAGAGTCGCAGGTGGGGGTGCCGGGTGTCTGGCTGATTCTACTGGCTACGGCGCTCTGCTTCTTCATCTACCTCAGTGCCCGCACCATCGACGTGCTGCGCAAATTCTTTGCCTTGAACTACCTGAAGCGTAAACCCAAAGAGAAAAAGCAACCCAATGAGGGGGATACCCCCGAGGAGTTTACCACCTCCTGGACAGGGCGTGAAGCTGGTGCAGCTGCTGCGGCTGCTGAAGCCGAGGCTGCTGCTGCGGCCGCTGCTGCTGAGGCTGCAGCGAAAGCCGCTGAAGAGGAGGCCCGGGAGGCTGCTGATCAAGCGGCACAGGCGGCTGAGCAAACGGCACAGGCTGCTGAGGAGCGGTTGCGCCGGGTGGATGGAGCGGATGAGGCCGATGAGAGGAGAGAGCAGAGTGTCACCCTCGACCTGGGTGATGCCGAGGCTGCTTCTCCTGATTCCAGAAAGAAGCAAGAAAGCCCCGAGGTGGAGATACAGATAGAGCGCGCCGAGCCCGACCCGTTGGTCGATCTGAACAAGCCGGAGCGTGAGGCCGAGGAGGAGAAGGAGCCGGGCTTCGACGTGGAGGCCGGAGGCGAGGAGGAGGATGAGTATGCTCCGGAGAGCATGGAGCCCTACAATCCCCGTCTGGACCTGGAGAACTACCGTTTCCCTACGCTCGACCTGATGAAGCACTACGACAACGATGCCCCCACCATCAACATGGAGGAGCAGAACGCCAATAAAGAGAAAATCATCACCACCCTGCGCAGCTTCGGCATCGAAATCCGCAGCATCAAGGCCACGGTGGGCCCCACGGTGACGCTCTATGAGATTACCCCGGGCGACGGTGTGCGCATTGCCCGCATCCGTAACCTGGAGGATGACATTGCCCTCTGCCTCAAGGCGCTCGGTGTACGTATCATCGCCCCCATCCCAGGCAAGGGAACCATCGGTATCGAGGTGCCCAATATGTCGCCGCAGATTGTCTCGGGACAGAGCATCATCGGCAGCCGGAAGTTCCAGGAGTCAACCTTCGAACTGCCTATCGCCCTGGGTAAGACCATCACCAACGAGGTCTTCATGGTCGATCTGGCCAAGATGCCCCATATCCTCGTGGCCGGTGCCACGGGACAGGGTAAGTCGGTGGGACTGAATGCCATCATCACCTCCCTGCTCTACAAGAAGCATCCCGCGGAGCTGAAGTTTGTGCTCGTTGACCCCAAGAAGGTGGAGTTCAGTATCTACAGCGTAATCGAGAACCACTTCCTGGCCAAGCTGCCCGACCAAGGTGAACCCGTCATCACGGATGTGACCAAGGTGGTGCAGACGCTCAACTCCATCTGTGTGGAGATGGATACGCGCTACGACCTGCTGAAGGCGGCCCATGTGCGCAACGTGAAGGAGTACAACGAGAAATTCATTGCCCGTAAGCTCAACCCCGAGAAGGGGCACAAGTATATGCCCTACATCGTGGTGGTCATCGACGAGTTCGGCGACCTGATTATGACGGCCGGTAAGGATGTGGAGCTCCCCATTGCCCGTATCGCCCAGCTGGCCCGTGCCGTGGGCATCCACATGATTATCGCCACGCAGCGACCCACCACCAACATCATCACGGGTACCATCAAGGCCAACTTCCCGGCCCGTATCGCGTTCCGCGTGATGCAGATGATTGACTCGCGCACCATCCTCGACCGCCCGGGAGCCAACCAGCTCATTGGCCGTGGTGACATGCTCTTCTCGCAAGGTGGCGACCCCGTGCGCGTGCAGTGTGCCTTTATCGATACACCCGAAGTGGCCGACATCACCAACTACATCGCCCGTCAGCAGGGCTATACCTCGGCCTTCCTCTTGCCCGAGTATGTAGATCCCAACAGCGACGGTGGCGACATGGGGGATGTGGATATGGGTCATCTCGACCCACTCTTCGAGGATGCTGCCCGCCTCGTGGTGGTGCATCAGCAAGGCTCTACCTCGCTCATACAGCGTAAGTTCTCCATCGGCTATAACCGCGCGGGACGCATCATGGACCAGCTGGAGAAGGCTGGTATCGTGGGTGCCGCACAAGGCAGCAAGCCCCGCGAGGTGTGCTGCGTGGATGAGACCGACCTGGAGATGAGACTGAATAACCTGATGTAACCATGCGAACAACAGCGATACATTCCCTCCCCGTCCTCTTGTTGTGGCTGCTCTGCCTGCCGCTCTGCCTCTCTGCGCAAACGGCCGCCCAGTCGCAGCAGGTCACGCCGCTGGAGCTGCTGCAACGGGTGGAGGCCAAGCTCAAGCAGGTGCCAGCGGCTGAGGTACGCTTCTCGCTGCGCGATGCCTCGGGCAATAATTACCCGGGGGTGCTCTGCCTGCAAGGCGACTGCTTCCGTCTGACCACCGATGGGGTGGTGACCTGGTTTGACGGCAAGACGCAAGCCACCTACCTGGAGTCGAGTCAGGAGGTCAACCTCTCCGAGCCCACCCAGGAGGAGTTGCAGAGCATTCACCCTTACGCTTGGCTCTCCATCTATCAACGGGATTACCGCCCGAAGTTCAGGGAGGGCAGCGAGGGAGGCAAAGAGCACGTGGTGGTGCTTACGGCCACTAACCCCAAGCAGGAGCTGCTCTGCATGATGCTCTTCATCGACAAGGCAGGCGACCGCCTGGAGCGGATGAGCCTGGCCTACCGGGGCGGTGAGACCGTGGTCATCACCATCCAGCAGTTCAAGGCGCAAACCACACCCTGGCCCGCCTCGATGTTCACCTTTGATGCCAAGGCCTACCCCGATGTGGAGGTGGTGGACTTGAGATGATATACACTAAAAAACGATAGAAGAAATGGAAAAAGAACATGTAAAGTGTCTGATTATTGGTTCCGGTCCTGCCGGTTACACCGCGGCTATCTATGCCGGACGTGCCAATTTGAATCCCGTGCTCTATGCCGGCCTGCAGCTGGGCGGACAGCTCACCACGACGACCGATGTGGAGAACTTCCCGGGTTATCCCGAGGGCATTGCAGGCCCTGAACTGATGGAAGACCTGCGCAAGCAGGCTGAACGCTTCGGTGCCGACATGCGCTACGGCGTGGTGACAGCCTTCAACTGCGCTGAGGCTCCCTATGAGGTGACCATCGATGAGGAGAAGGTGATTACGGCCGATACGGTGATTATCGCTACCGGCGCAGCGGCCAAGTACCTGGGCCTGGAGGATGAGAAGAAGTATGCCGGTATGGGCGTGAGTGCCTGTGCTACGTGCGATGGCTTCTTCTACCGCAAGAAGGTGGTGGCCGTAGTGGGCGGTGGAGATACCGCTTGCGAAGAGGCGGTCTATCTGGCCGGTCTGGCCTCGAAGGTCTATCTGATTGTGCGCAAGCCCTACCTGCGTGCCTCAAAAATCATGCAGGAGCGCGTGCTCAACCATGAGAAGATTGAGGTGCTCTTCGAGCATAATGCCGTAGGACTCTTCGGCGAGGATGGCGTGGAGGGCGTACACCTGGTGAAGCGTATGGGTGAGGCCGATGAGGAGCGCTACGACGTGGCCATCGACGGCTTCTTCCTGGCCATCGGACACAAGCCCAACTCGGATGTCTTCAAGCCTTGGGTGGATACCGACGAGATAGGTTACATCATCACTGAGGGTGCTACGCCGCGCACCAAGACACCGGGCGTGTTTGCAGCAGGCGACGTGGCCGACCCCCATTACCGTCAGGCCATTACTGCAGCGGCCAGTGGCTGCAAGGCAGCTATCGAGGCCGAGCGCTACCTCTCTGAAAAGGGACTGATAGGTTGAGGCACCCTATAAAAAAGAGAGAGAGGCGAACCGCAAGGCTCGCCTCTCTCATTTTTTATCCAATCTTACTGATTTTCTTCAGCTTCTCTTCATCGATAAGCTTGATTTTCCTACCGTCGATAGCTATCAGTTTCTCCGTGGCAAACTGCGAGAGCGTGCGGATGGCGTTCGAGGTGGTCATGTTGGAGAGGCTGGCCAGGTCTTCGCGGGAGAGGTAGATGCTGAGCGTACTCTCGTCCTCCTCCAGGCCATAGCTCTCTTTCAATACCAGGAGCGCCTCAGCCAGTCGGCCCCGGATATGCTTCTGCGTCAGGTTCACCGTGCGCTCGTCTGAGTAGCACTGGTCAATCGACATCTGCTTGATGAAGAATTTGCAGAGGCCGTTGTTCTGACCCACCAGGCTGTTGATGGCCGTCATCGGGATGAGGCAGATGACCGACGGCTCGAAGGCCGCTGCGGTGGTCACGTAATCCTGCTCGGCAAAGAAGGCCCTGTAGCCAAAGTACTCCACCGGCTTAATCATACGGATAATCTGGCTCCGTCCCCCAACGCCTTCCTTGAATATTTTCACCTTGCCGCTGAGCAGGCACATCATGTGGGTAGGCGTCTCGCCCTCATAATGTATCACTTCATTCTTCTTGTAGCTCTGGAGGACAAACTGACTGGAGAGGTACTCCCGCTGTTCGTCGGTCAGTGGGGCCCACATGTCGGCTATCAACTCAGGCACATTGAAGTTAATATTGATCCTATTATTGCTGCTTTTTGCCATAATTATGTTTCACAACGCTGTTTTATAGCACAAAAATAGACTTTTTTTTTTTATGCTACAAATTTATGACAAAAAAAGTGCCATTATTTTGTAAAGAGCAGCTCGCGGTATTTAGGTAAGGGCCAAATTTCGTCGTCAATCTCCATTTCCAGGTGGTCAATATGGTCGCGTATCTGGCCAAGGAAGGGTCGTACGCTTTCTTCGTAGGCGAAGGCGCGTTGCTGGAAGTTCTCCATGTGGTTGGCCACCTTGCGGGCCTCGGTCATCTGGCGAACCAGCTGCTTGATGGCCGTGACGCGGTGGGAGATTTCGCGTATCAGCTCCTTGCGGTCGGCGCTGAGCTGTTCGTACTCCTCAGCATCGAAGGTTTCGCGCAGGCCACGCAGGTTCTCCAACAGGCGGTTCTGGTAGATGACGGCGGTGGGCACGATGTGGTTGATGGCCAGGTCGCCCAGCACGCGGCTCTCAATCTGTACCTTCATGGTGTATTTCTCCAGCTCCACCTCCACGCGGCTGGCCAGCTCGGTCTCGTTGAAGATATGCTCGCCCAGCAGCACGGAGCGAGCCTGGCTGTCCATGTAGTGCATCAGCGCCTCGGGCACGTGGCAGATGTTGGTCAAGCCGCGGCGGGCAGCCTCTTCGCGCCACTGCTGTGAGTAGCCGTCGCCCTCGAAGCGGATGGGTGCGGAGGCGATGATGGTCTGCTTCATCTGCTGGAAGATGGCCTCCTCCTTGCTCAGGTGGGTCTCCTCCATCAGCTGCTCCACGCCGACGCGGAACTCGTTCAGCTGGTTGGCCATGGCGGCATTGATGGCAATCATGGCGGCGGCACAGTTGGCCGACGAGCCTGCCGCACGGAACTCGAAGCGGTTGCCCGTGAAGGCGAAGGGTGAGGTGCGGTTGCGGTCGGTGGTGTCGAGCAGGATTTCGGGAATACGTCCGATGCCCAGGTGGAGGGTGGTCTTCTCCTCGTTGCCGTGTCCGCCCTCATCGGTCTGGGTGGCAATCTGGTCGAGGATGGTGGAGAGCTGCTTGCCCAGGAAGATGGAGAGGATGGCGGGGGGAGCCTCGTTGGCACCCAGGCGGTGGCTGTTGCCGGCGCTCATGATGGAGGCGCGCAGCAGGTCCTGGTTCTTATAGACCATCATCAGCACGTTCACCAGGAAGGTGAGGAAGAGCAGGTTGCTCTTGGGGTTCTTGCCTGGGGCGAAGAGGTTGATGCCTGTGTCGGTGCAGAGCGACCAGTTGTTGTGCTTGCCGCTTCCGTTCACGCCGCTGTAGGGCTTCTCGTGGAGCAGTACGGCGAAGTGGTGC
>JBJEKS010000020.1:3738-4903 GCA_051878755.1 Bacteroides sp. | reverse complement strand
TGGTTTGTGATGTGCGTGCTGAGCAAGAACAGCTCGGTGGCCTACTACAGTGAGGCAGTGGGGGTGAACCTGATTGCGATGTCGCTGGCCATCCTGTCGGTGCCTATTGCTGATACGCTGCGGGTGATGACGATGCGGGTGCTGAAGGGGAGAAGTCCCTTCCAGCCGGACAAGACGCACCTGCACCATGTGTTCGTGAACGTGGGGGTGAGCCACTTCATCACGGCGATGAGCGAGCTGCTCATCGGACTGACCATCACGGCGGCCTGGGGTATCTCGGTGCTGCTGCATGCACCGGTGGAGGTGCAGCTCTACGTGGTGATTGGTGCAGCGGTGGTGTTCGTCTGGGGTACGTACGGTGTGCTGCGCTACAACGCGAAGCATCACACGGAGTTCCTGCACTGGCTGACGCACTTCAGCGTGAGCACACACCTAGGACGGAAGGAGTGGTGGAAGGAGCTGACGCGCTGGCTGGATGAGCCGGGCGACTACTCGGCCCTGGTGGAGCTGAGCGCCACGCCGGAGGCGATAGAGAGTCACCTGAGGAGCATCGACGTGACGAACTACAAGGAGCAGGACCGCAAGCTGATTCTGGAGTTCCTGAAGGGGAAGGCGGAGGTGCACGTGAGTGACCTGATGGCCTACAGTGGTGCGGAGAAGCTGCGTGTCTATCCGATTCTCTTCGAGGAGGAGCAGGCGGGCTACGTGAAGGTGCTGAAGCGCTGCGGCCTGGGTGCGCCCGACATCGTGGCGCTGAGCAGTGAGCTGTATTGACACTCAATTAGGACAATTAGAAACTTAGCAGAATAGATTATGTGTGAGAAGAATTACAAGGAGCAGGACCGTGAGCGGATCATGAAGTTCATCCGTGAGCGTGGCGGCGAGGTGGACGTGGAGTGCATCATCAAGGAGAGTGGCGCGGAGAAGCTGCGTGTCTATCCCATCCTCTTTGAGGAGGAGCAGGAGGGTCACCTGGTGGTGACGGAGCGCGAAAGCCTGGGTGCTGCTGAACGGGTGAAATTTGTTGATTAATTTCTTGTGCTGAGAGATTATCAGATAGCCATCTGTTCGCAGGTGGGTGAGGCGTTTCGGAGGTACCGCAGCGTGATGGTGCAGATGCCTACGGGCACGGGCAAGACGGTGGTGCTGGCCTCGCTGGTCAGCG
>JBJEKS010000020.1:0-3638 GCA_051878755.1 Bacteroides sp. | reverse complement strand
GGAGCTGATTGAGCAGATTAAGGCGACCATCCAGCGGATGGGGATTGACAAGGAGGGTATCTGCGTAGAGTCTATCCAGACGATTTCCCGCCGTATGCTATCTCCCTCGTACGAGGAGGAGGTGCGGCGCAGGAGTTTCTCGCTTGTCGTGATTGATGAAGCGCACCATGCGCTGGCCAAGACCTACCGCTTGCTATGGGAGGCCTGGCCGCAGACGAAGTTCCTTGGCTTGACGGCCACGCCCTGCCGGCTGAACGGCAAGGGGTTCACTGACCTGTTTGACGTGCTGCTCTCCTCGCTCACCGTACCTGAGTTTATCCAGAAGGGGGTGCTGGCACCGTTCGACTATGTAGCCATCCGCGAGGGAAGCCGTCAGCAACTGCTCATCAACTCGCTGCAGAAACGGGGGGCGGACGGTGACTACCAGGTGAAGGAGATGAACGAGGTGCTGAACAGGGGTGTCAGCATCGGCCGACTGCATGATGCCTATGCGCAGTATGCCCCGGGGAAGAAGGGGATTGTCTATGCCATCAGCATTGAACATGCGCGCAGCATTGCGGCCTACTACATGGAGCGCGGCATAAAGGCGGTGGCCATCAGCGCGCAGACTCCGGCCAAGGAGCGAGCCGAATGGCTTGAGCTGTTCAGGAGCGGAGAGGTGAAGGTGCTGGTGAATGTGGATATCTTCTCGGAGGGGTTTGACTGTCCTGATGTGGAGTTTATTCAATTGGCACGCCCTACGCTCTCGTTGGCCAAATACCTCCAGATGGTGGGGCGCGGATTGCGTATGCACCAGGAGAAAGCTTGCTGCGTGATACTGGACAACGTGGGGCTGGTTCACCTGTTTGGACTTCCTACCCGATGCTGGAACTGGCAGTCGGCCTTTGAGGGGAGGATGGTCATTGTAAAGAAAACGGAGGCTGTGGACACACCCTCTGACTCGGAGCTGACCGTCGTGATTACGCACGAACGGCTGGAGGAGCTGATTGGTCAAGCCGGCCTGGAGGAGTGGAATAAGCAGAAGGGCATCCTGGAGGAGGAGACAGAGGCTTTCCAGCCTGAGGGCAGCCGCCTCTGGGGACTGCGATGCGGAGGGAAGGTGATGGTGGCACCTGCCTACCTGCGCGTATATAATATAAAGGAGGGGCTGGCCGTGGTGCGGCTGAAGGACACGAAGCTGGCCGTGGTGGATATGCAGGGCCATACGGTGAGAAACCTTGGCAGAGCCACCTCGGCGTTGCTCTGCAGCAAGGACTTTGTGGAGGTGGTGCGGCCGAACGGCAAGGAGTATCTCGACATGTGGAGCGGACAGATATACTACAACCTGCCCCGGATTATCTCCACCGAAGGACCGCAACTGATTGCCACCGCCAACGACGGACTTCTCCTGCGCCTGAAAGACCCCTTTGTGTATGGGCGCATCGAGGGAGGACTTTATGCCAATCCCGTGAAGGAGTATGGCTATTTCTACCTGGTCAGTCTGTCGATAACCAGGCCCGAGGTGGACAGCTTTGCGGTGGATACCAGCAAGCTGATTGTGCTGAAGGGCGACAATGAGCGGGCCTACTGGCTCTATGATGTGCATGACGACGGCAGCATTGACGTGATTGACAGACAGGGTAATGGCTATCATGTCACCCCCGACGTAAAGAGGGAGAAGCTGAACCGCTGTCAGATACTGGAGTGCAGCTTGTCGGTGCTGAGGGAGATAGCCATCCGATACAAGTCGGAGGGCCGGGACCCCGGGGATGAGCTGGACAAACTGCACTTCCGCAACCGCATCCTCTTCAGCCGCCTGTCCGACAAGCTGAAGTCTATCAGGGGCTAGCGGCTGTCTTGCAGCTATCCCCCTGTGATGCAGCTGCAGCCATTGTCATACGGCGGCAGCTGCTGTTATTCATGCCGTGCGGAAGGGGTGCTGCAGCGCCTCCTTGATGCCTGCTGTGCTGTCGAGGAAATGTATGCCGTGTGCCTCGATGAGGGAACAATCCATGGTGAGGTTCCTGGCCTGGGCGGAGAAACGCTCCTCGTCGGGCAGAATCCAGGAGGAGGGGTTGCTGAGGCCCATGAGCTGGGCGGCCTGCAGGAAGAGCGCATGACTGTGGAGGTCGTTGCCACTGCCGAAGTTGTAGATGCCTCCGGGGAGCGTGAGCGCACGTTCCATATTCCTGACCACCTCCCAGACGTAGGTCACACCACGGTATTCGTGGGTGGCTGCCTGGATGGTCGTGCCCTCGCCGTAGGCTTTCTGCAGGTTGCAGAGCAGGTTGCTGTTCAGCTTCAGGCTGCTGCCGGGCAGGTCGTACATCCAGGTCAGACGCAGCCCTACCGACTCGGGCAGGTTGCGTAGTGCCCTTTGCTCTGCCTCCAGCTTATGCTGACCGTAGATGTTGACGGGTTGCAGCATCGCCTCTTCTTTCAGTGCACCAAGGGTAGGCGTACCATTATATACTTGGTCACTCGACATGAAGAGGAGTTTAGCCCCCGTCAGCTTACAAGCCTTTGCCAACCTTACCGTGCCTTGCACGTTGACGCGGTGCGACTCTTCGGGGTGCTGCTCGCAATACCAGGTGTTGCTCAGTGCGGCACAGTGGATGACCGCCTCCGGGCGGTGCTCCTCCAGGTAGGCCCTGACCGCCTCTTCGTGGCTGATTTTCAGCTCGCTGTGCGAGGGGAGCAGCAAATCGTACTTCTCGCGGTAGTAGTAAGCCAACCGGCTTCCCAGAAATCCGCTACTACCAGTAATCACTATCTTTTTCTTCATCGTTTTTTTGGCGCTAATTTGTCGTTTTTTGGCGTTAATTCGTCGTTTGGGTGCTAATTTGCATGCAAAAGTACGAATTATATTCCGATAATTCCTAATTTCTGGCCGGATGGATAGAAATATTGCGGAAAATAATTGGTGCTTTGGATTTTTGTTTCTATTTTTGTCGGAACAAATAATAACCATAAAAAACACATTAATTACAAGTAGTAGTATGGCTCAGAGATTTATTTTGAACGAAGTATCTTACTTTGGCGCAGGTGCCCGCAAGGAGCTGCCTGAGGTGTTGAACCGCATGGGGCTGAAGAAAGCCCTGGTGTGCAGTGACAAAGGCTTGATAAAGGTAGGCACCACCAAGATGGTGACTGACGTGCTGGATGGCATCTCCTTCCCTTATGAGATTTACAGTGAAATCAAGCCCAACCCTACGGTGACCAACGTGAAGCAGGGTGTGGAGGCTTTCAAGGCCAGCGGGGCTGACTGCATCATCGCCATTGGTGGCGGGTCGAGCATGGACACAGCGAAAGGCATTGGCATTGTGGCCAATAACCCCGAGTTTGCCGACATCGTCAGCCTGGAGGGATGTGCGCCCACCAAGAATAAGAGTGTGCCCATCATCGCGTTGCCCACAACGGCTGGTACGGGTGCTGAGGTGACGATCAACTACGTCATCATTGACGAGGAGCGCCAGGCCAAGATGGTGTGCGTTGACCCCAACGACATTCCTGCCGTGGCTATTGTTGACCCTGAGCTGATGTACTCCCTGCCCAAGGGCTTGACGGCCGCTACGGGTATGGATGCCCTGACGCATGCCATTGAGGGTTACATTACGAAGGGTGCCTGGATCATGAGCGACATGTATGAGCTGCAGGCC
>JBJEKS010000019.1:0-4919 GCA_051878755.1 Bacteroides sp. | reverse complement strand
TCCAGCACGCCCACCACTTCTCCTTGCTCCAGGAGAGGCACGACAATCTCCGAGCGTGAGAGCGACGAGCAGGCGATGTGGCCCGGGAATTGCTCCACGTCGGGCACCACCTGTGTGCGGGCTTCCGCCCATGCCGTGCCACACACGCCGCGTCCCTTGCGGATGCGGAAACAGGCGGCGCTGCCCTGAAAGGGTCCGAGCACCAGCATCTCCGCGTCTTTTACCAGGTAGAATCCCACCCAGAAGAATCCAAAAGCCTCGTGCAGGGCTGCGCTTACGTTGGCCAGCACGCTCACAGCCTCCTCCTCGCTAGCCAGGTAGGTGGCCAGCAAGGGGATGAACTGTTGATAGCGTTCCTCTTTCGTCAGGGTAGGGGATAAAGCAAACGATGTTTCCATTCCAAGAATGTAATTTTTAGTTCTTAGTATTTTAGTTTTCAGGGTTCTTCTGCAATTTGGTCGAAATATCGTTTTATCACCTGTAGGGGCGGACCTGTGTGTCCGCCCTGAAAACCGCAACGGAGCATGAAAAGTGCATGGTTCTGGGCAGACACATAGGTCTGCCCCTACAGTGAGAGTAGCAGGCTTTCAACTAAATTGAAGAAGAACCTTTTAAATTTTAAATCCTTAGTTTTTAGTTTTTAGTTGAAAAAATCATATTCTCTCCAGGACCAGCTGGATGAGGGAGTCTATGCTGTTCTTGTAGCCCGTGTTGGCCTGCTTGTGTAGGCGGTCGGCAATCACCATGCAGACGGTGGTGGCGTGGTGGCCCATGAGGCGCGACAGACCAGCCAGGGCTGAGCTTTCCATCTCGAAGTTGGTGATGCGGTGGCCCTGGTACTCAAAGCTTTCCAGCTTCTCGTTCTGGCTCGGGTCGGCCAGGGGGATGCGCAACTGGCGGCCCTGCGGACCGTAGAATCCGCCACAGGCCACGGTCACGCCATGCACCATCTCCTCACCCGCTATGCGGCTGCACAGCTCGGGGTCGGCATGGATGACGTAAGGTGCCGGGGCGCAGAGGTTGCCGCTCCATCCCAGGTGGTTGAGCAAAGCGCGCTCCATGGGCAGGTCGCACACGGCGTTCCGACCTTCGTAGAAGTTCAGCAGGCCGTCGAAACCTATGCTGATGTCCGAGCAGATGAAGGTGCCCGCTGGCGTGAAGGGTTGCAGTCCGCCGCAGGTGCCAATGCGCACCATCTCCAGCTGGCGCAGGGTGGGCTTGAGCGTACGTGTCTGGAAGTCGATGTTGGCCAGGGCATCCAGCTCGTTGACCACAATGTCGATGTTGTCACACCCGATACCCGTAGAAACCACGGTGATACGCTTGCCGCGGTAGCTGCCAGTCACGGTCTTGAACTCACGGCTCTCCACCTCACATTCGCGGTTCTCGAGGTGAGAGGCCACCAGGGCCACCCGACCCGGGTCGCCCACCAGGATCACCTTGTCGGCCAGCCATTCGGGCCGCACATGCAGGTGGAAGGCTGAACCGTCAGGATTGATAATCAGCTCACTGGGAGCAAAATAATTAGCGCTCATATTTAAAACTAAAAACTAAGAACTAAAAACTGAAATACTCAAAAGCTGACATTACTTCAGTGCGTTGCTGTTGCTGCCTGCTGAGGGCTTGGCAATCGTCTCGCGCATCTGCGTGTCAGCCTCGATATTCTTCATGCGGTAGTAATCCATGATGCCCAGGTTGCCGTTGCGGAAGGCTTCGGCCATAGCCTTAGGCACCTCTGCCTCTGCCTCAATCACCTTGGCGCGTGCTTCCTGCGCCTTGGCCTTCATCTCCTGCTCGCTGGCCACGGCCATCGCACGGCGCTCCTCAGCCTTGGCTTGGGCAATGTTCTTGTCGGCGTTGGCCTGATCCATCTGCAGCGCAGCACCGATGTTCTTACCTATGTCGATGTCGGCGATGTCGATGGAGAGAATCTCGAAGGCCGTACCCGCATCCAGGCCCTTGCGCAGCACAAGCTTGGAGATGGAGTCGGGGTTCTCGAGCACGGTCTTGTGGCTTTCGCTTGAACCAATGGACGACACGATGCCTTCGCCTACGCGGGCCAGCACGGTGTCTTCGCCCGCACCACCCACCAGCTGGCGGATGTTGGCGCGCACCGTGACACGTGCCTTGGCTATCAGCTGAATACCATCCTTGGCCACTGCCGTAACAGGCGGCGTGTCAATCACCTTGGGGTTGACCGACATCTGCACAGCCTCAAACACGTCGCGACCGGCCAGGTCAATGGCCGTAGCCATCTGGAAGGGGAGCTCAATGTTGGCCTTGGCGGCTGACACCAGCGCGTGAACCACCTTCTCCACGTGTCCGCCGGCCAGGTAGTGGGCCTCCAGGCCGTCGCGTGTGATGGTGCTCAGACCTGCCTTGTGGGCCTCAATCAGGCCAGGCACGATGATGTAGGGCGGCACGTTGCGGATGCGCATCAGGAAGAGCTGCACCAGCGAGATGTTGACACCCGAAACCTTGGCGCTCAGCCACAGGAAGAAGGGCACGTAGTGGAAAAATACGGCCAGGAAAACGAAGCCTCCTATAATGAGTGAGGCCACGAGATAAATGTTTGTCTCCATAGTCTTAATGTATTATGAATAAATAAATTTGATTGTTTTTTTTCATGTGCTGGTCTAACTCTTTTTTGAGGCGGACATCAGGCCGTCTTGCGCTCCACCAGGATGATGCCGTCCACGATGCGCACTACGCGCACGGGGGTCTGGGCATCCAGGAACTCGGCCGTGGACTTCACCTCCACAATCTCTCCTCCCATCTCAGCATAGCCTATCAGGGCCAGTCGGGTGGTGGTCATCCCTTCATCACCCACGCTGACCTGCTTTCCGCTACCCGAGGCTGCGCTGCGCACGGAAGAGGTGATTTCGCTTTTCAGCGCTATGCGGTCAAGCGTCTTGGAGCGCATGAAGGCCACCAGCGAGCCGATGCAGGCCAGGGCAGAGACGGCCAACGTAATCCATCCGCCGGTCGTGCCCAGGTGGGCGAAGGCGTAGTAGTTGGCATAAATCAGGCAACCGCCGGCTGCCAGTCCGGCCAGGCTGATGCCTGGAATCACAAAGAGCTCCACCAGCAGCAGCACTATGGCCGCCACCACCAGGAGGATGATAATGAGAATCTCCATCATATTTTGTTTTTGGGATTGGTTATTGATTGTTGTTTCTTTCTCGGTCAATGAATCTCTCTGTTACTGTATGGCCTGCAGCTCGGCGGCACGCACCTCGTTGGCCTTCTGATTCACCTGACCGTGGAGCTCGTCCAACCGCTTCTCCTGGTCGAGGATGGCATCATGCAGGCGCTGTTTCTCTTGCTCGTTGCCCGCTGCATAGCGCTCGCGCATCGACTGCAGCTTGTAGCGCTGCTGCTTGAGGGAGCTGGCTGCCTGGCTGTAGGCCTGGAACAGCTGCCTGGCCTCGGCTGACCGGAAGTCGGACAGCTTATGATAGAGGTGCTGGTCGTTGATGACAAACGCGAACTCCCTCTCCTGCGCCGGCTGGCTGCTCACGGCGCCGCGCTCCAGCTGGGCCAGGCGCTGACGGGCAGAGGTCACGCGCTCCTGGTCGCTCCACGTCAGGCTGATAGCCTTGAGCTGCGCCAGGCGGATCAGCTGCTGCGTGTCCATCCCCTCATAGTTATAGACCTGCTTGGTGGCGTTGGGGATAAAGAGGTAGATGCACACCTTGCCCTCGGGCTGGTAGCGGTCGGAGGCAAACCAGCCGATGTTGTTGTACTCGTCCACGGCAAAGAGGTAGTCGTTGTAGGGAGAGTTGAAGGGCATACCCACGTTCTCGGGCGTGAGGTAGGAGTCGGTAGCGGTGTTGTAGCGGGTCACGAAGATGTCGTAGCCGCCCAGCGAACCCTGGCCGTCGGCGGCATAGTAGATGGTGAGTCCGTCGGCCATGATGAAGGGGTAGTCGGCGTTGTGGCTGCCGTTGATGTTGTCGGGCAGCAGGGTGGGGTGGCTCCAGCTGTTCATCTGCTTGGTTGATTTGAGGATGCTCATCCGTCCGTCTTCCTGCAGTTCGCTGAAGTAGATTTTGTTGCCCAGCTCCGTCTCATAGACCACCCCTCTGCTGGGGTCTTGCGGCTGGTCGAAGTAGCGGGCGTAGCTATAGAGCCTGCCCGACTCCTCGCTGAGCTTGTAGTAGTCCAGCAGCTGCGCCTTGTCCACCACCAGGCTGTCAATCACCTCCACCTGCTCCACGCCCTTGAGCATACGCAGGTGCGTGCGGTATGCATCAAGCTGCGCCTCAGCCTGTTCGGTGGGACGGCGACGCTTGTTGAGCTCGCTGATGTAATTCTCCATCTCGCTGATGGCCTCCTCGTAGCGGTAGAGCTGGTCGTAGCAGCGCGCCAGCTGGGGCTGTCCGCCCGGCGTGCGTCGCTTCACGGCTGTCTGCAGGTATTTCAGTCCCTCCTGCGGTTCGCCGGTCTCCAGGCAGCAGACGCCGTACCACAGGCAGTAGTTGCCGTTGGCAGGTTGCGCCTTCACCAGGCGTTTCATGGCAGGTTTGGCCTCTGCGTAGGAGCCTTTTTCGTAGAGAGCCTTAGCCTCGGCCAGGCTCTGAGCTCCGGCTGGCAGGCTGAAGCAGGCTGCAGCCAGGAGGCTTATCGTGAGTGAAAAGAGTTTCTTCATCGTTTCTTTCAGTTTTCAGTTTTACATTAGTTCATCAATCAATCAGATAGTATCTATCCGGCACCTATAAATGGCGTCCAAATTTAGGAACAATTCCTCAAACTGGCAAACAGATGTAAAAAGTATAGTGTTAATTCTTCTTTATCGGCGCGTTTTTTCTACCTTTGCGCCGTGTAACGAGCAAATATCGGACGATTATTTGAAGAAATAATGAAGGATTAACGGTTCTTCTGCAATTTAGTTGAAGTATTTTTAGTATATCATCGCC
>JBJEKS010000018.1:0-4936 GCA_051878755.1 Bacteroides sp. | reverse complement strand
ACTGTAGGTATCTCTCAGCGCCTTGAGCGAACGGTCGTACTTCATGCGCTCCTCACGGCTCAGCGCACCTACCTCGGCTATCTGAGACAAACGCTCGAAAAGCGAGTTCTTAGCCATCCAGGGCATTCTGTTCAGTGTCTCCATATTCTTCAATACATAAATCCAACGTTCAAAATCATTCTCACAAGCATCAGCCTCCTTCTGGAAGTAGGGCAGCTGAAGGTAAACCATACGAAGCATCTCAGAGAAAGTCTCCTTGCTCTCACGGTCGGCAAGCACAACGTCCGTACGGAACTTGCTACCAATCTCCTCCTGGGTGAAATTAAGGAAAGCCACTAAATAGACCGCCTTGATATTGTAGTTCCAAACGCTGCCACGTTCGCCCTGACGAGCGATGGCCTCGCTGATGTAGTAGATGCTACGGTTCTTGAAGTAAGGCTGGTCGCGGTTCTGCATCTCAACGATTATCTTGTCTCCATTGTCTGTCTCGCAATAGATGTCGTAAATCAGAGAACGGTCGCCCACATATTCGGCGGGCTGTTCCTTGTCCAGGAAGCGCAAATCAACGATGTGGCGCTCACCCTTCAGCAGGTTGTTGAGGAAGTCAAGTAGCAAAGGCTTGGAAAACTCCTGCCCGAAGATGCGCTTGAATCCCATGTCGGTAAACGGATTGATAAACTTTCCCATAAGCTACTATTTGGGCACAAAAATAATATAAGTCAATTAAAAAAACAAATTACCGGATAAAAATTACTTCTACTCCTTATAGCCAGCCAGGAAGAGCATCTTGCGCTTCTTGACGGGAGTCTCGAAGTAGTGCTGCAGGAAGAGGCGCTCCTTGTAGATGCGTGTGGAGGCCTCGATGATGAGCTGCTTCTGGTAGAGGATGTCGTTGCGGTACTTCTCTGGGGTCTCGCTGATGGTGTTGATGGCGCTGTCGGCCAGCTGAATCTCCGTCTCGGCATCGGTAATCATCTGCCAGATTTCGGCATCGGGCTTCACGGGCTGGAAGCTGGCGTTGCGGTAGCGGATGAAGTTGTTGATGGAGAGGATGCCACGGTCGAAGTGGACATTGGCGTAGTTGAACGAGGAGATGATGCGCTGCAGCTTGATGGTGAAGATGTTGGAGTGGGCCAACTCGAGCGCGTAGTTGACCAACGGATTGCCCCCTTCGAGCAGGCGCATGCGGTCGTACATCCGCTCCAGGCGCTGCAAGGTGTCCTGCCGGAGGTAGCTGTCGAGCGTATCACGCCAGGCAAAACGGGGCTTCTGCGTCACAGAGTCTATCTCGCCGCTGTCGAATTCGTGATAGGAGATGAGCTTCTCGCTCAGCTGCCACAAGGGGTCGAAGGGCATGTGGGTCAAGAGGATGCGACTCGGCTTCAGAAGGAAATAGTCGTTGTTGGGCTGATGGAAGAACTCCAGGTTCTCGATGTAGCCGGCTCCCATCGTAGGGTCAACGGCATACCATTCATCATCGAGCAGCACCACGCACCACTCGTGGGTGTTGGTCATAAGCCGCGTGCCCTGCTTGTTGTAGCCATGCACGGTATGGCAACGCACGCCGCACTCCTGGCAAAGGGTGTAGAAGAGGAGCACGTAGTGGGAGCAGACCCCCTTGCGCGTCTGGAAGAGCTCGGCCAGCTGCTCTTCGGGATTGAAGACCTCGTTGCGTGAGGTAAAGGTGGAGTACATGTTGTAGCTGATGCGGTGGGTTGTCCAGACATAGAAGGCCCGCAGCAGCTCCTCATGGGTGGAGAAGGTCCGTTTGAAGTGGGCCGCCAGGGTATGCACATTCCGCTCCGCCTCGCGGGGAGCAGCCAGGGTCAGCGAATCGACACGGGCATAGGGATTAAAGGGGAGAGTGTCCGTCGGCAGGAAGTCGTGGGAGGCATGAAGCAGCCTGATTCTTCCTTCAGGAGCAAAGGGCAACCTGCCCCTGCTGAAGAGTGCAGGGGCAAAGGAGAGTGCGATAAGCAAATAGAGTATGTTGTGTCTGTGGCGATTCATCTGATGTATTTATGCATGGGATATGGCGATATTCAGAACTGTAGCTGGCCGAAGAAGTCGGGCAGATGGAAGTTGGGGGTCTCCCATACGATGGGGTTCCAGGAGAGGAAATGGGGCGTGGTGAGCTTGTCGCCACACTTGTAGAAGTTGGCCCTCACGATGCGGCCATCCATCGAGGTGAGCTGATGCAGGAAGTAGGTGCTGAAGGGGATGACCAGGGCCACCTCCCACGTCGCGGGGGCCTTGCGCTCTTCCAGGTCACCCGTGCCGAGCGACGACCAGCGGTCCACCTTGTCGAGCACCTCCTGCGGGGCATGCTGACGCCCCTTGCGACCGGCACCACCACCCACGAGCAGACGACCCGTGCAGTTGCATTCCATATTATAATATACGCCGTCGTCAGCCGGAATAGAGAAGAACTCCACGCACGAGTCCTCCCATACAGGACCGTTGTCCTTGCCGGCCACGGAGCGTACGCTCTCTTCGCTCACGCGGAAGTGGAGCAGCAGGGCCTCATCGGTATAGGCCATGCGGAAGGCTACGGCAGGCTTGTAGGGATACTGGTCGGGCCAGTTGAGGCTGTCAACGGGTTGGAAAGCGATGGCCATGCTGTCGAGCAGGGCAGGAAGTGCGGCAGCCTTGGGCTGCTGAGCAACGGCTATTTTCTGAATCTTCAAACTGTTCATATCATGAGTAGATTTAATTATCGCTTGCAAAAGTAATCAATATTACGATTCAATCGTACATTATCCAAGGCAAAATCGTACATTATTCCTTGATTCGTTTGCTTACTACAACAAAATAGCCTACTTTTGTGAAACAAAAAACATTTTTTACCGTATCATTCATTCTACGAACCATGAAAAAGAGCATCCTCTTTCTTCTCCTTCTGACGGGCCTTACCGGCATGAGCAAGGCACAGGAAATCACGTTTACCGAAGTGAGCCATGATTTTGGCCAGTTTGACGAACAAGACGGCAGTATGAGCTACGACTTCCACTTCACCAACACAGGCGACAAACCGCTCCTCATCAAGCAGGTCATCACCGGCTGTGGCTGCACCTCGGCCAAATGGAGCGACAAGCCCTATGCCCCGGGTGCCAAGGGCGTGGTGCGCATCACCTACACCCCCGAAGGACGCAAGATGGAGAGCTTCAGCATTCCTACCGAGGTCTTCACCAACCTGCCCAACCCGGCCACGCTGACCGTAACAGGCAGGGTGACGCTGACGAAACACCCCTACGTGAACTACTTCGATCCCACCAAGGCCAACCGCAAGGAGTATAAACCCGTGGAGCCCAAGGATGACTATGAGCTGGTTCTCCAGCGGGTACGTGAGCAGCTCTACGCCAGCCAGCCGCTGGAGAAGATGGAGCAGGGTGCCACCAGCCTGATGAAGATGCTCACCGCCGAGGGCACCTGGCCGCAGATTGACTACAAATGCTTCTTCCGCACCAACTGGGAGCCCGTGACCCACCTCAACTACGTGCGCCAGATGGCCACCGCCTATACCTGCCCCGAGAGCTCGCTCTACGGCAACTTCATGCTCTTCCGCGCCATCGACAAGGCCCTGCGCGCCTGGAACAAGTACCAGCCCCGCTCCTACAACTGGTGGTACAACGAAATCTCTGCCCCCAAAATCATGGCCGACATCCTGGCCCTGCTGGAAGCTGGGGCTGAAAAACCTGACCCCTCCGTCGTGAAGGGACTGATGCAGATGATGGAGCAGAGCGACCCCCGCAAATGGACGGGCGCCAACAAACAGGACATCGCCATGCACCACATGATACGCGGCTGCGTGCTGAAGAACGACAGCATCGTGAGCTTCAACGTGAGCGAATTCTTCGAGCCTATCCGCATCACCGACTTTGAGGGTATCCGCGAAGACCTCTCCTACCAGCAGCACCGCAAACAGCTCTACGTGGGCGGCTACGGCACGGTGTTCGTGGATAACATCGCCAAGATGGCCCCCCTCTTCGTGGGTACGCGCTTCGCCCTCTCGCCCGAGCAGAACAAGCTCTTCAGCGACTTCGTGCGCAAGACCTACCTCAACGTCTTCCGTGGCCACTACATGGACTTCAGCGTCTGTGGGCGTAGCGTGAGCCGTAAGAAGACGCTCAACCTGGGCGACTACAGCTCGCTCTTCAGCAAGATGAAGGCCCTAGACCCCGAACATGCACAGGAGTATGAGGATGCGGCCCAACGCTTCGCTACCGAAAATCCCACCATCGGCCGCTCCGACCGCAACATGATGTACTGGACAAGCGACTACATGCTCCACAACCGCAAGCGCTACGACATCTCCGTGCGTGCCGTGAGCGAAAACACCTGCCGTTCGGAGAGCGGTAACGGCGAAAACCTCTGGGGTACCTACATGAGCGAAGGGGCCTACAATATCCGCGTAAAAGGGGATGAGTATGCCGATATCTTTGCCGTGTGGGAGTGGGACAAGATTCCAGGCACCACCGCCCCCGAGGGTGAGGTGGAGAACCATAACGACTGGGGTGTCTATGGCGTATCGAAGTTCGTGGCCGGAGCCTCCGACGGCCTTTATGGTGCCATGGCCTACGACATGACCGACTATGGCATGAAGGCCCGCAAAAGCTGGTTCCTCTTCGACAACGAGATGGTCTGCCTGGGTGCAGGCATCGAAGGGCCTGATACCGACAAGGCCATCCATACCTCGGTGAACCAATGCCACTTGGTGGGCGATGTCTATCTGCTCCCCACAGGGGGTGAGGCAGCCCGCCTGCAACCCTCCAGCACGTTGAATCAGAGCTATCAGGGATGGATATGGCACAACCGCGTGGCCTACTACTTCCCTGAGCAGACGGCCATCAACCTGAAGAACGGACAGCAACAAGGCACCTGGAGCAAAATCAACTTCAACCAAAGCGGTGACCTGATCTCCCTCCCCATCTTCAAC
>JBJEKS010000017.1:0-5000 GCA_051878755.1 Bacteroides sp. | reverse complement strand
CGAGCCGCTGGTGTAGAGGTCGCTACCGGTGTGCTGGAGGAGGAGTGCAGGGCGCTCATCAGCCGTTTCCTCACCTTCCATCAGCAGCAGCGTCCCTACATCACCCTGAAATGGGCCCAGAGCAGCGATGGCTTCATCGACCGCCTTCGCACCGGCGGAGAGCCGCTACACCTCTCCTCACCCCTCACCCTGATGCGCGTACATCGCCTCCGGGCCGAGCACAGCGCCATTCTCGTGGGAAGCCGGACCGCCCTGCTCGACAACCCCACGCTCAATGTGCGCCATTGGAGTGGTCCGCAACCCGTGCGTTTCGTCATCGACCGTCAAGGGCAGCTTCCCCAGGAGCATCTGCACCTCTTCGATGGCTCACTCCGCACCCTGGTGCTGACCGAGACTCCAGGGAGCTACCCCGTGGAGTACCGCAAGCTTGACTTCAACGCCCCACTTCCGCCGCAGATTGCCGCCCTGCTCCATCAGGAAGGACTCCAGTCGCTCCTCGTGGAGGGTGGCCGCATCACGTTGCAAAGCTTCATCGATGCGGGCCTTTGGGACGAAGCCTTCGTAGAAGAAGCGCCCCTCATCGTTGGCCGGGGAGTGACGGCCCCTAGCTTAAAAGAGTTTAAATCCGTAGAGGTTGAGCAGTATTTCGGCCACCTTATCCGTCACTATAAAAAGTGAATGTTCATCACCTAAAAAAGTGAATATTCATCACTACAGAGAGTGAGAAAGTCGAGAAAATAGGGGCGATTATCTATAATTTTATATAAATCTTCTTTTGAATGAGGATTATAGAAAAAATTGTTCCTATTTTTGCAACTTGTAAATAAACTGCCACATAGAAATGAGACAAAAGTTTTTATCCGTTATTGTGAGTTTTATCTGCCTGTCGGTGGGTATCAGCGCCTGTATGGACGATGAAGAGACCTATGCCTACAGCTCGGATGCATCCATCCGTGCCTTCGGCTTGGACACCATCCACGGGAGACACTATAAATTCACCATTGACCAGGTACAGCGACTGATTTATAACAAGGACTCCCTCCCCATGGGAGCGGACACCATCCTTGACCGCATTCTGATTGACACCCTGAGCTGCACAGGCTGGGTGACGAGCGGTGCACCCCAGGATACTCTGCTCAGTACCACCGACTCGCTCGACCTCCGTCCGGCCATCAACGCCACGGGCAGCGACGGCATCAAGCTCAACTCGCATGCCGCCGATGGTACCAACTATATCTACACGCTGCAAATACGCGTACACCTTCAGGACCCCGACAGCATGAGCTGGAGCCGACTCAGCGACCATGACCCGCTGACCCTTGCCACCCCTGCCGAAGAGCTGAAGAGCATCCTCCTCGACGACGAGCTGCTGCTATACACCTCTGCTGGAGCGCTCTACCGTCATTCCGCAGCCCCCCTGAGCCAAGGCTGGAGCACCTCGCCCGTAGCAGGCCTGCCCCAGACAGCCCTGCTGAGCACGATGCAAAACTTCCACTCCACACTCTATGCTGCAACCAGCGATGGGAACCTCTACCGCTCCGAGGATGGCAGCAACTGGAGCCTTGACGAGAGCTTGAGCGGCGGCATACTTAATCTGGTAGCCACCTTCCCTGCCAACGACGTGACCTACATGGAGGAGACCCTCGTGGCCATCCGCACGGACGAAAGTGGAGAAAGACGTTTCGTAACGACTACCGACGGCATGCAATGGATGGTTGGCGAACTTGTTGATGACAACTTCCCCACCCTCAATCTCTCTTCTGCCGCCACCACCACGGCCAATGGCGTGGGCAAAGTAGTAGTCGTAGGACGTACAGCTGAAGAGGAACCTGTCAGCCTCATCCCCTGGTTCTCCCTCTCAGCAAACGACTGGGCCGCACTCTCCAACAGCTCCGACAGCGGTCTGCCCCCCTATGCACAACCCTTCCTGACCCATTATGCCGGTCTCTACTGCTGCACCGGTGGTGACCTCACCGCCCTCTACACCTCGCAGACAGGCATCGTATGGACAGCGAGCGAAGAGAAATTCCGCTTGCCCGACGAACTGGCCGGCCAAGCCCCCTATACCCTCCTGAACGACCCCACGGTGCAAGCCGATGAGAAGCGTGACTACCTCTGGGTCATCACCGCCGAAGGCACCCACTGCACCGTATGGCGCGGTCGCCTCAACCGTTTAGGATTCGCATCAACCCATTAAATCCCGTCAGCATGAGCTACAGAGACCAAATAGACCGTAACCGCATCCCCCGCCACGTGGCCATCATCATGGACGGCAACGGACGTTGGGCCAAACAGCAAGGCAAGGAACGCTGCTTCGGCCATCAGGCTGGGGCAGAAACCGTACACGTCATCGCCGAAGAAGCCGCACGCCTGGGCATCGGTTACCTCACCCTTTATACCTTCTCGACCGAGAACTGGAATCGCCCCGCCGAAGAGATTACCGCCCTCATGACCCTCCTGTTCGACTCCATCGAAGAGGAGACCTTCATGAAGAACAACATCAGCTTCCGCGTGATAGGCGACATCGCCAAACTGCCCGAAAAGGTGCAGCAACGGCTCAACCAATGTATCGAGCGCACAGCGGCCAACAGCGGCATGTGCCTCGTGCTCGCCCTGAGCTACTCCTCACGTTGGGAGCTGACCGAAGCCACGCGTCAGATAGCCGAGAAGGTAAGCCAAGGTCAGTTGAAACCGGAGGAGATTGATGATAAGCTGATTGAGCGCCACCTCACCACCTCCTTTATGCCCGACCCCGACTTGCTGATACGCACCGGTGGCGAGTTGCGCCTCAGCAACTACCTGCTTTGGCAAGCCGCCTACGCCGAGCTCTACTTCTGCGACACCTTCTGGCCCGACTTCCGCGAGGAGGAGCTCTGCCGTGCCATCTGCGACTACCAACGGCGCGAACGGCGCTTCGGCAAGACCAGCGAACAGATTGTCTAACCCCACATTAGAAACCCTACATAAGATATCCCACTATATGAAGATGCAACATCGTATGCTCACCCTCATCGCAGCCCTGGGCTGCCTCCTGCTCATCAGCCTCCCCGCCTCGGCACAAGAGTTGCCCACAGCCGGAGAAGAGAAGCCGGTCATACTCTACACAGGCACCCCGAAGAAATATGAGATTGCCGACATCAAGGTGGAAGGCGCAGACAACTATGAGGACTACGTCATCATTGGCCTCTCCGGTCTGGTAAAGAAGCAGGTCATCACCGTCCCGGGCGACGAGATTACCCAGGCCATCAAGCGCTACTGGCGCCACGGACTATTCTCCGACGTACAGATTACGGCGGACAAGATTGAGGATGACAAAATCTGGCTTACCATCCACCTGACCATGCGCCCACGCGTATCGGATATCATCTACCACGGCGTGAAGAAGTCTGAACGCGAAGACCTGGAGAGCAAAATCGGCATGATCAAGGGCGGACAGATTACCCCCAACATCACCGACCGTGCCAAGACCCTGGCCAAACGCTACTTCGACGACAAGGGCTTCAAGAACGCCGAGGTCATCATCTCTCAACGCGATGACCCGCAGAACAAGAACCAGGTGATTGTGGATGTACATATCGACAAGAAAGAGAAGGTAAAGGTACACCAGATTACCATCGTGGGCAACGAAGCCCTCAAGGCGAAGAAGCTGAAGCGGGTGATGAAGAAGACCAACGAGAAGAACAAGTTCAAGAATATGTTCCGCACGAAGAAGTTTGTGGAGGAGAACTTCGAGGCCGACAAGCAGCTCATCATCGACAAGTATAACGAGCTGGGTTACCGCGACGCCATGATCGTGACCGACAGCGTGACACCCTACGATGACCGCACGGTGGATATCTTCATGCGCATCGAGGAGGGACAGAAATACTACCTGCGCAACGTCACCTGGGTGGGCAACACGCTCTACCCCTCAGAGCAGCTCAACTACATGCTGCAGATGAAAAAGGGCGATGTCTATAACCAGAAGCTCCTGGAAGAGCGCACTACGACTGACGACGACGCCATCGGCAACCTCTACTACAACAACGGTTACCTCTTCTATAGCCTCGACCCCGTGGAGGTGAACATCGTGGGCGACTCCATCGACCTGGAGATGCGTATCTACGAAGGTCGCCAGGCCACCATCAACAAGGTAAACATCAGCGGTAACGACCGACTCTATGAGAATGTGGTCCGCCGCGAGCTGCGTACCCGTCCGGGTGAGCTCTTCAGCCGTGAAGACCTGATGCGTTCACTCCGCGAAATCCAGCAGATGGGCCATTTCGACCCCGAACAGCTGCAACCAGATATCCAACCCCGTCCGGAAGATGGTACAGTAGATATCGGCTTCCCCCTTGTATCCAAGGCTAACGACCAGGTGGAGTTCTCTGCCGGTTGGGGACAGACAGGTGTCATCGGTAAGTTGAGCCTGAAGTTCACCAACTTCTCGTTGGCCAACCTGCTCCACCCGGGTGAGAACTACCGAGGTATCTTGCCACAGGGCGACGGACAGACCCTCACGCTGAGCGGACAGACCAACGCCAAGTACTACCAGCAGTACAGCATCTCGTTCTACGACCCCTGGTTCGGTGGCAAGCGCCCCAACGCCTTCAGCGTATCGGCCTTCTACTCGCGCCAGACCGACATCAGTAGCAACTACTACAACAGCGCTTACTACAACAACTACTACAACAGCTATTATAGCGGCATGTACGGCTACGGCATGTACAACTACGGCAACTACAACAGCTATGAGAACTATTACGACCCCGACAAGAGCATCCAGATGTTCGGTGTGTCGGTTATGTTCGGTAAGCGCCTGCGCTGGCCCGATGACTACTTCCAGATTACCGCCGAGCTGGCCTACCAACGCTACATCCTGCGCGACTGGCAGTACTTCCTCGTGACCAACGGTAAGTGCAACAACCTCAGCATCAACCTCACGCTGAGCCGCAGTTCGGTAGATAACCCCATCTACCCGCGCCAGGGTTCCGAGTTCTCACTCTCCGCACAGTTCACCC
>JBJEKS010000016.1:0-5018 GCA_051878755.1 Bacteroides sp. | reverse complement strand
GAGTGAAATCAGCGGAGAGACCACTACGGTAGTCCCTTCGCTCATCAGGGCCGGGAGCTGGTAGCACATCGACTTACCTCCTCCCGTAGGCATCAGGATAAGTGCATCCCGGCGGGAGAGGATATGTTCAATAATCTCTTTTTGCATCGGACGGAACTGGTCGTAACCGAAATATCTTTTCAGGACTTGCTGCATCATATTCAATAGGGTCATAAAACGGCTACAAAGGTATGGAATAATGATATAATAGTTGTTAATTTTACTCCACTTTTCTTCAAAAATTCTTCATCTTGGTAAAAAACGCACTTTTTTGCTCTATAAAAGCGCGAAAAATATTGTGTATTCAAAAAAAAAGTCAGACATTTGTGAGTCCCATTCCGGTGAATGGTTCGATAATTTATTATGTTTTTCCCTAACCAGTTAAATCTATGAGCGATTTAGAAGAAAAGAACCAGGCTGAGGAATCAAAGAAGAGACCTTACAACTTGCGTGAGAAAAAGAATAAAGATGCAGCATACCGTTCGTTGATTCGTCCGGAGCTGGCAGATGAACTTTATGACAAAATTATGGAGATTGTGGTTATCCAAAAACGTTATCGTGACGCCACCTTCTCTGCCAAGGAACTGGCAACTGAGCTGAAGACCAACACCCGTTATCTGTCGGCGGTGGTCAACTCTCGCTTTGGCATGAACTACTCCTGCCTGCTCAACGAGTACCGCGTCAAGGAGGCTCAACACCTGTTGACCGACAAGCGCTATGCCGACAAGACGGTGGAGGAAATCAGCACGATGGTGGGCTTTGCCAACCGTCAGTCGTTCTATGCCGCCTTCTATAAGAACCTGGGTGAGACGCCCAACGGCTACCGCAAGCGCTTTGCCGAGAAGAAGAAGTAACCTGGGCATATCCGAAAGGTGATATAGCGAGTGAATACTGCAAGCCGCACACTCTGAGTCAGTTGCGGCGTGCAGTATTTTGGCGTTAGGACATTTAACTGTTCACGTCTTGACATTTAACTGTTCAGGCCTTGGCAGTTAACTGTTCACGCCTTAGCAGTTAACTGTGCAGGAGGTGACATAGAATACTCCTCGCTATACCTATTATTATATATGATTACGTCATGAAGAACTCAATGGTATCAATGATTGCTGCCTGTGCGCTGTGTGCGGCATGTGGTGGCTCAGTCAACAACGCCTCGCCTGAGGTAGAAAAGTTTGATTATAACGTGGAACAATTTGCCGATTTACAGATACTCCGTTACCGGGTACCGGGGTTTGAATCCCTCTCGCTCCAGCAGAAGGAGCTGGTCTATTACCTCACCGAAGCCGCCCTGCAGGGGCGTGACATCCTTTTTGATCAGAATGGTAAATACAACCTCCGCATCCGCAAGATGCTCGAGGCGGTCTATACCGGCTATCAAGGCGACAGGACGTCGGCTCAGTTCCAGGCCCTGGAGGTCTATCTCAAGCGGGTATGGTTCTCCAACGGCATCCACCATCACTACGGCTGCGAGAAGTTTGTGCCTGGCTTCACGCCTGAGTTCCTGCGCGAGGCCTTGACCGGCATCGAGCCTTCGGCACTCCCGCTGGCTGAGGGGCAGCAGGTGGAACAGCTTTGCAACGAACTCTTCCCAGTCATCTTCGATCCCAAGGTGATGCCCAAGCGTGTCAACCAGGCTGATGGTGAGGACTTGGTACTCACCTCGGCATCCAACTACTACGAAGGGGTGACCCAGGCTGAGGCTGAAGCCTTCTATGGTGCCTTGAAGGATCCCAACGATGCCACTCCTGTCTCCTACGGACTCAACTCCCGTCTCGTCAAGGAGAACGGAAAGGTGCAGGAGAAGGTGTGGAAGGTGGGTGGTCTCTATGGCGAGGCACTTGCCAAGATTGTCTATTGGCTTGAGAAGGCCGAAGGGGTGGCCGAGACACCCGAACAGAAGGCTGTCATCCAGAAGCTCATCAGCTTCTATCAGACGGGTGATTTGAAGACCTTCGACGAGTATGCCATCCTTTGGGTGAAGGACCTCAACTCACGCATCGACTTTGTCAACGGCTTCACCGAAAGCTACGGCGATCCCCTGGGCATGAAGGCCAGCTGGGAATCGCTCGTCAACTTCAAGGACCTTGATGCCACGCATCGCACGGATCTCATCAGCCAGAATGCCCAGTGGTTTGAGGACCATTCGCCCGTGGATAAGCAGTTCAAGAAGGAGGAGGTGAAGGGTGTGACGGCCAAAGTGATTACCGCAGCCATCCTGGCCGGTGACCTCTATCCCGCCACCGCCATCGGCATCAACCTGCCCAACTCCAACTGGATTCGCAGTGCCCATGGCTCCAAGTCGGTGACCATCGGCAACATAACCGATGCCTACAACAAGGCAGCCCATGGCAACGGCTTCAGCGAAGAGTTTGTGGCCAGCCCCGAGGAGCTGCGCCTGATAGATACCTACGGCGACCTTACGGGCAACCTCCATACCGACCTGCATGAATGTCTGGGCCACGGCTCCGGTAAACTTCTCCCCGGTGTGGATCCTGATGCGCTCAAGGCCTACGGCTCGACCATCGAGGAGGCCCGTGCAGACCTCTTCGGACTCTACTACGTGGCCGACCCCAAGCTGGTGGAGCTGGGACTGACTCCCAACGACGAAGCCTACAAGGCGGAATATTACACCTACCTGATGAACGGCCTCATGACGCAGTTGGTGCGTATCGAGCCGGGCAACCAGGTGGAAGAGGCTCACATGCGCAACCGTCAGCTCATTGCCCGATGGGTCTATGAACATGGACAGGCTGATAAGGTGGTGGAGATGGTGCAGCGCGAAGGCAAGACCTACGTCGTGGTCAACGACTATGCCCGCTTGCGCACTCTCTTCGGCGAACTCCTGGCTGAGGTGCAGCGCATCAAATCGACTGGCGACCTGGCTGCCGCACGCAACCTCGTGGAGACCTACGCCGTGAAGGTGGACCCCACACTCCATGCCGAAGTGCTGGCTCGCTACAAGAAGCTCAACCTGGCACCCTACAAAGGCTTTGTCAACCCCCGTTACGAGGTGGTGACCGATGCCCAGGGCAAGATTACCGACGTCAAGGTGAGCTACGACGAAGGCTATGCCGAACAGATGCTGCGCTACAGCCGCGACTACAGCACGCTGCCATTCGTCAACAATTAAATAAAACAAGCAAGGAATATGGATATCCTAATCCCCGGACAACAGGCTGAGCAGCTTCATGAACAGATCAGAGCCGTCAAGACCCAGTTGAGGCTCGCGATGAACGGTGCGGCCTCGCAGAGCATGCGCGAGAAGGGGCTGTTCTATAAGATTAATTTCGGCGTAGAACTGCCCCGTCTCAAGCAGCTAGCTGCCTCCTTCCCCAAGGAACACCATCTGGCGCAGGCTCTATGGAAGGAGGAGATACGCGAATGTAAGATACTGGCCACGATGCTTCAGCCCGTGGAGAGCTTCCTGCCCGAGATAGCTGACATCTGGGTGGAGCGTATCCAGACGCAGGAGATGGCCGAGATAGTCAGCATGAACCTTTTCCAGCACTTGCCCTATGCACCGCAGAAGTCATTGCAGTGGATGGCCTCTGAAGAGCCCTTGACACAAGCCTGCGGACTCCTCACGGCAGCCCGTCTGCTCCAGAAGAGGGGCGACTTGACAGAGCGTGTCGAGAACGAACTGCTCGACCAGGGTGTGACGGCTTTCCTCTCCGGACCGTATGTGGTGCGGAGTGCTGCTTCGGCCCTGCTGCGTCGCTACATGCAGCACAGCGACGAGCACGCATTTACCCTTTGCAGGCGCGTGGAAAGCATGAAAAACTCCCCGAATGAGGCCGAACAACTGCTTTATCAGCTCGTGGCGAGCGAAGTTGACCCATTTTTTTCTAAATAAAATCCGTTTCGTTCTTGCATTCCACAAAAAACAATTAACTTTGTACGCTGTGAAGTGCGAATAATGTATTATGGATAGTCAAAACATAAAGGAGACGGTACGGCAGATTTTCACTGAATATCTGACCCTGCACGGGCATCGCAAGACGCCCGAACGCTATGCTATACTCGATACCATTTACTCCTTCGATTCCCATTTTGACATGGATGCCCTCTACACCCGCATGGCCGACGAGGAGAAGTTCCGCGTCAGCCGCGCCACGCTCTACAACACCATCATGCTGCTGCTCGATGCCCATCTCGTGGTGAAGCATCAGTTTGGCGGCAGTTCGCAGTATGAGCGTTGCTACCTCAGCCATACCCATCACCACCAGATCTGTACCCAGTGCGGCAAGGTGGAGGAGGTACAGGATGATGCCTTGCGCGAGCTGATAGAGCAGTCCAAGCTGAAGCGCTTTGTCCTGTCGCACTACTCCCTGTACCTCTACGGGCTGTGCGCCAAGTGCAGCAGGGCCAACAAACGAAAACTTAAAGATCAAATAAAGAAAAAAGAAAAATGAAAGTAGATGTTCTATTAGGATTACAATGGGGCGATGAGGGCAAAGGAAAGGTTGTCGATGTCCTCACTCCGAAGTACGATGTAGTAGCCCGTTTCCAGGGAGGACCCAACGCAGGCCATACCCTGGAGTTTGAGGGGCAGAAGTATGTGCTCCGCTCCATTCCCTCGGGTATCTTCCAGGGGGATAAAGTGAATATCATAGGCAATGGCGTAGTGCTCGACCCTGCCCTCTTCAAGGCCGAGGCTGAGGCGCTCGAGGCTTCGGGACATCAGCTGCAGGAGCGGCTTCACATCTCCAAGAAGGCGCACCTCATCATGCCTACCCACCGTGTGCTCGATGCGGCCTACGAGGCTGCCAAGGGGGATGCCAAGGTAGGCACCACAGGCAAGGGCATCGGTCCGACCTATACCGACAAGGTGAGCCGTACCGGCCTGCGCGTGGGCGACATCCTGCACGACTTTGAGAAGAAGTATGCCGCAGCCAAGGCCCGTCATGAGCAGACGCTCCGGAGCCTGAACTACAGCTACGACCTCACGGAGGCTGAGAAGGCCTGGTTTGAAGGCATCG
>JBJEKS010000015.1:0-5035 GCA_051878755.1 Bacteroides sp. | reverse complement strand
AATTAAGTCTCAGCAGAACACCCGGCCTGCGAAGGCCGGGTGTTCATTTAATCAGATGATTATTTAATTAAATAATCACATGAGTAAATAGTTATTTAATCTCGTTGATACGCTCGATAGCCAACCGAATCACACAGTCGCGCAGCGGCTCGCGGTTCTCCTTGGCCAACGCCTGGAATTTCACATAGTATGAGTTTGGTATCTTCACACTGCAAAGCGTATAGGGTTCCGCAGGAGCCTCCTTTTTCTTTCGGCCCGGTCGCTTCGCGGCAGGCTCCGGCTGCACGGGATTGATCAGCAAAGTGTCCGGCCGCTCGATGGCCTGCTCGATACGCTCGGTAGTGCGCCGTACGGCATTCAGCGCATTGGCCCCAAATTGTTTCTTTGCCATGGCTATAGTGTTTTAGATTCCAACATAGACAACAACTCTTCGCAAAACGCCCTGTAATCCTTCGCTCCGGCCGACGTGCTGTCATAATCAAATATGTCCTGGAAGCTGTCCTGACTCTCCGGAATGCGGGTATTGCGCCGTATCACGGTGTCGAACACCAGGTCATCGAACGTCTCCTTCAGCGAGTTGTGGTAGAGCGAATCCTTCCGCAGACGCTTGTCTACCATCACCAGCAGGAATCCAAGTATGCGGAGTGAGGGGTTCAGTTCCTCTTGCACGCCCTTGAAGCGGGCGGTCACTTCGCCGATACCCACCACGGAGAATCCTTCCAGCTGCACCGGTATAATCAGCCCGGTAGATGCTGCCATCGCATTCAGCGTTTCGCTTCCGAGCGAGGGGGGGCAGTCGATGATGATGAAGTCGAAGAAGTCGCGGGCCAGCACGATACCCTCTCCCGTTCGGTCGTCTACAGGCCGATTCAGCACAGCGCGCAGCACGGTGTTAGGCGACATCTGGCTGCTCAAGAAGTTCTCAATGCCGGCCATCTGTTTGCTGGACGGTGTGAAGTACACGCCGCGCAGCGACTTATATACAGGCAGCGGAGACGGCTTGCTCAGCGCAGAGAAGAGTGTTCGATCCCCCTGCTGCTCGCGGTCGGTCGTCCATCCGCAGCAGTAGCTGCTATAAAGTTGGCTGTCTGCATCTATCAGCAGTACCTTCTTCCCCTTCAGCATCAGTGCCGCCGAAAGGTTCTGGGCGGTCGTAGTCTTCCCTACCCCACCCTTGTCGTTTGTGATTGAAATGATTTCGTCCATTGTTGATTACTGATTATTGATTGTTGATTGCTGATCGTTGATTAGTTAATTAATTACTTATTTGATTAATTAATTAAATAATCATTCAATTAAATGATTTGTTTCTGTTCTAAATTATTCAGTCTATCACGAAATTCCCTGTTTCAAAGTTGAATTGCAGGTACTTTGCCCATAGCTTTACAAAGGCTCTTCCACCAAAATACTTGGCTTTTTCGGGTGTTTCTTGACACAGACGGTAGCTGCTGTATGCATCCGTGAACACTTCGCGATGGTGTAAGTACGTAGAGCCGAACCCGATATACTCTCCATCCCCCGAAGCGGCTGATATTATACGCTTTTGATTTGCCTCGTTCAGCCCGTCGAAATCTTCACACGTAAGCAGGTGAAACCAGGGCCAGTATACTGTTTCATCTTCTCGTGAGTTCGGTCTTGGCTGCCAATGCCTTCCCCACAATGCACGCGATATTGTTTCCAGCTTCATCAGCGCGATGATGTGGTCGGGGAGTTGGTATATAAGTGTTTCCCATTCCGTGTTATACCTTTCGCAGCCGTAGATATAGAAATCCATATCTCCTTCATTGCCGTCAAGCCCTCTCACGTAGTCATCCGACAATATCGGAGATTCGCCAAGAGCCTCACAGGCATCCTCGTATCCGGTGATGGATGTGTAGTCGTCCAGTGTAGGCTTCTTCTTGTTCTGTTCGTTAAAAACAGCCGGGAACAGTTCCTTCAGCATCTTTCTAGTCTCGTCAGACTTTGCATTTCTGAATTCTTCTCTAATTTTCGATTCTGTAAATTCAACTTTTACCATGCTTAAATCATTTTATAATCATTTGATTATTTGGTTATTTAATCATATAATAACGTAGATTTGATTGCTGATTATTGATTAGTTAATTAATTGATTATTTAATTACTTAATCAGTTAATTAAATAATTATTTGTTCAAGTTATCTAACACAACAAAGTAAGGCATTCCGTCTGGAAACAGATACCACCAGTCGCGCGGAAGCAGGAAGTCGGCCAGCCCGGCGGCGATGCCGAGGCATACAAGTGCATCAACGTCTTGGTGGCTGCCTGTCCACTGGTTCCCGTTGCGATTCATGCAAGCATTCAGAGACGACCATCCTTTTTGTTCGCTCTGCATAAACTTCTTCGGAAGCTGGAGCAGCATGTCTTTGATGTCATCCTTGAAGAATTCTATCTTCTCACGATTGAAGCATACGTTCAGCTTCATGCCTCTTACTTTCAAATCAGCCTCTGTGCCGAGGCACTTCTCGAACACGGCATTCACATTAACGGATGTCAGTTTCATGATTTTCGTTTTTAAAATACACCTATTATATATGGCATTCTGCGTATGCGCTGTTTCTCTTCTGTCGTTTCTCCAATCCGCTACTGAGTAACTCTCGGTTCGCAGTAGCGAAACTTTTGTTTCTCTGCTGAACAAAGTAGTTTCATGCAAAAAGAAACAATGGTAGCACAGGAATCAGTTGATTAAATACTCAACTGATTAATTGATTAATTAATAAAATAATCATTTAATCTCGTCTACACGGAGGCGTGCGCCGCACTTGGGACAGGTGAGAGTGTTTGTTTTTTCCTTGCTGACAAAGAAGTCAGCCGGGTCGCAACCTACAGCCTCTGCGATTCGTTCAAGCGTTTCCACAGACGGGTTTCCATTTATGTGCTGGCTTAGCCCGGTAGGCGTAATTCCCATCCTCCTTGCAACTTCTCTTACTTCAAGATTTTTTTCTTTAATTATTCTTTTAATATTAATAGCCATAACTTTATTTATTTGGTTGTGCAAAAATAATAAAATAGATAAAATATGAAGCTATAACTTTATTAAATAGTATTAAATCAAACATAAAACTTCATTGGTTATTGTGCAATCAAAGTTATAGCTTTATATCTGCATAGCAAATCAAATATATAAGTTATGAAACGTAGTCAGAACTTCAGTAAGAGCGAAATTTTCAAGACAGCGTGGCGGTGCTTTCGGAAGTACTCATACAAGATGACATTCGGGCGGTGCCTGAAGTGGGCATGGAAGAAAGCATGGGAAAACTTGAAGCACGCAAACGCAAGTGTATACAGCATTGCTTTCAATCGAAAGCACAAGGGTGTATGGAAGGAGTACGACCGTAAGTTAGTCCGTCGATACGAAAACGTTCAGTTTGGAAGGAATGACTGGAGTATTGACTACGTGGCACGATGGTTGCCAAGGTTTGCTTAATATATATAATAGGTATATATAATGAAAAAGGCGTTGATTAAAACTAACATCGAAGCGGCCAGGAAAATCGTAAGCCTGTTTAATACGGCCTGCGCATTGGTAATCCGTCAGGAGGTAGACGGTACGGTAGGGGTGTGCCTGCATCGGGACGGCATCCGCGAGTTTGTATTGTTCCTTTAGTAGTAAAGAAGCACCGCGTTCATCTGTGGTCAAAAAGAGAGGAGGAAGTTTTATGATAGTAGATGCAATCGGGAACTTGGTATTAATAATGATAGTTGCAAAACATAAAATGACGCTGTCCTTCATTCCATGCACACAGCTCTGTACCTTTGAACGTGAAAACGTTGGTTTGATTTTACGAAATCAATTAATCAATTAATCAAATAATCATTTAATCATTTGATTCATGAAACAAAAACTCTTGAGATACCAATATGTGCGGATGCTGTGCGAGCAGAAGGATGAGGAAGGGAACCGCGTACCGTTCAACGTTCGATACCTGTGCAAGGATGGAACGGTGACGTGGCTCAACAATGTAGTGACCATCGCCGTGAACGCGCGGCGCAGGCGACGGAAGGTGAAGCAGCTGGATAGCGGCGAAATTCGAGAGCTGCACGATGTGCTGATACTGCAGGTGAATGATACGAAGATTGTGGTCAATTAGTTACGAGTTACAAGCTACAAGTCAGCTACAAGCTACGAGCTACAAGCTACAAGCTACGAGTTAGCCATGATCCACAAGCTGCGAGTTTGATTGTTTAATCATTTGATTATTTAATTAGTTAATCACTTAATCATTTAATTAAAATACAATGGGAGAGATGCAGAAGTTTACGCAACGGGTGACAGAACTGGAGGAGAATGGGTACGTACAGCTGGACTATCCGTTTGAGCGTCCGCATGTAGAGACTATATCATCCTACACGGGCGAGGGAGCCACCTCGTCGGACGTACGCATTGGGGGCGGAGAGCCCTCCATCACCGACCGATACAGCATGTTTGATGCCAAGCAGAGCAGCATACGGCCTGTGCGGCAGACGAACCGGAAGAGCACGCTTGGCTACATACCCTGGGGGCCGATGGACAATCTGCCCAACCAGATATTCCGATACGCATCGTCGCTGCCTTATACAGCCACCGCACTGCAATACCTTATAGACCTGACAGTAGGTCTCGGTCCGAAGCTGATGTACCGGTGGACACACTGGACAGGAGGTTCTGTAAAGACCGACCTCATACCGTGGGAGGATGCCGGCGTGATGCTGCGTGCCAAGATAGCCGAGCTGAAGGAAAAGGGCGGGGGAAGCACATATCAGTTTCCTATAAGCGGGAAGGCAGTTGATATCAACAACAAAGAGCTTCAGGATGCCATGGACGAGCTGGCCGAGTGGGAGCGTACGGATGCAGAGGTACGTCAGTTTATGGACAACAACAATCTGGAGCATCACTTCCAGCAGTGCATGACAGACTACGCACACCTGGGCATCTTCTTCCCCACCTACGGACTGTCGCGCGGGCGTGCCGGCTACTGGAACCCGAAGATAGCAAAGGTGAGCTACATACCTGCCATCTGCGCCCGCTTTGAGCAGA
>JBJEKS010000014.1:0-5069 GCA_051878755.1 Bacteroides sp. | reverse complement strand
TAGCAATATGTATTACGACGAAGAATATAACTCCGACACTTTGTTGAAAGAGAACGTTGATTTTTATCTAAAACGTGCTCACAATGAAAATATGCTTTACAAAGTAAGAGAGATACTTGGTGAAGCATATAATCATGATATTATTTGCCTATCACGTTTAATAGAACTGGAAGGCATTCTTGGTTTTGAAATTAGGAAATACATGTTAAGAGCACCAGGGTATTTTATTTGTGAGGATGCCAAGCATATTAATACTATTTCAGAAGTCAATAAATACGTGACAAAACAAATTGGGATAAGACAGAACAAGTCAAGATACCCCAAGATTGGCTATGGAAGTGTGAGAAGTGCAATTTGCAATTCTCGTTAGTAGGGAGTGATAATTTATCATTTCATTCCACATCCTTGCTTTGGCACATCACCCATAATCTCCTTCAACTCTCTGTTCACTTTGGAAAGTTCCTCTTTGGACAACGCATATATGCAGTCAATCGCCAGTCGGTTGGCTGCTATTTTTCTTTGTTTAAACACCTCGAATTCGAGGGGCTTAGAAAAGAGGCTGGATTAAATGCTTTTACCTTATCCCCACAAAAGTGGATAAATACAACGAATGCTATCGGCATTATTTCCAAATCTGGAAGATATGGCGGTACATTTGCTCATAAAGATATTGCTTTCAAATTCGCAAGTTGGATTTCTGTGGAATTTGAATAATGCCGTTTTCATCGACCAAGGTATTCCTCAAGGCGAGCGTTTGATTAAGTTGAACCAAATCGCCATCCAACAGATGAAAGTGTTGGAAGACAACCAAAGCAGGAACTTATTGCAATAGACAATAGACACCTGCCATTTCCCGGGCCTCCCCCGTTCGGGAAACGCGAAAAAAAAATCCAAAAAAAATGCCCCAAAGCGCCAAAGAGGCGGAATTGCTTGAAACATAAGTGGTTCCGCCTCTTTTTTATGCGCACAGGTAGCGCCTGAGTCATGCCCCCTCGGCCCCTCTCCCGACCTTGTTTCCCGAATCTTTTCCCTGAAAAACGGCCCCCTTCTGGCGTATTATGGCTCGCGCCTCTCACGGACGTGTCCGGCCAACGAGCGCATAACATAATACAAAACAAAAGCATTATGATCAAGAACACCAACCTCTGCGTTGACCTCAAGACGGTCATGCAAACCGACACCCTCCTCACCGAGGGACAGTGCTACAACGGCATCCTCACCCGCGACGGCGAGTGCCACTTCCGCTTCGAGGAGGCTGTACGAAAGGGAAAACACCAGCGCAACCCCAAGCTCTTCGACGGCCGCTACATCTCCATGGTGCGCATGCAGAACGGCCGATACCAGATTCACCTCAAGACGATGGACTCCGCCCACCTCGATGGCCCGAAGTTCGCCTTCGGTGTCTATACCGAAATCGTCAACGCACTCAAGATTATCGACTGACTGTGATGACTTACTATTACTGGTTCTGATGCAATTCGGTTGATAGCCTGTCACTGGCCTCTGTCACTGGCCTCTGTAGGGGCAGACCTATGTGTCTGCCCGGATACATACACGTGATTATGCCCGGAACCATGCACCTTATCATGTTCCGTTGCGGTTTTCAGGGCGGACACACAGGTCCGCCCCTACAGGCGATAATACTTCAACTAAATTGCAGAAGAACCTCTTAAATGATGAATATGAATATGAATCTAAAGACGAATATGAATATGAATACGAAGAAGATGAAAAAGAAGAAGCAGACCTCCGTGGCGAACCTGCTGGCGCGCGACCTACCGCCAGTGCTTCGCATCTATCATGAGATTGCGCCCGAATCGTTCCGCATCCCAGCCATCCTCACGGCCATCACCTGCCTCTGCGCACTGAGCACACGCCTCCGCGTGAAGTACGTCTATGACACTGAGCTGCATGCCTTGCTGCTGCAGGTGGTGGTCGTGGGCAACCCCGGCGACGGCAAGTCGTTCACCCGTCCCATCGTCAAGAACCTCCTTGCACCGCTGCTCCTGCGCGACCAGGAGCTCCGCCGGCAGGAGCAGGCCTACAACGAGCTGAAGAAGACCTCGTCGAAGACCAAGAACCTGCCCGAGGAACCCATCACCGACGTGCGCTGCCTGCAGAACATCACCCGTGCGAAGCTCGTCAAGCGTGCCGACATGTTCATCCGCAAGTATGGCGAGCCGCTCACCTTCATGCTCTTCTCCGAGGAGCTCTCCACTATGACCGAGGGCAACAAGAAGGCCTATTCCGACCTGCGCACCATCGGCCGTCTGGCCTACGACCTGGGGGCATCCTTCTCGACCGACACCAACAGCAGCGAGTCCTATTGCGCCATGGTCGATATCATCTGGTGCTCGCTCTTCTGCTCCACGCCGGCCGCCCTGGACGAGTACATGGACCGCCGCTCCATCGAGGGGGGCAACGTGACCCGTCACGTCATTGCCGACCTGGGCGACCTCATGGGCGATGATGCGCCCGTCTTCCAGCCCATCACGCCCGGGCAGCAGAGCGTCATCCAGCAGACCATCGACCGCCTGATGCACGAGACCTACGATGACGAGGGGATGCTGCAACCCACCCACGAGGTGGACATGAGCTGGATGGACGGCGACGTGCGACGCTGGTGTCAGGAGCAGCGACAGCAGGTGCTCAAGACCGGCTCGCGCGCACTCAACTGCTTCTACAAGCGCTCCTCGGTGTCGGCCTTCCGCATGGCCACCCTCTGCTATCACCTCTGGGGCGAGGAGCCTGAGCAGCAGAGTCACGTCAGCAAGTTCTACCGCTTCATGGCGCAATACATCCTCGACGGCCTGATGGCGCGCTGGGGAAAGCGCTTCGAGGAGATGCAGAAGAACGACAATGCCGACGACCCGAACAAGGTGCCGCTCTACGACCAGCTGCCACGGGAGTTCTCGCGCGACCAGCTCCGCGAGCTCATCGTCAAGCTCGACCTCTCCACGCCTGCACGCGTCTTCCTCTCGAAATGGAAGCGAGCCAAGCTCATCCATCAGCCCGACAAGGAGACCGACCTCTTCTGCAAGAACTTCTGATTCGTTGACCTTTTCTTCAAGAACTTCTAGTTGTAAATATAATTTTACGAATTATGGACCAATCTGACATCCAGAAGCTCCGCTCACTCCCCATCGAGGGAGTGGCCGAGCGACTCGGGCTCCGCGTGAGCCGCCACAAGGCCCTCTGCCCCTATCATCAGGACAGCCACCCCAGCCTCAGTTTCTCCCCGTCGCGCAACGGCTTCAAGTGCTTCGTGTGCGATGCCCACGGCGGCACCATCGACCTGACGATGCGTGTGCTCAACCTCCCCTTCCTCGAGGCCTGCCGCTGGCTTGCCGGCGAGCACAACGTCATCCTCTCGGAGTGGAAGCCAGCCGACAAGCCTGCCGCACCGACCACCTTCGATGCCGCACGCTACGGCCGCCTCTTCGACCGTCCCTTCCTCAACGATGCCGCACGCGCCTTCCTCTTCGGCGAGCGCAGGCTCGACCCGAGAGTCATCAGCTGGTGCCGTCTCAGCTCGTGGACCGACCGCCAAGGCACGCCCTGGCTGCAGACCCCCTATTACGACACCGAAGGCCGCCTGATAGGCGTTCAGAGCCGCAACCTCACCGCCCAACGCTCATCACGCACGGCCCAAGGCTCATCGCGCACTGCACAAGTCGCCCCTCGCTTCCGCTTTCCCCGAGGTTCGAAGTGCCACATCTACAACCTGCCCGTGCTGCAGCTGCTCCGTGAGGGCGAGCCGCTGTTCATCACCGAGGGTGCGAGCGACTGTTGGGCGATGCTCTCCAGCGGCCACAAGGCCATCGCCATCCCCAGTGCCACCACCCTCCACGAGACGCAGCTCCGCAAGCTCTTCCGCTGGCTCATCGAGCGCTTCAAGCAGCCTCCGGTGCTCCACATCTATCCCGATCAGGACATCCCCGGCGAGAAGCTCTACCTTCGGCTCACGCGCCTCTGCACCGACTCAGGCCTCTGTCTCGTGCGCCACAGCCTGCCCCCGGGTTGCAAGGACTACAGCGACTACTATCTGTCAGCCCTCTCCTCGTCCCGCAGCCACCCCAAGGTGTTAACTGTTAACGCGTAACGAGCGAAAATCAGCATACAGCATTAATTTAACTGGCTCTGTTGTTGTCACCACTGTAGGGGCAGACCTATGTGTCTGCCCGGAAACATGCACTTATGTCTGCCCGGAACCATGCACTTGATCAAGCTCCGTTGCGGTTTTCAGGGCGGACACACAGGTCCGCCCCTACAGGCGATGATATACTAAAATTACTCATTATTCATTACTCATCACTCATTATTCATTTTAAATTTTAAATTTTAAATTTTAAATTCTTATGGAACTCTCCCTTACCCGCACATCCACGAACTGCCTCTACACCCTGGGCAGCCTTCGCATCAACGGTCGTCATCAGACCTATACCGTAGAGTACACCCTGTCGATGCTTCCTGCCGGACAGTACACCGTCCGCATCGTCAAGTATTCAGCCCGCAAGCAGTCCATCTGCATCTTCAGCAGCAGTGGCGACGGCCACGGCCATAGTCCGCTGAGCGTCATCACCGTCTGCCACTCCTGGATCAGCTGCCGCAACTACCGCCAGCCAAGGCCATCGAAGTCACCCAAGCAATCTCCATCGTCAAGGCAATCGCCAACGAAGACGAAGTCGCCCATAGGCATCGGCCTGCCCCTCATCCCCGGGGCGATGTACAAGGGCACACCCCACTACGAGCGCATCACCGACCGCCTCATGAAGTGCACTGCCCGCAAGGAGTCCATCACCCTCACCATCAGCTGCCGCAACTGCATCCACGAACAGCCCGTCAGCCACTGGCTCAGGCCAAACACCCACTAAAAATCCCCTGGGACGCATGAAACGACTGCTCATCATCCTCATCGCACTCCTGTCAGCCCTCGTGCTGACGGGATGTGCCTCCCAGCGACCTGCTCAGGTCGTGGAGCGCATATCGACAGACACGCTCTATGTCAACAAGATAGCATACGACAGCATCTATATCGACAACCGGCAGAAAGTCTATCAGCAGGCAGA
>JBJEKS010000013.1:0-5072 GCA_051878755.1 Bacteroides sp. | reverse complement strand
ACCGGCACCCGGGGCGCTCAACGCCCAGAAGAAGAAGGTGGTGCTGGAGTTTGACGAGTTCATCAAGCTGGATAAACCGGGAGAGAAGATTGTCATCTCTCCGCCCCAGGTGCAGCAACCCGAGGTGAAGAGCAACGGCAAGAAGGTTGCCATCACCCTGCTGGATACGCTCAAACCCAACACGACCTACACCATCGACTTTGGTGACGCCATACAGGACAACAACGAGGGCAATCCGCTGGAGAACTTCTTCTATACCTTCTCCACGGGCGACCGACTCGACACGATGGCCGTGGCAGGCACCGTGCTGAATGCCATGGACCTGGAACCGGTCAAGGGTATGCTTGTGGGGCTCCACAGCAACCTGGCCGACTCGGCCTTCACCACCACGCCCTTCGACCGCGTGGGGCGTACCGACAGCCGCGGCCACTTCTCTATCCGGGGCGTGGCTCCAGGCAGCTACCGCATCTATGCCCTGCAGGATGCCGACCAGAACATCTACTACTCGCAGCCTGCCGAGGCCATCGCCTTCCAGGACTCGCTCATCATCCCCTCGATGGAGGAGCGGGAGCGGATGGATACCACCTGGATTGACTCGCTCACGGTTGATACTATCGTGCGCCGGCGCTACACCTACTACCTGCCCGACGACATCCTGCTGCGTTGCTTCAAGGAGATACCTCCCTTCAACCGCCGCTTGATGAAGAGCGAACGCCCCACGCCGAAGAGCTTCTCGCTCTATTTCAATCAGCCGGCTGATACGCTTCCCAGGCTCCGCGGACTCAACTTCGATGCCCACGAGGCTTTCGTCATCGAGACGCCTACCGGGCGCAAGGACACCCTCCAGTACTGGATTCGCGACTCGCTGGTCTATCAGATCGACACCCTGCAGATGGAGCTTTCCTACTATTATACCGACACTCTGCAGCAGCTCGTCAACCGTACGGACACGCTTCGGCTGGTGTCCAAACAGCGTCCGAAGAGCGAGAAGGAGCTGGAGAAGGAGCGCAAGGAGAAGGAGAAAGAGCGTGAGCGTCGCCGCAAGAAGGGTGAGCCTGAGGAGGACCCGGTGGAGTTCCTCAAACTCGACCTCTACGCCCCGTCGTCGCTCGATATCTTCGACTACCTCACCTTCTCCTTCCAGGAACCTCTCTCGCGCTTTGATACCGCAGCCGTCCATCTGCGTCATAAGGTGGATACGCTCTGGGTGGATATGCCCTTCGACTTCCAGCAGGACTCCCTCGACGTGAAGCGCTACAACCTCTTTGCCGACTGGGCACCGGGTGAGAGCTACAGCATCGAGGTGGACAGCATGGCCGTGCATGGCCTCTATGGCCTCTTTACCGACAAGGTGAAGCGGGAGTTCAAGGCCAAGACGCTGGAGGAGTATGGACAGATTTTCTTCAACGTGCATGGAGCAGACTCCGTGGCCTTTGTTGAGCTGCTTGATGGCTCGGACAAGGTGCTGCGCACGGTCTCCGTCGTAGATGGTCGGGCCGACTTCTACTACCTCCCGCCGGGCAAGTATGGGGCCCGTCTGATAAACGATACCAACGGCAACGGCATCTGGGATACCGGTAAGTACAGCGAACATCTGCAGCCGGAGAGGGTGTGCTATTACCCCATGGTGCTGGAGCTGAAGGCCAACTTCGACCTTACGCAAGATTGGTACGTCAACGAGAAGGCTCCCGATAAGCAGAAGCCTGAAGAGATGAAGAAGCAGAAGCCCGACGAGGACCGCAAGAAGAAGGAGCGCGAACAGCGCAACAAGAACCGCAACGGCTCCTCCTCGTCCTCCTCTTCGCGCAACTCCGGCCGGGGGTACAGCTATTAGTGTTGGATCTAATGCAATTTAGTTGAAGTATCTTTTAGCATGTCATCGCCTGTAGGGGCGGACCTGTGTGTCCGCCCAAAAGCCGTAACGGTGCATAATCAAGTGCATGTATCCGGGCAGACACATAGGTCTGCCCCTACAGTGAAAAGGCTGAGTTTTAGGAGGAATAAGATTGTTTTTAGGTGGGGAATGAATAACGCTTAATTTGTTTATAATGATACGAAAGATACTATTTTCAGTTTTGCTTTGCTTTGCGGTGGGTTTGCCGCAGGGAGCTTGGGCGCAATGTCAGGCCATCAACGAGGCCTTTCAGAGCGGAGAGCAGGTGGTGTATGACCTCTATTTCAACTGGAAGTTCCTCTGGAAGAAAGTGGGTATCGCCAGCCTTACGACCAATGCCTCCATGTACCAAGGCAAGAAGGCCTTTCGCTACAGCCTGACGAGCGTGAGTAGCAAGCAATGTGACTTCTTCTTCAAGATGCGCGACACGCTGACCTGCTACACCACCGACCTGCTCGAACCGCTCTACTTCCGCAAGGCGGCCGAGGAGGGGAAGCGCTTCACGGTGGATGAGGCTTGGTTCGGCTACGAGGATGGCCTCTCCAAGGTGCGCCAACGCCGCACGTGGATCAATCCGCAACGCGAGTCGCAGGAGATGGAATATGCCGACCGCCGCTGCATCTTCGACATGCTCAGCATCCTGGCTCAGGCGCGCTCCTACCGTGCGGAGGATTACAACGTAGGTGATAAGATAGAGTTCCCCATGGCTACGGGACGCAGGGTGGAGCCTCAGACACTCATCTACCGAGGCAAGAAGAACATCAAGGCCAACAACGATACCACCTACCGCTGTCTCGTCTTCTCCTTCGTGGAGTACGACAAGAAGCAGAAAGAAAAGGAGGTGATTACTTTCTATATCAGCGATGACCCCAATCACCTGCCCATCCGCCTCGACCTCTACCTCAACTTCGGCTGTGCCAAAGCCTTCTTCAAGCGCGTCCACGGCAACCGCTATCCCCTCACTTCCGTCGTGGACGACTGAGGAAACTACCTGTTTTCTCCCATAATTGTTATTGTAATTGTAATTGTAATCGGTTTCACCTATAGGGAAGGAAATACTCTTTCTGTTATAAACTGTTGTATATCAGTATGCTAAAACAGAGAGAATAAGTCTCATACCAGATAAATTTCAGTTATTACAGTTATCAGTTGATTTTTCGAAGGGTATAGTTACCTTATATTTATTGATATATCATTACATATATATTATATATTAAGTATATATATAGTATAAAAGATATAGAAGAAGGATGAAATAGTAATAGTCTCAAAAAACGAACTGATAACTGAAATAACTGAAATTGAAATTTCCTCTAAAGGCTTTCGTAGTGTCATTTCCTGTTCCGAAGCTCTTCCGAAGGCATCCCGAAGGATTGTAGGGTGCCTGTAGATAAGAAAAACTCCCCAACCGGATGGATGTCCGGTGGGGAGTCTTCGTCTTTGTGATATCAATCAAATGCAGAAAGGACTGATTTAGTCAACCAGCTTGGCCTTGATGAAGTCGCGGTTCAGGCGGGCGATGTTGCTGATGGAGACGTTCTTCGGGCACTCAGCCTCGCAGGCGCGGGTGTTGGTGCAGTTACCGAAGCCCAGTTCATCCATCTTGCTCAGCATGGCCTTGGCACGACGCAGCGCTTCGGGCTTACCCTGCGGCAGCAGGTTGAGCTGGCTTACCTTGGCTGATACGAACAGCATGGCTGATCCGTTCTTACAAGCAGCTACGCAGGCACCGCAACCGATGCAGCTGGCAGCATCCATAGCCTCGTCGGCGATGGGCTTCGGAATCAGGATGGCGTTAGCATCCTGCGGAGCACCTGTACGAACCGTCACGTAGCCACCTGCCTGCATGATCTTGTCGTAGGCGGTGCGGTCCACCATCAAGTCCTTGATGACGGGGAAGCCGGCCGAACGCCAAGGCTCAACCGTGATTGTGTCGCCATCCTTGAAGCGGCGCATGTAGATTTGGCAGGTCGTAGCACCCGTTGCAGGGCCGTGGGGATGACCGTTGATATAGAGTGAGCACATACCGCAGATACCTTCGCGGCAGTCGTGGTCAAATACCACGGGCTCCTTGCCCGAGCTGATGAGCTGCTCGTTGAGGATGTCCAGCATTTCGAGGAAAGAGGTATCACCAGGGATATCCTTCATTTGGTAGGTTTCAAAAGCGCCCTTGGCCTTAGGACCAGCCTGACGCCACACTTTGAGTGTGAAAGATATATTTTTGTCCATAAAATCAATTGACTAAATAACTTAACAACTTATGACTTGTAATTTCTGGTCTGTACCTTGATGGCTTCGTAAACCAGGGGTTCCTTGAGCAGTACGGGAGCCTTCTCGTCGCTGCCCTGGTACTCCCAGCAAGCTACGTAGAAGTAGTTCTCGTCGTCGCGCTTGGCTTCGCCCTCTTCCGTCTGATACTCTTCGCGGAAGTGACCGCCGCAAGACTCGTTGCGGTTGAGTGCGTCGTAGGCAATCAGTTCACCCATGGTGATGAAGTCCTGCAGACGGATGGCCTTGTCGAGCTCTACGTTCATGCCCTCCTTTGAACCGGGGATGAAGAGGTCGCTCTCGAACTCCTTGCGGATCTCCTTCAGTTTGGCAAGACCGGTCTTCAAGCCAGCTTCGGTGCGGCCCATACCCATGTACTCCCACATCACGTGACCCAGCTCCTTGTGGATAGAGTCAACTGACTTCTTACCCTTGATGCTCATCAGGTGGTCAATCTTATCCTGGATGGCCTTCTCGGCAGCGGCAAACTCGGGCAGGTCGGTAGAGAAGCGGGGAACGGTAATCTGGTCGGCCAGGTAGTTCTGGATGGTGTAAGGCAATACGAAGTAACCGTCGGCCAGACCCTGCATGAGGGCAGATGCACCCAGGCGGTTGGCACCGTGGTCAGAGAAGTTGCACTCACCGATAGCGAACAGACCCTTGATAGAGGTCATCAGTTCGTAGTCCACCCAGATACCACCCATGGTGTAGTGGATGGCGGGATAGATCATCATCGGGTTCTCGTAGGGACTTACGTCGGTAATCTCCTCGTACATGTCGAAGAGGTTGCCATAACGCTGAGCTACTACGTCCTTACCCAGGCGGTTGATGGCCTCAGAGAAGTCGAGGAACACAGCCAGGCCGGTGTTGTTCACGCCGAAGCCCTTGTCGCAGCGCTCCTTGGCGGCAC
>JBJEKS010000012.1:0-5086 GCA_051878755.1 Bacteroides sp. | reverse complement strand
TGCTCGACCCCAACACGAAGACCGACTACAACAAGCTGAAGAAGCTCATCCAGCTTGACCGGCTGGACGGCAACCGCAAGGGCATCCTGCGCAAGATTGCCGAGGAAGGGGAGATTGTCTCAGAGATTGTGCCTTCTTTCCCCGCCTACGCCCTGGTGAAACCCGAGATGTTCATCAGCCTCCTCTTCTACTACGGTATGCTGACTATCAAAGGCTCTTACGGACAGCAGCTTATCCTTGGCATCCCCAACAACAACGTGCGGATGCAATACTATAATTTTCTGATGGAGAACTACGCTTCCGCTTGCAGCATGAACACCAGCGAGCTCATCACGATGTTCACCCGTATGGCGCTTGACGGCCAGTGGCGCGACGCCCTGCAGTACATGTGCGACTGCTATCAGCAGCTCTCCTCCGTACGCGACTCCATCGAGGGCGAGCGCAACATCCAGGGCTTCTTCATGGCCTACCTGAGCCTCTGCAGCTACTACATCACTGCCCCTGAATTGGAACTGAAGCATGGATACTGCGACTTCTTCCTACTGCCCAACATGACGCACTACCAGGCCAGCCACAGCTACATCCTTGAGCTGAAGTACCTCTCAAAAGCCAACTACACCGAAGCCACCGCTCAGGCCCAATGGAACGAAGCCGTGGAGCAAATCAACCGCTACGCCGAAGCCCCCCAGGTGGAGGCCCTGCGCCAAGGTACGCAGCTCCACAAAGTCATCATCCAGTTCTGCGGCTGGAACGCCGTACGCATGGAAGAGGTATAATCAAAAAAAGGTTGTGAGTTACCCAATGAGTAACTACACAACCTCCTTTTCTATTAACTAGATGTCACAACTCTTAGAAATCCAACGTTTGTTCTACTCCATTAACATAGAGCTTACCCGTTGTATTGCCTTGGCGACCATAAATGCGGTCGATTGATACGCCGTTAGAAGTCACGGTGTTGTTGGATACTGTCGTATCAGTTACATAAATGCCTCCTGTTTTGTCATAGGCTTCCTGTCCTGCACAGCCAACGGTACCTATCAGAGAACCAGCCTTCTTGTCATTCGTTCCAGTAGAAGTAATCTCATTACCCGTAACTGTACAGCTTGCGATGTTGACCTTTGTCCAGTCACTTCCTGTTCCATGACCAATAATGCCCCCACAGCTTCCTTTTCCTTCGATGGTAGAGTCAGTGACAGTGCAACCTTGCATGGTAAGAGTCTCAAATACAGGACCATCATCTTGCTTGCTATACCCTGCTGCATATCCTACCAATCCACCTGTCCAGTGACCACCTTTCACACTACTCTTTGTGAGATGGCAATTCTCAAGAGTGACGATATCGCTGGCCTCTGTCTGAGCCACAAATGCACCCACACCAACAGTACCTATTTCATCTTCTACATCATTCTGAATGGCTGAATCTGAAATGGTCAAATTTTTGATTACAACACTTTTGCTCACCCAAGTTCCAGAAATAAGGGGTACCTTCAGGCCTTTGATGGAGTGGTTGTGACCATCAATAGTCAGCATCTTGCTTACGGTTGCACCCAATGTGCAGGTAATGCCCGAAAGGTCGATATCGTTGATGAGATGGAAGTCGCCACCCTGTGCAAAGCCGGTCTCGATGGCAGCATGCAGTTGTTCTGGAGTGGAGAGGTAGTTGCGGACAACATTATAGTCTGTTCCCGGAACGAGAGTGGTGCCATCCACCTTAATGATGAACGTCGTGCCGGAGGCATCATCTACAATACCGCACCACTTGCAGCCACCCATGCTGACCTTCAGGGCTATCTCCTCATCCATCGTCAGTTCATCGGCAGAACAGTTAGTTATCTCTACCGTGCGCTGATTGTTTCCGGCATTGACAATGTCGCCGATGAACTTGGATACATAACCATATAAGTAAGCGGAAAGGGCTGTGCCGTTCAAGGAGAGGGTGATGCTCGAAGTAGAGCAATCTTTAAATATGGCACTATCGTAAAGCGAACCTACCAACCCTCCATAGGAATAAGAGGCGGCAATCGAAGCATTCTCCACATGGCAGTTGTCCAACACGGCAGTGGCCACGTTGGCGACCCACTGGTATCTCTCGATGTAACCGATGAGTCCGCCCACACGCAATGCAGAACTACCACTACAGAAAATCTCTACATTCTTTGCCGTGCAGTTGGTGTAGTTCGTCACCTTACCGTACGAAAGACCTACCAGTGAGCCGACCCACTTGGGAGACGTTCCGGCAGAGGGTTTGATGGTTACACCGTCCAAAGTGATGTTCTTCACGGTCGATTCACCGTAAACAGCTGCAAAGAAGCCGATGCAGGCCTCGGGGGTGTAGATGGTCTCCTGCTGATTGAGCATAAACTGGCTCATGTTCAGGTTGCTCACAGTGTGCGACTGACCGTCGAACGTGCCGGCGCTCAGCACCATACCCAGCCAAGGCTTGTTGTCGAGGTCGATATCAGCGCAAAGAGACAATGTCTTATCCTTGATGGTCGGTGTCAGGCTCTTCGAGTTGGCATTCTTCGGAGCTTCCTGAGCCTGCAGTGAGGCCAGCTGAGCAGCGGTATAGATGGCGGTTGCGTCTGCGGCGAGGGTTGCTCGGGATTTGCCGTCCCAGGTGGAGGTAAACTTGAAGTTGGAGTTGGTATCCTCTACACTCTGGATGTCAGCCGCGCCATACGAGGCTACCTTTACCGTAGCAGTGCCGGCATCATATATCAGCTTCTTCACCGTACCATAAACGATCAAGTTGCCACCCTTCACGGTCAATTCTTCGATCGTCACACCCTCCTTCACAATAAAGGTAGATTGAGCAGTCATAACGGTCACCTTGCCGTAGTTGGCCTTACCTTCGCTGGCACCAAGGGCTACTGTAGAACTCGGCATCTCGATGGTAACGTCCGGTGCTTCGGAAGCAGTCGTGTTGTCGGGAATGGTCAGTTCCACCTTGTTGGTAGATTGAGATTGACTTTCAGTTACCTCTGAATTGGTAGCATCTTTCACAACCAGCGCATTAGTTTCACTCGTTGAAGGTGCAGCAGCAAAACTCAAAACCACATTCTGGTTGGCCACTACTGGTACAGAAAGGGATTGGTTTCCATCTGCTGACGTATCAAACGAGTTGTCTGACCCCGTTGTGTTATTTGAGATCTTCACCTCGGTGGTGACGGGAGTTTCTGAAGGATCACTAGGAATCAGAGTCCCCAACGCAGAGCTTACCTGCTGCAAAGTGGAGGCGCTGACAGCTGTCTGTGTGGCAATCACCAGAATGTCACGGCGATTCAATGTCAGGTTGGTGAAGGTTTTCGACATGTAGGTGGCCGTAGCATCACTATTTGTCAACTCCATCTTCAGCGAAGAGTAGGTACCTACGGGCAGCGAGAAGTAATAGACCTGATTGCTCTGTGCGGTGTAGCTGAGGGAGAAAGTGCGTTTCTTGTCAGCCTCCTGCGGGGTGCTTTCAGCATAGGTCAATACGGGCAGGTTGCTTTCGCTCCAGCTATCGGTATTTACTTGGAAATTACCCGATATGGCTTGGTCGGCAGAGGTGATGACCAGTTTGGTCGCCCCTGTGGGCACGGCATTGACTGGCAGTTTCACCATGGCAGCCAAGTGCTTGAAAGAAATCTCGTCGGTCTTGTTTTCGCTCACTTTGGCTAGCATCGGGGTGTTGTAAGCACCCTCGGACGGAATCTTCACGCTGATGACATTGCTGGTCATGCTCAGGTTGGCCGCGGAGTAGGGATAGTAGGCCCATTCAGCTGTTTTCCCGTCAGTGATGTTGCCGGTAAAGGTGGCGTTGGTTGTACCTACGCCTTGGCTAATTTGAAATTCCTTCAGCGTCTTCTCATTGTCGAAAACACCGAAAGCATCGTTTTCGCTCCAAAGGACATTCCAATTTCCATCGTCAGAGATAGAGGTACGTGTGGAGGGCTGTCCCTCAAATACGGCCTTGAAGGTGGTGTTGCCTACGGGAGCAGGGCTGATGGATGCGAACTCGTCGTTGGAACATTGGGCAAGCAGCAGGGCTGAGCCGCACAAAGCTAATGTCTGCAAAGAATGTATAAACTGTTTTTTCATCGTCTGGTCCTCCTTTCATTTAATTCTCAAAAGTGAAGATGTCTTCAATCATACTCTCCAAATCATTGCTTGATGCCCCCCACGCAGAAGAGGCACCCGGCTTAAAAGCAGAAGATTCAACGGGGTTCATCGGTTCATTACTAGCTGCAATAACCCCTTCGTTTTCCATTGCGACCACCTCGATAGATGGCGACACATAATGCTCTTTCTTTTTCATCATTGTAATATAAAAAGCATTGCCGACAGGGCTTCGCATCGGACCGGTTTAGAGAATAACCTCTGGCACATAGACAAAAAACGTGAAGCCCATTCATCGCTCGCTTCACAGTTCCAGGCGTCCTGAGAGTTGCCCAACCAATCAAAACGAGCAACTCCGAACTTCACGCCGATAGCCTATAATCTACACCCTCACTACGTAACTGCACAATCTACCTGTACGACACAAAAGTCCTACAGGTAGAAATGTACAGATAGAATGAGGGCTGTTACATACTACCCCTACGTGACGTCATCTGTTGCTTTGATTTCTGACTGGTTTGAAATTTTCTCAGGACTTCGGAACTGTCAAAAAACAAAGCGCTTGATACGCCTTTGTCTGTATGTCATCTCCCACCCACTCCATCCCTCCAAAGGAGAGAGCGGCGTGAAGATGGGGCAAAAATAGACTATTTTTCATTGTCAAACAAATTATTAACAGAAAAAATGAGCTTTCTACGCACGAACTCATGGTTTTTGCCTATATTTGCAGTCGGAGAAAACATCAACTTGATTAATTTTGTGTGTATGAATGAGATTAAGCAACTGCCTTACGGCGTGTCGGACTTCGAGTACGTGATGAGGGACAACCTGTATTACGTGGATAAGACTATGTACATCCCTTTGCTGGAGGACCAGCCCAATGCGCTGATGTTCATCCGCCCCCGGCGGTTCGGCAAGAGCCTGCTGCTGAGTATGCTCAAGACCTACTACGATAAGGCCAGGAAAGAGCAGTTCCAGGAAATCTTCG
>JBJEKS010000011.1:1883-5100 GCA_051878755.1 Bacteroides sp. | reverse complement strand
GGGGGCTACGCCATCGAGGAGCTGGTGCCCAACTACTACCGCACGAAGCGGAAAGAGCAGGAGAAGCATCGCCTCTATACCGACATCAAGGAGAGACGCACAGCCCCCTGGGTGACCTGCACCTCCACGCCCTCCCGCCCCACCAAGGGACTGGCCGGTCGCCACATCTCCCTCTGGCAGAGCCACGGGCGCTACTACGTGAACCGCGAGGAGAAATGGGGCTGGCAACGGCCCCGCCTCTTCTGCACCACGGAGGATCTCTTCACCCAGTCGTTCGTCCTCCCCTACCTCATCCCCATGCTAGAGCAGGCAGGGGCCGTGGTCTATACCCCGCGCGAACGCGACCTGCAACGCCACGAGGTCATCGTGGATAACGACAGCCCCTCGAGTACCTCCCGATACCTGGAGGTGTCGAGCCGCAAGGCCAAATGGCAGACCTCCACGGAGCGTGGCTTCGCCCATCGGCGCACCATCTACCGCGACAACGAGACGCCCTTCTCGGAAGGAAGCTCACGGATGATTGCCACGGAGCGCAAGCCCGACAGGGCCTTTGCCGAGTGGATTCCCGACATCCCCGAGACGGGCGAGTATGCCGTCTATGTGAGCTACCAGAGCCTGCCCGGGAGCGTGACCGACGCCAAGTACAGCGTCTTCCATAGCGGCGGCGTAACCGAATTCCGCGTCAACCAGCAGATGGGTGGGGGCACGTGGGTCTATCTCGGCACCTTCCGCTTCGACCAGGGGCGCAACGACTACGGCATGGTGACGCTCAGCAACGAGAGTGCGGAGCAGGGCGTGGTAAGCGCCGATGCCGTGCGCTTCGGAGGCGGCATGGGCAACGTGGCCCGCGACGGGAAGCTCAGCGGCCTGCCCCGCTACCTGGAGGGGGCACGCTATGCAGCCCTCTGGAGCGGAATGCCCCAGGAGGTCTATAACGGCTACCAGAGCGGCAACGACTACAGCGACGACATCAACAGCCGCTCGCGCACGCTCAACTACCTCAACGGCGGTTCGCCCTACAATCCCCGCACGGAGGGCCTCAGCGTACCCTTCGAGCTCAACCTGGCGCTCCACAGCGATGCCGGCTACCACGAAGACGACCAGCGTGTAGGCACCCTGGGCATCTACACCACCCGCTTCAACGAAGGGCTGCTGAGCGCAGGCACCAGCCGCCTGGCCTCGCGCGACCTGGCCGACCTGCTGATGAGTCAGCTGGACAACGACCTGCGTGCCGCCCTGGGCAACGGATGGAACCGCCGCAGCCTCTGGGACCGCAACTACAGCGAGACGCGCCTCCCCTCCGTGGCCTCCTGCATCATCGAGCTGCTCTCCCACCAGAATTTTTCAGACATGGTGTGGGGACACGATCCCGTCTTCAAGTTTACCGTGGGACGCTCGCTCTACAAGGGCATCCTCCGCTTCCTCGCCACACAGCATCGCGTGGATTACGTGGTGCAACCCCTCCCCGTGACCCACTTCGCCATCCACTTCGGCAAGAAGAAGAACACCTTCGAGCTGAACTGGCGTCCACAGGCCGACCCCACGGAACCTACGGCCGTGGCCGACGAGTATATCGTCTATACCCGCATCGGACGGGGCGGCTTCGACAACGGCGTGCGCGTGAGTGGCACCTCCTATACCGTCAAGGTGGAGCCAGGCGTGGTGTATAGCTTCAAGGTAACCGCCGTCAACCGGGGCGGCGAGAGCTTCCCCTCAGAAATCCTGAGCGCCTGCAAGAGCAAGCAGAAAGAGAAACATCGCGTGCTGATTATCAACGGATTCGACCGCCTGAGTGGCCCCGCTATCGTTAACACGCCCCAGTTGGCAGGCTTCGACCTGGAGCAGGACCCCGGCGTGCCCTACCTGAAGGATATCTCCCTCTGCGGCTACCAGCAGGTGTTCGACCGCAAGCAGGCCGGCAAGCAGCTGGGAGCGAGCGACGACTCGCTCGAAGGACTCCAGATGGCCGGCAACAGCTTCGACTACCCCTTCATCCACGGCAAGGCCATCCAAGCCGCCGGAGGCTACAGCTTCGCCTCCTGTAGCGACGAGGCGGTGGAGGAGAACCTCGTTCCGCTCTACGACTACGACGTCGTGGATTACCTCCTGGGCCTGGAGAAGCAGGATGAGCAGCCCCTCCCCTCGCTCAACCGCTACTACAGAACCTTCTCTACGCCCATGCAACGCGCCCTCTCCTCCTACCTCACCATCGGCGGACGGCTGCTCGTGAGCGGAGCCTACGTGGCAAGCGACATGCAGCAGAGCGAGAACAACCGCCGCTTCCTGGGCGACATCCTGAAGTGCGGCTACGCCGGAACGGCCACCACCCCCGAACGCTACTTCCGCGTCCAGGGCATGAACCGCGAGGGCCTGCTGCAACGCCTCCCCAACGAGACATGCTACCCCCTCCCCAAGAGCGACCGGCTGCTGCCCATGCAGGAGAGCTTCGCCGCCATGACCTACCGCGACGGGACGACAGCCGCCGTGGCCTACCGTGGGGCGGAATACCGCACCTTCGTCATGGGCTTCCCCCTGGAATGTGTGACCGAGGAGAGCGTCCGCCAGCAATGGATGGCCTCCATTTTGCACTTCCTGACCTCGAAAAGCAAATAAATCGACCCAAACATGATGTGGATATGCGCGGAAAAAGCTATCTTTGCCTCCGCAATTTAAAAAATTAGTCAAACCATGTTTACTATTCAAGCAAACCAGAGCGGTACCCGCTCGATGAACGTGTCCGAGGAGAACCTGGCCACGATTGAGAAATATGGACTGTTCCGTCACCTGATTGACAGCAACGGCATCGTGGATGAGAGCGTGCTCGAAAAGCTGCGCCTCAACATCCGCGACTTAATCGCCTCACAAGAAGGAAATTGCAAGGATTTGCTCGACCTTTGCATCGACGTCATCTACCACAACAATATGAAGGCCTTCGGCCTCAACCAGCTCATCATCCTCTACCTGCAATGGCTCAACCAACCGGAGGATGACGCAGCAGAAGCAGAGGAGAAGTGATGAAGACGATAGACACCTGTGGCACCATGCCCTACAGCCCGCTGATACCGGCCGTCAAGGCCATCTGCGAAGCGCAGCAGGGAGAGACGCTCGAAATCGTGACCGACAAGGAGCAGGTCTTTGCCGATCTGAAGGAGTATCTCGCCGAACAAGGCATAGGATTCCGCGAAATCTACGACCGCGAAAAGATGCGGCTGCAATT
>JBJEKS010000011.1:0-1783 GCA_051878755.1 Bacteroides sp. | reverse complement strand
ACCACCAAGAAGGAGGTGGAGCTGCGTGGATGGGATGCGCTGGACGTCATCCTCTTCAGCGGCGATGCCTACGTGGATCACCCCTCGTTCGGGGCGGCCGTCATCGGACGCATCCTGGAAGCCGAGGGGCTGAGGGTAGCCATCGTGCCGCAACCCAACTGGCGCGACGACCTGCGCGACTTCAAGAAGCTGGGTGCCCCGCGCCTCTTCTTCGGCGTGAGTGCCGGCTGCATGGACAGCATGGTCAACAAATACACGGCCAACAAACGGCTGCGTAGCGACGATGCCTACACCCCCGATGCCCGTCCCGACATGCGGCCAGAGTACCCCTCGATTGTCTATTCGCAAATCCTGAAACGCCTCTTCCCCGAGGTGCCCGTGGTACTGGGCGGCATCGAAGCGAGCATGCGCCGGCTGACCCACTACGACTATTGGCAGGACCGCGTGCGCCCCTCCATCCTCGTGGATAGCGGAGCCGACCTGCTCGTCTATGGCATGGGCGAGAAACCTATCGTGGAGCTGGCACGCCGCCTGAAGGAGCTGCCCCAGGGCACCCCGCTCAGCCAGCTTCAGATACCACAGACAGCCGTGCTCCTCGACGGCAAGGTGGAGGCACAGCCCGATGATATCCAGCTCTACAGCCACGAAGAGTGCCTGGCCGACAAGAAGAAAGAGGCCGCCAACTTCCGCCACATCGAGGAGGAGAGCAACAAGCTCCATGCCCAACGCATCCTGCAGCACGTGGGCCGTCAGACGGTGGTGGTCAACCCACCCTATCCGCCCTTGACGGAGGCCGAGCTGGACCACTCGTTCGACCTGCCCTACACTCGCCTGCCCCACCCCAAATACAAAGGCAAGCGCATACCGGCTTACGACATGATCAAGTTCTCGGTCAACATCCATCGCGGCTGCTTTGGCGGCTGCGCCTTCTGCACCATCTCGGCCCATCAGGGCAAATTCATCATGAGCCGCAGCAAGGAGAGCATCCTGCGTGAGGTGAAGGCCATCATGGAGCTGCCCGACTTCAAGGGCTACCTGAGCGACCTGGGCGGCCCCAGCGCCAACATGTACCGCATGAGGGGCAACGACCACACCCTGTGCGAACTTTGCAAGCGCCCCTCCTGCATCCATCCGCGCATCTGCCCCAACCTGAATACCGACCACCGTCCCCTGCTGGATATCTATCATGCCGTAGATGCCCTGCCCGGCATCAAGCGCTCCTTCATCGGGAGTGGCGTGCGCTACGACCTGCTGCTCCACCACAGCCCCGACGAGGCCATCAACCGCAGCACCCGCGAATACACGCGTGAGCTCATCAGCCGCCACGTGAGCGGCCGCCTGAAGGTAGCCCCCGAACATACCAGCGACCAGGTGCTGCAGATGATGCGCAAGCCCCCCTTCGCTCAGTTTGAGGAGTTCAAGCGCATCTTCGACCGCATCAACCGCGAAGAGGGCTTGCGCCAACAGCTCATCCCCTACTTCATCTCCAGCCACCCGGGATGCCGAGCCGAGGATATGGCCGAGCTGGCCGTCATCACCCGCCGCCTCGACTTCCACCTGGAGCAGGTGCAGGACTTCACCCCCACGCCCATGACCGTCTCCACCGAGACCTGGTTTACAGGGTTCCATCCCTACACGCTCCAACCCGTCTTTAGCGCCAAGCGCCCCCAGGAGAAACTGGCCCAACGGCAGTTCTTCTTCTGGTACAAGCCCGAAGAGCGCAACAAGCTGATTGCCGAGCTCAAGCGCATGGGGCGAAAAGACTTGATTAATAAGTTATTTT
>JBJEKS010000010.1:0-5112 GCA_051878755.1 Bacteroides sp. | reverse complement strand
TGCATGAGGTAAAAGTACCTCAACGCATGACTTCATAACCCCTTAAACATCGTTATTTCATCTACAACATAAGACATGCTGTAATGAATCATACACCTAATAACCAATATGTACAACATTATTCAACTTAAGGAAAAAGAACTGTCCGAGCTGCAGAAAATCGCGTCGGAGCTGAACATCAAGAAGCCTGAAGGCTACTTGCGGGATGAATTGATTTACAAGATTCTCGACGAACAAGCCATCGCGAGTGCCAACAAGAAGGCAAGCTCAGCAAAGAGCAAAACCGAGCGTAAAGAGGATAAGACAAAACGCGCACGGACATCGGCTAAGAAAGAGAGCGCTTCCGCCAAGACAGATGCTGACAACACCGCTTCTGAAAAGTCACCGAAGAGCGATAAGCTAGGGGCAGAAACCAACCCAGAAACAGCACAGCAGCCTACTGAGGTAGATGAATCAGTAAAAGTTGACAAGAAAGGCAAGGAAGCCAAAACAGCCAAACGCAAGAAAGAAGATAGCGACGAGAAAAAGGAGAAGGTAGCCAAAGGACGCAAGAAGAAAGAGTCCAATCCCAGCCCCGAGCTCCAATTATTCCCCGAAGAATCCATCCCCACATCAGATAACACTGTTCCTCAGAGCGATGCAGCTAGTCAAGCTGAAGCCGTAAGCCAAAACAGGCCTGCGGAACAAACTATGCAGAACGAGCGTGACGAGGCAGCACCTCTCGCAAAGGAGCAGGGCGAAGACTTCATCCCCATTGAAGACCTCCCCACAGAAAAAATTGAACTTCCACAGGAGCTTTTCGGCAAGTTCAGTGCCACCAAGATGGAGAAGCCTGCCCCCAAGGAGGAACCCCGCAATGGCGGCGACCAACAGCAGCAAGCAGGTGATCGCAAGAAGCGCCAACGCATCCAGGGCCGCCCGGGTGACAACAACGGACGCATGCCCATCAACGTGAAGACGGGCCAACCCATGCAACAGCGTCCCTCCAACAACGCCCCCTATGCAGACACCGCAGCCGGCATGACAGCAGAGGCAACAGCAGAACCCGCACTGGCAGCAGAAAAGGCCTACGACTTCGACGACATCCTCACGGGAAGTGGCGTACTCGAAATCATGCCCGACGGCTATGGCTTCCTCCGCTCCAGCGACTACAACTACCTCTCCTCGCCTGACGACATCTACGTTTCTCAGCAGCAAATCAAGATGCTCGGCCTGAAGACAGGCGACGTCGTGGAAGGTATGATCCGTCCGCCTAAGGAGGGTGAAAAATACTTCCCCCTGGTCAAGGCGCAGAACATCAACGGCCGCACGCCGGAGTACATCCGCGACCGCGTACCCTTTGAACACCTCACTCCGCTCTTCCCCGATGAAAAGTTCCGGCTCTGCAAGGGCGACCCCTCCGACTCGCTCTCTGCCCGCATCGTCGATCTCTTCGCCCCCATCGGCAAGGGACAGCGCGCACTGCTTGTGGCCCAGCCCAAGACCGGTAAGACCGTCCTGCTGAAAGATATCGCCAACTCCATCGCCGCCAACCACCCCGAGGTCTATCTGATGATGCTCCTCATCGACGAGCGCCCAGAGGAGGTGACCGACATGGCCCGCACCGTCAAGGCAGAGGTGATTGCCTCCACGTTCGACGAGCCTGCCGACCGCCACGTCAAGATAGCCGGCATCGTGCTGGAAAAGGCCAAGCGCATGGTGGAATGTGGCCACGATGTAGTCATCTTCCTCGACTCCATCACCCGTCTGGCCCGCGCCTACAACACCGTATCGCCCGCATCGGGTAAGGTGCTCTCAGGTGGTGTGGATGCCAACGCCCTGCACAAGCCCAAGCGCTTCTTCGGTGCCGCCCGTAACATCGAAGGCGGCGGCTCGCTCACCATCATCGCCACGGCCCTGATTGACACGGGCAGCAAGATGGATGAAGTCATCTTCGAGGAGTTCAAGGGAACGGGTAACATGGAGCTGCAGCTGGACCGTACGCTGGCCAACAAGCGCATCTTCCCTGCCGTCAACATCATGGCGTCGAGCACACGCCGCGACGACCTGCTGCAGGACAAGTTTACGCTGGAACGCATGTGGGGCCTGCGTCGCTTCCTCTCCGACATGAACCCCATCGAGGCCATCGACATGGTGAAGACCAACCTCGAAAAAGCCAAAGACAACAACGAATTCCTGCTCAGCATCAACAGCTGATTCCGCCAGGCAACGTTCAACCCATACGAACGGTACGAAGCACGGAGGCTACCATTCCCCGGCTTCGTACCGTTCTTTTTTGTACTTATCAGTTAATGATTGTTAAGAAATGGGGGGGGGTAAAAAAAGAGGTCTAAAATTTAGATGTATTCGTTGGGAATATGTTATTTTTGCAACACTTTTCTATGATTAATCGGATATGATTCGACATGCCCACATCTTGATTGGCTCCATACTGTTATGGATGGCCGCCTGTTACTCCAGTAGCACGTGGGCAACTATCCCCTTCCAAGAACTCCAACTGAGCGAAAAAGTAGAGCTCATCGGGCATCTTCTGGACCATAACCTGGGCTACTCCGACGAGGTGAGATTCAACGATGTACTCCAGGCTCACACCGACGTGGAGCACTACTACCTCAATCACGACGACCTGAAGCACTATTTCCAACTCAAGGAACTGGTCATCTACATCCACGCCAGCTGCGGTACGCTGACCCAGGCTTCCGACCTGAGCCAGCATCTGCTGGCCGAAGCGCAGGAAAAAAACTATACCCCAGGCATTGCCCTGGCCCATTTCGCCCTGGGTGATATCTATCTCAACGGCAACATGCTCAGCGAGGCACGTAAGAGCTATGAAGAGGCGAACCGGCTGATTACTCCCTGCCAGGAGGTGGACAACATCAAGGAGCTGGTGAGGATGCAGCAAATCCCCCTGCTGCTCCGCATGAAGGCTTATGACGAGGTGGAGCGCTGCTTGAAAGAGCTGAAGCCGCTCTACGCCCATTATCACCCCTACCTCAACCCCTTCCTCTACCACTACTTCCGCACTTTCCTGCTGACCGCCAAGGGACAGGCCCATGAAGCCGAACAGAGCCTTCAGCAGGCCGACAGCCTCTTCCAGCTGAAACCCTCCACCTACTACTCCATCTACAAGCTCTTTGCACATGCCGGCCTGGCCCACCTCAAGGGAGATTACCAGGAGGCAGCCCGCTACTACCTGGAGATAGGTAACCTGGCCCGCCGCTCGGGCATCCACCTGCGCGAGCAGAAAGCCAACCTGCTGCTGGCCGAACATCAGAAACAGATTCATAACTACCGCGAAGCGTGCAGCATCTATCAACTCATCCTGGCCGAACGTGACTCCCTGGCCAGCCACAACTACAGCTCGCAGGTCAACCTGCTGCGTGCCCTACAGGAAAACGACCAACTTCACTCCGCCAACGATGCCCGCCGCCGCGAAATCCTGCTCTACGCCGTGAGTGGTGTTGCCGTCATCCTGCTGCTGGCCCTCAGCTTCATCTTCATCTACCGTCGCCGCAACAGCCGTCTGCTCCAGACGCAGAGAAGGCTGGAAGAGGCACGCCTCGTGGCCGAACGCTCCATCCAGTCGAAGAGTCTTTTCCTCTCCAACATGAGCCACGAGATACGCACACCGCTCAACGCCCTGGCCGGATTCTCCTCCATCCTCGTGGAGAACAACATCGATGAAGAGACGCGCCAACAGTGCAGCGACATCATCGAGCAAAACAGCGAACTGCTCGAAAAGCTCTTTGGCGACATCGTCGATCTCTCCAACATCGAGCTGGGCAACATGCAGTTCCAGTATGCCGATGAGGAGGTGGTGGCCATCTGCCATCACGTCATCGACACCGTGGAGCGCATCAAGCAGACCGCTGCCGAGGTCAGCTTCAGCAGCGAGCTCTCCTCGCTGACGCTTCATACCGACAAGGCCCGCCTGCAGCAGCTGCTCATCAACCTGCTCATCAACGCCACCAAATTTACCTCCCAGGGCTATATCCACCTCACGCTGAGCGTCACCGCCGCCGGCGAGGCACTCTTCACCGTGGAGGATACCGGCTGCGGCATCCCCCTGGAACAGCAGCAGAAGATATTCCAACGCTTCGAGAAGCTGAACGAAGAGGCGCAGGGCAGCGGACTGGGTCTTTCCATCTGCCAGCTCATCATCGAACGCTTTGGAGGGAAGATCTGGATTGACCCCAACTACACGGAAGGCAGCCGCTTCTGCTTCACCCATCCCCTGCCCCCAGCGGCCGGAAGAAAGGAGGTGGAGTCATGATGAAGCATCTCCGTTCCCTGCTCTGGCTAGCCTCCCTCCTGCTGCTCCCCCTGCACGCCCTGCAAGCCACACCCACCGACAGCCTGATAGCCCTGCTACCCACGCTGCCCCACGACTCGCTGCGCCTGGAGGTGCTCCACGAAATCACGCTCAACCTTCAGCACACCCCCGCACAGGAGAGCTACGCCCGCCAGCTCATCGCTGAGGCGAAGCTGCAGCAGAACGACTCTCAGCTCTGCGCCGGCCTCTACCTGCTGATGCTCTACTACTACAACTACAGCGATGATACCGACAGCCTGCTCCACTGGCTCAGTCAGCTCAAGCCCGTGGCCCTGCGCATCCACGACTACCGCGACTACTTCGACGGCAAGAAGCTGGTCATCAACAACTACATCTACTCCCAGCAGTATGAGTACGCCATCGCCCTGGCCGAAGAGATGGCTCAGGAGGCCAAGGAGAAAGCCTACATCGACGGCACCGCTGCCGCCTACTTCTGCCTGGCCAACGCCTACAACGAGACCGGCCGCCTGAAGGAGGAGAACGTCGCCCTGCAGCAGATTCACGACCTCTTCCCCCAGCTGCATTACACCAACATCAAGCTAGGCACCTGTGAACTGCTCATCGAGCACGCCCACCGCTCGGGCAACACCGTGGCTCTGGGCAACTACCTGGACGAATACGAGGCCCTGCTCGACGAGTGTGAGGCAGCCTCGGCCGACCGTGCCCCCATCTACGCCATCCACCGCCTCTACGCCGCCTCCTACCGCATCTATTACCATACCCTGCGACAGGAGTTCAAGCTAGCCGAACGGCAGATGGCTAAAGTGGAACAACTCTCC
>JBJEKS010000009.1:0-5150 GCA_051878755.1 Bacteroides sp. | reverse complement strand
CCATCTGCAACGATGCCGAGCCGCTTGGGCAAGCCGTGGCGCTCCATACCGAGGGTGACCGCCTGCTCTTCATCCACTGCCGCTTCCTGGGCAATCAAGATACCGTCTATACGGGTGCTGCCTCCACGCGCCTCTACTTCAAGGATTGCTACATCGAGGGTACCACCGACTTCATCTTCGGCCCTGCAACGGCGCGATTCGACGAGTGCCGGCTGCATAGCAAGGCCAACAGCTACATCACGGCGGCCTCTACGCCGCATGATGTGCGTGCGGGTTACCTCTTCTACCGCTGCCGGCTGACGGCTGCCGAGGGGGTGGATAAGGTCTATCTCGGTCGCCCCTGGCGGCCATACGCCTTTACCTATTTTATTGCGTGCGAGATGGGGAGCCATATCCGCCCCGAGGGGTGGCACAACTGGCGCGACCCTGCCAACGAGCGCACCGCTCGCTACGGCGAATACGGCTCCACGGGCGCAGGAGCTTCAGGAGCTATGCAGCAGCGTGTAGCGTGGGCGCGGCGATTGACGGAGGAGGAGGTGAAGAGGTGCCTTAACCTGGATTGGTTCTTCGGCCGCAGCGACTTTTGGCACCTGGATGAGTCACAGATGCAACAACTCCGTTGAGCAGCTGCAACAACCTTGTTAGTAATAAGAAAGACAATACCGAATAGGATGCATATCATCATGAAACAGAAACTTTTTCTGCTGGCAGGACTTTTCCTGCTGCTTACGGCCTTCAAGGCCGACAAATCCTTGCCGACCATCTACATGATTGGCGATTCAACCATGGCCAACAAGGTGCTCGACGGCGGTAACCCCGAGCGTGGATGGGGGCAGGTGCTCCCCGGATTTCTCAGCGAGGAGTTTCGCGTGGATAACCATGCGGTGAACGGCCGCAGCTCCAAGAGCTTCATCGACGAGGGGCGATGGGAGAAGGTGCTCTCCCTGCTCAAACCGGGCGACTACCTCTTCATCCAGTTTGGCCACAACGACGAGAAGGCCGACCCCAAGCGCCACACCGATGCCAACGGCGGCTCGTTCGACGAGAACCTGCGCCGCTTCGTCACCGAGGCACGCGCCAAGGGAGCCATCCCCGTGCTCTTCAACTCCATCGTGCGCCGCAACTTCGGCACGGCCGATGCCAAGGCGGTGGCCGAGGCGGTGATGCAGGATGATATCCGCCGCGGCGTCAATCCCGATGCCAAGCGCGAGGCTTCGGCCGAGGCAATGCCGGAGACGGGCGACAAGCTGATTGACACCCACGGTGCCTACCTCGATTCGCCGCGCAACGTGGCGCGTGAGCTGGATGTGCCCTTTGTTGATATGAACAAGCTGACGCACGAGCTGGTGGAGGGCATGGGTCCTGAGGCCTCGAAAAAGCTCTTCATGTGGGTGCCTGCAGGGCAGGTGGCCGCCATGCCCAAGGGGCGCGAAGACAACACACACTTGAATATATACGGTGCCCGCCGCGTGGCTTCGCTCACGGTGGACGCCATCGCCCGCGAGGTGCCCGCCTTGGCACCCTACGTCCGCCACTACGACTACGTGGTGGCCAAGGATGGCAGTGGCGACTTCTTCACCCTGCAGGAGGCCATCGATGCCGTGCCCGACTTCCGCAAGAACCGCCGCACCACCATCCTCGTGCGCCCCGGCGAGTATGACGAGAAGGTGGTCATCCCCGCCAGCAAAATCAACCTCTCCTTGATAGGGCAGGAGGGTGCCGTCATCACCCACGCCGACTTTGCCAAGAAGCCCAACCGCTTCGGCGAGGAGATGGGCACCTCGGGTTCCGCCACCTGCTACGTCTATGCCCCCGACTTCTATGCCGAAGGCATCACCTTCCGCAACAGCGCAGGTGCTGTGGGTCAAGCCGTTGCCTGCTTCATCGAGGCCGATCGCGCCTTCTTCCGTCGGTGCCGCTTCCTCGGCTTTCAGGACACCCTCTACACCTACGGCAAGGGGGTACGCAACTATTTCGAGGAGTGCTACATCGAGGGTACCGTGGATTTCATCTTTGGATGGAGTACCGCCGTCTTCAACCGTTGCCGCATTCACAGCATCGGCAAGGGTTACGTCACCGCCCCCTCCACCGACCAGGGGCAGCCGTACGGCTACCTCTTCTACGACTGCCAGCTGACGGCTGCCGAAGGGCTTGACGGACAGGTCTATCTCTCCCGTCCCTGGCGACCCTATGCCAAGGCGCTCTTCGCGCGTTGCGAGCTGGGGAGCCACATCCACCCCGCCGGATGGCACAACTGGAGCAAGCCCGAGGCAGAGAAAACCGTCTTCTACGCCGAATACCAATCCACGGGTGAGGGTGCAGACACCAAGCAGCGAGCCGCTTTCGGCCGTCAGCTGAAGAGTCTCAAGGGGATGGAGATGGAGCAGGCATTGGCCGGTAGCGACGGCTGGAATCCCCTGAAGGAGGGGAATGCCTTGCTTCAAATCAAGCGTTGAACAGGGGGAGAAACGGGCTCTTCTGCAATGTAGTTGAAAGCCTGCTCTGTCGCTGTTATTGTCATCGTCACTGTCCTTGTCACTGTAGGGGCAGACCTATGTGTCTGCCCAGATGCATGCACGTGATTATGCAATGTTGCGGTTTTCAGGACGGACACATAGGTCCGCCCCTACAGGCGATGGGATGCTGAAAATTACCGCGCTCATGCGGCGGGAAAACTGTATCATGTGGCGGAAAATACCTCTTTATTGTACAAAAAACACTTATTTTATGAGCTAAAAGCACCTTTTTATTGAAGTTTGGGCAACGTTTTCGCAGAGAATCGCTAATTTTGTCGCTCGTATAAATCTCGGGTATGTCTCTACATGTCTCGTATATGTCTCGAGCATATCTCGAATAAAATAAAATGATGAGTTGACGTATGATTAGCTATTCTTCGTTTCAGTGGTTGCTCTACGTGATGAGCGCACTGGCCTTGGTGGTCTTTGTGGCCCTCTACTTCATCAAGGCGGGTTATGGCATCTTCCGCACCGCCCGTTGGGGGTGGGCGGTCGATAACCGGCTGGCGTGGGTGCTGATGGAGGCACCCGTCTTCGTGGTGATGACGTGGCTCTGGATGAGGAGTGGGGTGGGGACGTCGCAACCCCAGTTCCTCTTCTTCCTGCTCTTCCAGCTCCACTATGCCCAGCGCTCGTTCCTCTTCCCCCTGCTGATGAAGGGCAAGAGCCGTATGCCCGTGGCCATCATGGCGATGGGCATCGTTTTCAACGTGCTCAACGGGGTGATGCAGGGCGGCGGCATCTTCTTCTATCCTGCCGATGCGGCGTATGCCGAGGGAGTTGCCTACCTGGCGCATCCTCATGCGTGGGTGGGGTTGCTGCTCTTCGTGGCCGGCTTCGTCATCAACTGCCACTCTGATCACGTCATCCGTCACCTCCGGAAACCGGGCGATACGCGCCACTACCTACCCCAGAAAGGGATGTACAGCTACGTCACTTCGGCCAACTACTTCGGCGAGTTGGTGGAGTGGACGGGTTTTGCCGTGCTCACCGCCTCGCCGGCCGCATGGGTCTTCGTGTGGTGGACGTTTGCCAACCTGGTGCCCCGCGCCCACGCCATCCATCGTCGCTACCGCGAGGAGTTTGGCGACGAGCAGGTGGGGCATCGCAAGGCAATCCTACCTTATATATATTAGTAGAAAATAAATTCGTAGATTCAGAAAAATATATGGTTCTAATGCAATTTAGTTGAATGAAGTTCTGTATCTGTAGGGGCGGAACATATTCCGCCCTGCATACAGCAACCGTGGGTGTATTCGGGCGGAAAATATTCCGCCCCTACAGCAAAGGAAAGAATCTTTCAACGAAATTGACGAAGACCCAAATATATTCGTAGATAAAGATTACCCTATTAAGATAAAAAGATGGAATCCAAACTCTTTACCCCCGTCAAATTAGGGCCGCTCACCCTGCGCAACCGCACCATCCGTTCGGCTGCCTTCGAGAGCATGTGCCCCGGAAACCGCCCTTCGCAGATGTTGCTTGACTACCACCGCTCCGTGGCTGCCGGTGGGGTGGGCATGACCACCGTGGCTTATGCGGCCGTGACCCGCAGCGGACTTTCGTTCGACCGTCAGCTCTGGATGCGCCCCGAGATTGTCCCCGACCTGCGCGTGCTCACCGATGCCGTTCATGCCGAAGGGGCCGCTGCCAGCATCCAGCTGGGGCATTGCGGCAACATGTCGCACAGGAGCATCTGCGGCTGTACGCCCGTGGGTGCCTGCACAGGGTTCAACCTCTATTCGCCCACGTTCGTGCGCGGACTTCGTGCCGATGAGCTGCCGGGATTGGCGCGTGCCTACGGCGATGCCGTACGCCTGGCGCGCGAGGCGGGATTTGATGCCGTGGAGGTTCATGCCGGTCATGGCTACCTCATCAGCCAGTTCCTCTCGCCCTACACCAACCGCCGCAAGGATGCGTTTGGCGGTTCGCTGGAGAACCGTATGCGCTTCATGGACATGGTGATGCAGGAGGTGATGGAGGCGGCGGGCAGCGACATGGCGGTGCTCGTGAAGACCAACCTGCGCGACGGCTTCAAGGGAGGCATGGAGATTGACGAGGCGCTGCAGGTGGCCAAGCGGCTGCAGCAGGATGGCGCCCATGCGCTGGTGCTGAGTGGCGGCTTCGTGAGCAAGGCGCCGATGTACGTCATGCGCGGCGAGATGCCCATCCGCTCGATGACCCACTACATGAAGGCCCTCTGGCTGAAGTACGGCGTGCGCATGGTGGGTAAGTATATGATTCCCACGGTGCCCTTCCGCGAGGCCTATTTCCTGGAGGATGCCTTCCGCTTCCGCGCCGAGCTGCAGCTGCCACTGGTGTATGTGGGCGGTCTTGTGGCGCGTGAGAAGATTGACGTGGTGCTCAATCACGGCTTCGAGGCGGTGCAGATGGGGCGTGCGCTGCTCAACGAGCCGGGGTTCGTCAACCGGATGCGCCGCGAGGAGAATGCCCGCTGCGCCTGCAAGCACAGCAACTACTGCATCGCGCGCATGTACTCCATCGAGATGGCTTGCCATCAGCACCTCAAGGAGGAGCTTCCCCCCTGCCTGAAGCGCGAGATAGAGGAGATTGAGGCGCGCGGGTAAAGACCCTCGAGACGGATTCATCCATTTAATCACTGTAGGGGCGGAA
>JBJEKS010000008.1:0-5230 GCA_051878755.1 Bacteroides sp. | reverse complement strand
CCGGACTTTATGGTAAAAAAAGCCGCACCGATGATGTGATGAAACTCCGAATGACATGATTTGAGCGCTCGTCCTCTTTGTAATCCACCGACTCAAAGGTTACCCCGAAGGGCGTGGCCCGCCATTGAGGAGCGAAGCTTGTCTCGGTATTTCAGATATATTTGATGAGTTTCCCGATCCAATCAATGCGGCTCTATATGGTTCATCACTTTTGATACGACAAAAGTAGCGCTTTTCATCCAACCATGCAAATATTTCAGCAGAATAATTCATCAAAAAATCAAAAAGCGGTGAGAAACCTTAGTTCCTCACCGCTTTCCTATCAGTAAAAGCTAGATGACGTTTATGCAGCCTTAGCTTTTGCCACAATAGCCTTGAAAGCCTCTTGATGGTTCATCGCCAAATCGGCCAGCACCTTACGGTTGATTTCGATACCAGCCTTGTGAAGCAGACCCATCAGCTTGGAATAAGAGAGACCCTCCAGACGGGCAGCAGCGTTGATACGCTGAATCCACAGTGCGCGGAAGTTTCTCTTCTTGGCCTTACGGTCACGGAATGCATAGGTCAGACCCTTCTCCCAAGTATTCTTGGCAACGGTCCAGACATTCTTTCTTGCACCAAAGTAACCTCTGGTCAACTTCAAAATTTTCTTTCTTCTTGCTCTAGAAGCAACATGATTTACTGATCTTGGCATAGTTTTTTTCGTTTTTGAATGGTAGCGCCGGTGCGCCAGGCATCGGTCTTCAAGCTATTCATTCGGTTAATAACTTTAATAATAAGTCTTTTGCTTGCTTTTAACGGTTTACTTCATGGCGAGGAGAGACTTCACCTGAGCTACGTTGGTGGTGTCAACAATCGTAGCATAGCACAAATTTCTCTTCTGCTTTTTCGTCTTCTTCGTCAGAATGTGGCTGTGAAAAGCATGCTTTCTCTTGATTTTACCCGTTCCGGTAAGAGTAAATCTTTTTTTGGCACCGGAGTTCGTCTTGATCTTTGGCATCTTGTTTTACTTTTAAATTATTAAATTATATATGGCAACGCACTATACCTAAAGGCGTTACTCATCATCTTCTACCGTAGTGGCAGCCTGTGCCTGCTGGGGTTGGGGCTTCTTGGCCGACACGCCCTTCTTTGGAGAGAGCTGAATCGTCATCCGCTTACCCTCAAGCACCGGCATCTGATCTACCTTGGCGTACTCCTCAAGGTCGTTGGCAAAACGCAGCAACAGCACCTCGCCCTGCTCCTTGAAGAGAATGGAGCGTCCCTTGAAGAAAACATAAGCCTTCACCTTGTCGCCGTCGCTCAGGAAACCGATGGCATGCTTCAACTTGAAGTTGTAGTCGTGGTCATCAGTCTGCGGTCCGAAACGGATTTCCTTCACGTTCACCTTGACCTGTTTGGCTTTCTGCTCCTTCTGACGCTTCTTCAGCTGGTACAGAAATTTAGAGTAATCAATAATTCTGCAAACAGGGGGCTGTGCATTCGGTGAGATTTCGACCAGGTCGGCCTCATGCTCTTCAGCCAACCGAAGCGCCTGCGCTATCGGATAGACCTTGGACTCTACTTCGTCGCCTACTATGCGAACTTCTTTGGCACGGATCTGTTCGTTGATCCGATGTTGCCCTTTTAAGCTGTCATTCTTCATTAAGTAACTTTACTTGTTCCTGTTTATTTCTGATTAATAATTACTGCTAAATCCGTAAATTGCGCGCAAAGTTACCACTTATTTATCATATTTTGAACTTCTTCGCTGATTTTTTTAGCAAAATCTTCAATTTTCATGCTTCCTTGGTCGCCTTCACCCTGTTTTCGGATGGAAACTTCGCCATTTTGGGCCTCTTTTTCACCCACTACCAGCATGTAGGGGATGCGTTTCATCTCGTTGTCGCGAATCTTGCGGCCAATCTTCTCGTTGCGCTCATCCACGTAGGCGCGGATGTCCTGCTGCTTGAGCTGCTTCTTCACTTCGAGGGCATAGTCGTTGAACTTCTCGCTGATGGGCAGGATGGCCACCTGGTCGGGCATGAGCCACAAGGGGAACTTACCTGCGGTGTGCTCGATGAGCACGGCGACGAAACGTTCCATCGAACCGAAGGGAGCACGGTGAATCATTACGGGACGGTGCTTCTGGTTGTCGGCACCGGTATATTCCAGCTGGAAGCGCTCGGGCAGGTTGTAGTCCACCTGAATGGTACCCAGCTGCCAACGGCGGCCGATGGCATCCTTCACCATAAAGTCGAGCTTGGGACCATAGAAAGCGGCCTCGCCATACTCTATCTTGGCCTTCAGCCCCTTCTCCTCACAAGCTTCGATGATGGCTTGCTCCGCACGCTCCCAGTTCTCATCGCTACCGATATACTTCTCGCGGTTCACCTTGTCGCGCAGCGAAATCTGTGCCTCTACGTTCTGGAAATCCATCGACTTGAAGACGATAGAGATGATATCCATCACGCGGAGGAATTCACCCTTCACCTGGTCGGGGCGGCAGTAGATGTGGGCATCGTCCTGCGTAAAGCTGCGCACACGGGTCAGTCCGTGCAGCTCACCACTCTGCTCGTAGCGACATACCGTACCAAACTCTGCCAGACGCAGCGGCAGGTCCTTGTACGAACGGGGAGAGTTCTTGAAAATCATGCAGTGGTGGGGGCAGTTCATCGGCTTGAGGAAGTACTCCTCGCCCTCTTCCGGCGTATGAATGGGCTGGAACGAGTCCTTACCATACTTGGCATAGTGGCCCGAGGTGATGTAGAGCAGCTTGTTGCCGATGGGCGGCGTGATAACCTCCTGGTAGTCGTAACGAGCCTGGATGCGACGCAGGAACTCCTGCAGACGCAGGCGCACAGAGGTGCCCTTGGGCAACCACATGGGCAAGCCCTTACCCACCGTGTCGGAGAACATGAAGAGATCCATCTCTTTACCAATCTTGCGGTGGTCGCGCTTCTTGGCCTCTTCGAGCAGTACGAGGTATTCGTCGAGCATCTTCTTCTTGGGGAAGGTGATACCGTAGATACGGGTCATCATCTTGCGGTCCTCACGTCCACGCCAGTAGGCACCGGCCACGGAGGTCAGCTTGATAGCTTTGATGGGAGCTGTAGTGAGCAGGTGCGGGCCACGGCAGAGGTCGGTGAAGGCACCTTGCGTATAGGTCGTGATGTGACCATCTTCCAGCTCAGAGATAAGCTCGCACTTGTAGGTCTCGCCGCGTTCGCCAAACTTCTTCAAGGCATCCGCCTTGGCAATGTCGCTGCGCACGAGCGCCTCCTTCTTAGCGGCCAGTTCCACCATCTTCTGCTCAATCATGGGCAGGTCGCCCTCCTTGATGACGGCCTCACCCGGATCGACATCGTAGTAGAAGCCATTCTCGATGGCCGGACCGATACCGAACTGGATGCCCGGATAGAGTTCCTGCAGGGCCTCGGCCAGCAGGTGGGCACTGGTATGCCAGAAGGCATGCTTACCCTGTTCGTCCTCCCACTTGTAGAGCACCACCTCTGCATCCTGATTGATGGGGCGATTGAGCTCTACCGTTTCACCGTTCACGCCGCAAGCCAACACTTCCTGAGCCAGGCGTGAGCTGATGCTCTCAGCAATCTGTAAACCGGTGACTCCTTCGTTGTACTCGCGTACGGAGCCATCGGGAAAAGTGATTTTAATCATATAGTCAATAATTTAATTTCAATAATAGGACGCAAAAATAGCGATTTCTTTTGGATTAACCGCTTTATTTGAAAAAAATGTTATTCTCGGACAAAGGTAAAGCGCTTGATGACGTTGTATGCCGCCACGATACCCAGCTCTCCGGCCTTACTCAAATCCTTGATTCCCTGTTTGTTATTACCCAAATAGATGTGGGTAAGTCCGCGGTTGTAATAAGCCTCGGCAAAAGCGGGCGAAAACTCGATGGCCTTGTCGTAGTCAGCTAGCGCTCCTCGATAGTCCTTCAGCGAAGCCATCACGTTGCCGCGATTGAAATAGGCATAGACGAAATCGGGCGCAAGCTGAATCACCTGGTCAAGGTCTTTCTTGACGATTTCGTAATCTACGGCAGAGACCTCGTGTCCATCGCCCTCAGCCTTACGGTACTCCAGCTGCTTGCAACGCACCAGGGCCCGCATGAAGTAGGCGGGGAAGAAGTGCTCATCCAGGAGGATGGCCTGCGTATAGTCGTCGATGGCATTGGCAAAGTCCTGTACCAGATAGAAATCGAGTCCTCGGATAAAGCGTTTGCGCGGGTCTTGGTCATTCGCCACGATATCCGAGGTATGGCTGTCTATCAGCACAAAGTGGATATTCACTTGCTCAGCGGTAAGCGGTGCCTCCATATTGGTAATCTTCAGCAGACGGGGGAAGAGTTTCGACTGGTTCAATTCGTCAATCATACGGTGGGTATGGACACTCTTCTTCACCTCGCTCATTTTTTCGTAGTAGGTCAATGCGAAGAAGGGCTCCAGCTTGACCAGCACGTTGCGGTCCTGCACACGGCCCCGGTAGTCGCTGGTATATTTCTGGTTCATCTCCGTATCATCAGCCACCACAATCTTGCGGTAGTTGTTCATGTTGCGGTTCGACTTCTTGCGGGTCTTCGACTCCTCGTCTTCCTCCTCCTCGCCCTGCCACTCATCAGTCTGACTCTCATCGTTCTTATTGTCAGCCGTAGCCACTCCGTTGCGTCGGTCGAGCTGCATCTTCATCACCTTGAATTCATCCTCGTCTGCTCCCTTCTTGTCTCCTACCCTACGGCGGATTGCAGCACGGCGGAAGTAACCGGCCTCAAACCGGGGATACTTCTCCAATACGCGTGAGATGTCAGCAATGGCCCCCCGCAGGTCACCGGTCTGCTCACGCAGCAGGGCACGGTTGTAGGTGGCCATCATGTTATCTGGCTCCATGTCGAGCACGAAATCGAAGTCCTCAATGGCCCGGTTGTCGTCACCCACCTGCGCACGCAGCAGACCACGGTTGTAGTGACCGAGGAAGTTGTTCGGGTCGATGTCCAACGCCAGGTCATAGTCGCTCATCGCACCACGCAGGTTGTTCTGGTGATAGCGGGCCAAGGCACGGTTGATGTAGTTGCCGGCATTGCGTACACTTAAATAGATGGATTGATTCAGGTCCTCTTCAGCCAGCTTGTACTCTCCCTGCTGCAGTCGTACGACAGCACGGGCCGACCAGCCATCGGGGTCGTAGCGATCCATCTCGATGACCTTATCAAAGTCCTTCAAGGCTTGGA
>JBJEKS010000007.1:0-5269 GCA_051878755.1 Bacteroides sp. | reverse complement strand
ACCCGTGACCCCATGCGTGACAGGCATGTATTCTAACCAACTGAACTAACGCACCTTTTTTAAAGAACTTGTCGCAAACTTTCTCGTTTGCGGGTGCAAAGGTACGTATTATTTTTATATTCACAAGCATTTCTGCGATATTTTTCAAATTTTAAGAGATGAAAATCCCTTCTTGTGCATGATTTGAAACGCCTGAATGGTAACTTGTAGCTTCTGACTCTAAAATTTTGCTCAAAAATTAGGCTGTTTGGCAATAAATCGTTATTTTTGCAGGCTCAAATAGCTGTTTTAAGTTGAGAAATGAATGTTTAATTTGACGATATGAACGTAGTCCTTATTCAGTATAATGCCGGAAATGTCTGCAGTGTGGAGTATGCACTGAGGAGATTGGGCGTAGAGCCTGTGCTTACTGCCAATCCGGAATTGATTCGTAAGGCTGACCGTGTCATCTTTCCAGGGGTGGGCGAGGCAGCCTATACGATGAATTACCTGCAGCAACATGGTCTCGATGCGCTTATCAAGAGCCTTCGGCAACCGGTGCTCGGCATCTGCCTGGGCATGCAACTGATGTGCAGCCACAGTGAGGAGGGTGACGTAGATTGCCTTGACATCTTTCATGTTCCTGTGAAGCGCTTCATCCCTTCCGCAAGTGCGCATGAGAAAGTGCCTCACATGGGATGGAACACCCTGGAGCAGACCAAGACATCCCTCTTCAAAGGTTTTGACGATGGGAAATATGTCTATTTTGTCCATAGCTACTATGTGCCGGTCTGTGAGGCTACCGCGGCTGTTACGCATTATATCCATCCTTTCAGCGCGGCACTACGACAGGATAATTTTTTCGCCACGCAGTTCCATCCCGAGAAGAGCGGCACTGTAGGTGAGCGTATCTTGCAAAATTTCCTTGATGATACCTTATTATATATATAGCGAACGATGATACAACTGATTCCCGCCATCGATATCATAGATGGCAAGTGCGTGCGATTGTCGCAAGGAGACTACGAGAAAAAGAAGGTCTATAGCGAGGACCCTGTGGAGGTGGCTCTACAGCTGGAGGCTCATGGCATCCGTCGGCTCCACGTGGTTGATTTGGACGGAGCGGCTTCGCATCACATCGTGAACTACCATACGCTCCATGCCATAGCTACGCGTACCGGTTTGACCATAGATTTTGGCGGCGGGGTGAAGAGTGATGAGGATTTGGAGATAGCTTTTGAGAATGGGGCGCAGATGGTGACTGGCGGTAGCATCGCCGTGACCAATCCCCTGCGCTTTCTGGGTTGGGTTGAACGTTTCGGCCCAGAGAAAATCATTCTCGGAGCTGACGTGAAGAACCGCCGGATTGCTGTCAACGGTTGGAAGGAGGAAACGGCACGGCCACTGATGCCCTTCCTTCAGGAGTACGTGGAGCGGGGTATCAAGCAGGTGATTTGTACCGATATCAGTTGTGACGGTATGCTGCAGGGGCCTTCTGTGGCGCTTTACCGCGAGATACTGACCCAACATCCAGATTTGCAGCTTGTGGCTAGCGGTGGGGTGAGCGGTATGGATGATATCCGGGTTTTGCACGAAGCAGGAGTGCCTGCCGTCATTTTCGGAAAGGCACTTTACGAAGGGCGCATCACCCTCAAAGAGATAGAACAATTCATTATTCAATAAGCAGAATTTATCAACGTGTTAGCAAAACGAATCATACCTTGTCTGGATATCAAGGACGGACAGACCGTGAAGGGAACCAACTTTGTCAACCTGCGTCATGCGGGTGACCCCGTGGAACTCGCTCGTGTTTACAGCGAGCAGGGAGCTGATGAACTGGTGTTCCTGGACATTACTGCCAGCTTTGAGGGACGCAAGACCTTTACTGAGCTGGTGAAGCGCATAGCGGCCAACATCAGCATCCCCTTCACCGTGGGTGGGGGTATTCACGAACTCTCGGATGTAGATCGCCTGCTCCATGCCGGAGCAGATAAAATATCGATCAACTCATCAGCCATCAAACGGCCTGAACTGATTGACGAGATAGCGGCTCACTTCGGGTCGCAGGTCTGTGTGGTAGCTATTGACGCCCGCTGCGATGAAAAGGGAGTTTGGCAGTGTTTCCTCAATGGAGGTCGGGTACCTGTGGATAAGGAGCTCTTCGGCTGGGCGCACGAAGCGCAGGAACGTGGAGCCGGTGAGATACTGTTTACTAGCATGAATCATGATGGCGTGAAGACAGGATTTGCCAATGAAGCCCTGGCTAGACTGGCCACGGCATGTGCTATCCCGGTCATCGCATCGGGGGGAGCCGGGGCAAAAGAGCACTTCTTGGACGTTTTTACCCAGGGAAAAGCAGATGCTGCACTGGCTGCCAGTGTTTTTCACTTCGGAGAAATACAAATTCCCGAATTAAAATCGTATCTTTGCGCCCACGGAATACCGATGAGAATAATGTAACCCGTAGCTTGTAGCTTGTAACTTGTAACTAATAACAATATGGACTTTGAAAAGATGAATGGGTTGGTGCCCGCAATCATACAGGATGCCGTTACGCAGAAGGTGCTCATGCTGGGCTTCATGAACCGTGAAGCCTACGAGAAGACCGTGGCAACCGGCAAGGTGACTTTCTATAGCCGTACAAAACAACGCCTTTGGACAAAAGGTGAAGAGAGTGGAAACTTTTTGAACGTGGTGGAAATCAAGTCTGACTGCGATGATGATACGCTGCTGATTTATGTTCACCCTGTGGGGCCTGTATGTCATACGGGTACCGATACCTGCTGGGGCGAAGAGAACCGTCAGCCTGTGATGTTCCTCAAGGAGTTGCAGCAGTTCATTTCCCGCCGTCATAGTGAGATGCCTGAAGGCTCTTACACCACCTCGCTTTTCCAGAGCGGCATCAATAAGATGGCGCAAAAGGTGGGTGAAGAGGCTGTAGAGACCATCATTGAGGCTTGCAATGGCAGTAACGAACGGCTCATCTATGAGGGAGCCGACCTGCTCTACCACCTTATTGTGCTGTTGACAAGCAAGGGGTTAAGCATCGAAGACCTGGCCAACGAATTAATAGAACGACATAGCGAAACATGGAAGAAGCACTGATACAATACCGCAACGTCTCTATCTATCAGCAGGAGCTCTGTGTGCTCGACGAGGTGAATTTGGACTTCAAGCCGGGTGAGTTCGTCTATCTGATAGGCAAGGTAGGCTCGGGTAAAACGAGTCTGCTCAAGACCATCTACTGCGAACTGGACATAGCTCAGGGTGAGGCGCGTGTGCTTGACTACGATCTGATGCACATCAAGCAACGACACATCCCGCAGCTAAGAAGGAGACTGGGTATTGTGTTTCAGGACTTCCAGTTGCTTACCGACCGCACGGTGGCTGCTAACCTCTCCTTTGTACTCAAGGCTACCGGTTGGAAGAATAAGGCCGAGATAGAGGAACGTATAGGTCAGGTACTTCGCCAGGTTGGCATGGAGAATAAGGGGTACAAGATGCCTGCGGAACTCTCGGGAGGCGAACAGCAACGTATCGTTATAGCTCGAGCTATGCTGAACTCGCCACAGATCATCCTGGCCGATGAACCTACTGGTAACTTGGATGTGGAGACTGGTCGGCACATCGTACAACTGCTTCACGACATCAGTGCTGCAGGGTCCCTCGTGTTGATGACTACCCACAACCTGCAGCTGCTCAGGGAATTCCCAGGCCGTGTGTTCCGCTGCGAGGATCATCAGCTTACCGAGGTCACTGATGAATTTGTCGATTAACGTGTAACTTATAAGAATAACAACATAAAAACCGAATGAAGGAATGAAAGTTTTAAAGTTTGGAGGAACTTCGGTGGGTTCGGCCCAGCGAATGAAGGACGTAGCCCAGCTGATAATGGATGGGGAAAGAAAAATCGTGGTCCTTTCGGCCATGTCGGGGACAACCAATACCCTGGTGGAAATCTCGGAATACCTCTATCGCAAGAATGCGGAAGGGGCTAATGACATCATCAACAGGCTGGAAAGCAAATACCGTCGTCATATTGATGAGCTTTACGCTACTGATGAATACAAGCAGAAGGGACTGGAGCTGATCCGGTTTCATTTTGAAGAGCTGCGTGCGCATACCAAGGAAATCTTTACGCTCTTTGATGAGAAGGCCGTGCTTGCTGAGGGTGAGCTGATTTCTACGGGAATGGTTAATCTTTACCTTCAGGAAAAAGGGGTTAATTCCGTTATGCTGCCTGCCTTGGAATACATGCGTACCGACAAAAATGCTGAGCCCGATGTGGCCTATATCCGTGAAAAACTGCACGAGCAGTTGGAACAGCAGCCCGATGCTGAGATTTATATCACTCAGGGCTTTATCTGTCGTAATGCTTATGGTGAGATTGACAATCTGCAGCGTGGTGGTAGTGATTACACTGCTTCGCTGATTGGTGCAGCCATCAAGGCTGATGAAATTCAAATCTGGACCGATATCGACGGTATGCACAACAACGACCCACGCTACGTGGAACATACGGCTCCTGTGCGTAACCTTCACTTTGAGGAGGCTGCAGAGTTGGCCTATTTCGGTGCCAAGATTCTGCACCCAACCTGTATTCAGCCGGCCAAGTTTGCACACATCCCTGTACGCTTGCTTAATACGATGGACCCCAAGGCTCCTGGTACACTCATCTCCAACGAAACGGAACTTCACAAGATTAAGGCGGTGGCAGCAAAGGACAACATCACGGCAATCAAAATCAAGTCGGGACGTATGCTGCTGGCTTATGGCTTCTTGCGCAAGGTATTTGAAATCTTTGAGAGCTTCCATACCTCAATCGACATGATTTGCACCTCAGAAGTGGGGGTGTCTGTTACGATTGACAATACCAGCCATCTGGCGGAGATTCTGGATGAATTGCGTAAGTTTGGTACCGTTACGGTGGATAGCAACATGTGTATCATTTGTGTAGTGGGAGACCTTGATTGGGAAAACGTAGGTTTCGAGGCCAAGGCTCTTGATGCTATGCGAGAGATACCGGTACGCATGATCTCTTTTGGCGGCAGTAACTATAATATCTCTTTCCTGGTGCGTCAAGAGGATAAAAAGCGTGCTTTGCAAGCACTTAGCGATGAACTTTTTTCATAAATCATATACATGGACACAATTACATTTCCAACAACTGAACAACTAAGCAAGTTGCAGACACCCTGTTACTATTACGACATGGCGCTGCTTCAGACGACACTTCATGCCATTCGGCAGGAAGTGGCACGGTATGAACATTTTGACGTGCATTATGCAG
>JBJEKS010000006.1:0-5283 GCA_051878755.1 Bacteroides sp. | reverse complement strand
ACCCCACTAAACCTGAAGGAACTGATGTGGTCAAAGGAAAAGCCGCACGATTGGGTTCTACTACAGCTGCTGGACAGTTTGCTGCAGGTAGCCTGTTTACAGGAGACTTCGGGAAGGCATCTCTAAGCCCACTGGGAGCAGAATTGGACTTCGGTCGTCCCTTTACCGAACGCCCATCGCAACTGACAGGCTACTTTAAATATGCCCCAGGTAGTGTAACCCACAGCAAGCTGGATTACGTTCCAAAAAATACGCCAGACTCTTGCTCGATTTATATCGCGCTGACCGACTGGGAGGCACCCTTCGCGGTGAACACGGGTAAAAGTCAGTTTGTCGATTTCAAGGCTGACTACATCATTGCCTACGGTGAACTGGACAAGAGCCTCGTTTCACCCGCTACGGCCATGGATAGCTACCAGCCCTTCACCATCGATATACTCTACCGTGACTTGACGCGTAAGCCGAAGTATATCCTCATCGTTTGCTCATCGAGCAAATACGGTGACTACTTCACCGGTAGTACGAGCAGTGTACTCCTCTTGGATGAATTTGACCTGATTTACGGTGAACCTAAGGTCGATACAAAATATATTCAGAACTAACAGAAACAGCATGAAGATAACTCAACCCCTTGGATGGGTATTACTGACGATAGGTCTCCTGGTATCGGGGGCGCTGCGGGCTGCTGAATGGCAGCCGGTGGCACCGCCCGATACGGTGCTTATCGTGGACTCCCTGGGACACGTCCACAAGATGGCCATCTATAAACCCAAGAAGGCAAAAACAAAGAAAAGACGTAACGTGGTCAGGCCGCAACGCATCGACCGCGAAGTGATGAAGACCGTCTTTATCCCCAAAGGCACCTACATGGCCGGAGGTACTGCTTCCTACCAAGAGCACGATGAGCACAACCTCAACTTCCTGGTGATTAAGGACGTGGAGGGATTGGGCTACACCTTCAGCCTCAGCCCCTATGTGGGCTACTTCTTCCGCGACAACATGGCCGCCGGTATGCGCTTCACCTACAACCGCACCTACCTCGATATGGACAACTTCGAGCTCAACCTGGGCGAGGACTTCAACATCAGCCTCGACAACCTCTACTGGCTGGAGCATAAGTACGAGGTATCGGGTTTCCTGCGCACCTGTATGCCTATCGGCAAGAGTAAGATTTTCGGCCTCTTCAACGAGGTGCGCCTCACCTACGGCTACAGTGAAGGCAAGAACTCCACTGGCTCGGGCACGGAATACGATGGTACCTACGAGACCAAACACAGCTTTGGAATCGGTATTGCCCCGGGCATGACCGCCTTTATCACCAACTGGTCGGCCGTGGAGGTGTCACTCGGCGTGATGGGTTACAACTTCAACTGGACTAACCAGAAGACCAATCAGATAGAGAGCGGCCGCCGACGCAACTCGGGAGGTAGCTTCAAAGTGAACCTCTTCTCCATCAACATTGGTATGACGTTCTACCTCTAACCCCTGCTCCTGCCTATGATGAAGATTGACAACTATATGAAGATTTGCATCGGTCTGCTGACAGGCTTCGGCCTGCTGACCAGTTGCGCCATCGAGAACGATATCCCCTATCCCATCGTGGATGGCAGCGTGACGGCCATCGAGATGGAGGGGCAATGTGATGCTGAGGGCAACAGCTCTACCCAAGCCACTATCAACAAGGAGAGTCGCACGGTGCAGCTCTACGTGGATGATACGGTTGACCTGACTAAGGCACGCATCAAGCGACTGAGCGTGAGCAACGGAGCCACCATACAGATTGACTCCGCCTTCTGCTACAACCCCGCCAAGTTCCCCACCACCGGTTGGGAGAACCTCGACCAGCTGGCCATCTCGGCCGACACGCGCATCAACTGCTCGCGCGACGTACGCTTCACGCTCAGCACCTACCAGGACTACGACTGGACCCTCCGCGTGCAGCGCATCGTGAAACGCAACATCGTGATGGAGAACCAGATTGGCAATGCAGTCATCGACCCCGACAACCGCGTGGCCGTGGTCTATGTGAGCAGCAAGCAGCCACTCAACCAGATTGCCGTGAGCACCTTTGACCTGGGAGGTCCGCACGGGACGGTGGTGCCCGACCCCACCACAAGCCCCACCTACGACTTCAGCGAGCCCGCCACCTTCTTTGTACAGAACGGCTGGGAGGAGGTGAGCTACCGCTGGACCGTCTATGTCTATGCCAAGGAGGAGGAACAGGGTGGTAGCGCCTCGGCCTTTGCCCGTGCCACACAGGCCCTGCTCAACGGCTCGGTGCAGAGCGGCAAGAGCGTGAGCATCGACTACCGCACGCAGAACAGCAGCCAGTGGCTGGTCCTCTCCCCCTCGGCCATTACGACGGCAGGCACCTCGTTCAGCGCCACGTTGAGCGGACTCAAGCCCGCCACCACCTACGTCTATCGCGTCAGCATCGGCGGTGTGGCCGGAGAAGAGCAGCAATTCACCACGGCTCCTGCTACCCAGCTGACTGATGGCAGCCTAGACAACTGGCACGCCGTGGACAAGCTCTGGAACCCCTGGGCACAAGGCGGCACCTCCTATTGGGACACGGGCAACAAGGGAGCCACCACCGTGGGCAACAGCAACTCCGTGCCGACTGACGACACGGCCACTGGCTCCGGTCAGGCCGCCCTCCTGGAGTCGAAATGGATTGTGCTGAAGTTTGCCGCAGGCAACATCTTCACCGGCACCTACGTCAAGACAGTGGGCACCAACGGTGTGCTCAACTTTGGTCGCGAGTTCAGCAGCTTCCCCACGAAGTTGCGCTTCAGCTACAAGTGCGCACCGGTCGTCATCGACAAGGTGGGCGAAGAGTCACTGGAGTACCTGAAGGGACGCATGGACACCTGCCATGTCTATACCGCCCTGGGCGACTGGGATGAGCCAGTGGAAATCCGTACCCGTCCCAGTGAGCGCAAGCTGCTCGACCGCAAGGACCCCAACATGATAGCCTTTGGCGAGATGATGGTGGGCAAGACTGTAGATAACTGGACCACTGCCGAGATTACCTACGACTACCGCTCCTTGACGCGCACCCCGCGCTACATCATCGTAGTGGCCAGTGCCAGCAAGTACGGCGACTACTTCACCGGCGGCGTAGGTACCAAGATGTGGGTGGATAATTTTGAATTGGTCTATGAGTAAACGAGGATGCTTCACTTGGCTCTGCTGCCTCTGCCTCTTGACGGCATGCACGCAGGAAAGCGGAACCGATGGTCTCCCCACCACCGGCAGTGGCTTCCTGCTCTCTCTCTCCGACCTCTCCATACAGACTGATGAGTCGGCCCACACGCGCGCAGTGCCCTCTGAGCTAGAGAAACCCGTGGCCGAGAACTTTCGGTTGACCATCCTGCCCGAAGGCAGTACGCAGCCTCTCTATGACGGCACCTTCACCAGCGAACCCATCCCCGCCGGTGCTGGCAGCTACACCCTCACAGCTCGTTATGGCAGCAACCCCACCCTGGCCTGGGACTCTCCCTACTACGAAGGAAGTGCCGAAGCCACCGTCACCGAAAGTCGCTATACGCCGGTCACCATTCCCTGCCGCGTAGCTAACGCCTTGCTCTCCGTACGTTTCCGCAACCCCGAGCTCTTCAGTCAGCTCTACAGCAGCTACGGTGTCGCGATAAAGCATGGTGATTCCACCCTCGAAATCACCCCCACGAACACCAACCAGAGTGCCTACTTTCCTGCTAATGCTCCCGTGTCTATTTCTTTTTACGGTTTCTTTAAAGATGCAGGAAGAGTTGTTTCAACCGTCTTGAATGATAAAAACTTGACGTTTGATGCTGGCACACATACCATCATCACCCTTTCGTCTGCAGGACCAACCTCCGGCATAGCTTGCCAAATTGAGAAAGTTGAAATAGAGACAGTCAGCATCAATCAAACACTTCCCGTAAAATGGTTACCTAAACCTAAAGTAACCGCTACAGGATTCACAAATAATCAATTGAGCATGGAAGAAACCCAAAACTGCAATGCCACTTTGGGAGCTACCATATCAAGGCCTTTGGAAGATGTTAAACTGACTCTTTCATTTGAGGATAGCCATTTAAGCCAATATAATGGAAGCTATTTGCTCAGTAACGAACAAGATAAGAGTCTGCTTGCAGAGACTTTGGGATTATCATTACCCTCCCTTGGTGATAATGAATGTGTAATTAATGTAAGTCCACTAATTGAGCAAATACAGACTAATGATGGTATTACTACCTCTAACAGCATCGAGATTGACGTAAAAGCAAATGACAGATGGAGCAGCGAAGATACAAATAGCAATCGAACCTTTACGATTATCTGTAATGCTCCCAACTTTGCGGTAACTGTTGACGAAAGGAAATCTTGGTCAAGAGAATTCACCATTGAGGAAATTGTATTAGAAGAAGGCAGCAAAGCCAATATAGAGAAGTTGAAAAGCGACCTCATATACCAATATTATGATGGGAGTTCATGGATAGAATGTACAGACAGGCAGAGCGTAAAAGGACGGTTGCAACAGTTCTCGCAAAGCGGTGATGCTCTCAGTAGCAAGAGCTACACTGTCAGAGCCTTATACCGCCATGCTGTACCCTCTTCAACGGCCACTGCGGTATTGGAAGCTCCTGCACAAATGCCAAATTCTGATATGGAAGATTGGTATGGTGAAACTTATAATTCAAACGGTAGTCCTAAACTAATGACCTTCTATCCTTGGGCACAAGGAGGGGAGTCGTATTGGAGTACCAATAATGAATTTACTACGCGATATCGTCAAAGCACCTTTGCCTATCCGTATAACAGTTTTTTGGCAGTATCCTCAGTCCCTGCAAGCTATGCTCACCATGGAAATCGAGCTGCAGAACTCCGAAATACAGCTTCCGGATTGGAGAACACTGTAGTTTTTGGGAAATTCAATGTCCGTACCGCTAATAAAGTACCTGGGATATTGTTTACAGGCACATTTAGTGCCAAAACTGGCAGCACCTCTAATGATGATTATACAAAAACCGACGGAAGAGATTTCAGCGTCAGACCCACAGCCATGCATTTTTGGTACAAGTATGCTCCATATACTACCGACACTTGGAGTGCACATATCGAATTATGGGATGAGAACAAGCAAATTATTGCCCAAGGTCACATGGAATCGTCTGATACTCAAAGTTCATACAAGGAAGGTGTTATCGAGCTGAATTACAACCCATCGGTTACTTACAATAAATGTAAATTCATCTATGTCATATTCAGCTCCTCTATCCATTCTGGAGATGAAATGCC
>JBJEKS010000005.1:3506-5292 GCA_051878755.1 Bacteroides sp. | reverse complement strand
TGCGCTTCTACGGTCGCCTCTACGGCTGTGCCCGTCAGGCCGACTCCCTCTTTGCTGCCGTGGAGGAGCGTTACCTGGCCCTCAAGGCCCAGGCAACTGCCACCACCAGTCGTCCGCTTGTGCTGATGGAGCTCAAGAGTAGCTCCGCATGGTATGTGCCTGGAGGGCAGAGCACCACGGGCATCCTCTGTCGTGATGCAGGCGCTCGTTATGCCTTTGCTGAAGATACCCACAGTGGCTCTGTGCCACTTTCGTTTGAGACCGTCTTCTCACGTGCTTCGGAGGCCGACTACTGGCTCTTCAAGTACAATCGCCCCTACGAGATGACCTATACTAGCCTGGAGGCCGACTATGCCGGCTATGCCGCTCTCCGTCCCTTCCGCGAGCGTCAGATTTACACCTGCCACACGGGCCTTGTGCCTTTCTATGAAGAGACCCCTTTCCATCCCGACCTCCTGCTCTCCGACTTGCTGCACATTGTCCATCCTGAACTGGCAGGGAATGCAGCAGCACCTATTGCAGAATCCGAAGGATTGCATTACTTTTGCAGGCTGAAACAGTAACATGAAGAAGTATCTACTCCCCCTCACGGTGCTGCTCCTGGCAGCCAATCTCCTCTTCGGGTCCGTCACGATACCGGCATCCGAGGTGGTAAGAATACTCTGTGGGGGGACGGGTACTCATCCTTCGTGGAGCTTCATCGTCTGGGAGTCGCGACTGCCGTCGGCCCTTACCGCATGGCTGTGTGGCAGTGCGTTGGCTGTCTGTGGCTTGCTTCTGCAGACCGCTTTCCGCAATCCGTTGGCCGGTCCCTCCATCCTCGGCATCAACTCCGGTGCTTCGCTCGGCGTGGCCCTGGTGATGCTCTGCGGCAGCAGCCTCACGGCCTCCGTCTTCCAGTGGGGTAGCTTTGCCTCCATCCTGGCCGGGGCCTTCATCGGTTCGATGAGCGTCATGGCCCTCATCCTCTTCCTCTCCACGCTGGTGCGGAGCAACGTGCTGCTGCTCATCGCCGGCATCATGATTGGCTATGTCACCTCCTCCGCCATCTCGCTGCTCAACTTCTTCGCCACAGCCGAGGGGGTGCAGTCGTATATGGTGTGGGGCATGGGACATTTTGGGGGAGTCTCCCTCCGTCAGTTGCCAGCCTTTGCCATCGTCACGGCTGTGGGCTTGCTCTGTGCCCTGCTGCTGGTCAAGCCGCTCAACGCCCTGCTGCTTGGCGACCGTTATGCTGAAAACCTGGGCATCAACCTCCGTCGCGTGCGCTACGCCCTGCTGCTCGTCACAGGTCTGCTCACGGCAGTCACCACTGCCTATTGCGGTCCCGTGTCGTTCATTGGCTTGGCCGTGCCTCACATCGCCCGTCTGCTCATCGGCACCGCCAACCACCGCAGCCTCCTTCCTGCCACCCTGCTGATGGGTGGCCTCATTGCTCTGCTCTGCAACCTCCTCTGCATCCTCCCCGGCGAGCGAGGCATCATCCCCCTCAATGCCATCACCCCCCTCATCGGTGCCCCCGTCATCCTCTACGTCATCCTCCGTGGCCGCAGCCGCCAGGACTTCCGTTGAGGTGAGTGTATGATTTCTACACACAAAGGTGTATGATTATCATACAATCTGCCTCCAAAGCCTCCAAAATGTGTGGTCATATCACTATTTACTCTTATCTTTGTTGCGAGAAAGATAAAAAATGGATGTCAAATAATACAATAGTGATATAAGCATGATTTTCCACAATCTCAAGGTTGCCCTGCGCAACCTCTTCAAGTACAAGCTTCAGACC
>JBJEKS010000005.1:0-3406 GCA_051878755.1 Bacteroides sp. | reverse complement strand
GATGTGCCCGTCACCCCCGATATCCTCCGTGCCCTCAAGCGCGACGGCGGATTGCCGTGTGCGGAGCAGCTGGCCATCCCCAATGGGGTGATATATGGCGACCTGATGGATTGGCACCTGTGCGACTCCACCTCACGCAGGTATCTGCTCTTCTACACGCTCATGGACCCCGACTACATGAAGCTCATCGGATTCCGTTCGGCCCTCACGGGGCAGCCTATCAAGCGGCTGGAGACTGGCGAAGCCGTCATCAGCCGCCACATGGCCTCGGTGGTGTTTGGCGAGGCCAATCCTGTGGGTGCCGTCTGGCGTGAGACCGCCACCATGCACCCCCTGCCGCTCACTATCGTCGATGTCTATGAGGACCTCTCCACCTTTGAGAGCCCGCTCAACAACAGGGCTATCTACTACTGCCTTGGCGATATAGAGGGTGACCTCTGTGATGCCCAGAGTGAGGGGCAGATCACCTATGCCATCAGCATTGATGTGGTGCTGAAGAAGGGCTTCACCCCGCAGCAGCTCAAGCAGGAGATGGACAAGCGGCTGGAGCCTTTTGGCCTGGAGGTCAAGGTGAAGAGGATAGAGGAGGGACTGCATCTCACGCAGATTGTGTTCATCAATTCGCTGGCCTATCTGGTCGGTTCGCTTATCCTGCTGGCTGCCTTCATCGGCTTCCTGCGCATGGAGGTGCAGCTCTTCTGGATGCGCCGGCGTGAGCTGTCGCTCCGTATCACCCATGGCGCCAAGCAGATGCAGCTGTTTGCTCTGCTCTTCACCGAGGTGGCCCTAGTGGTAGCCGTGGCGGTGATGATGGCCATGCTGATGGGCGACTGGGTGGAGCGCTTCATCTACTCACGGCTCCCCAAGCTTGTAGAATCTGGAGAATTTTCCGTTCAGCACCTGATATCTTACAGCCTCTGCATCGGTGGAGGAGTGCTCGTGCTCTGCTCCCTGATCATCTGTTCGGTACTCCGCAAAATCTGCAAAGCTACACAGGGATTGGCCGCTACGATGCGCCGGAGCCGTACCCACCTCTTCCGCAACGTCATGCTGGGGCTGCAGATCATCATTGCCATGGTCTTCGTATGCGGCACCTTCTGTGTGGCTCGCTGGGAGGTGAAGATGATGGAGTCCATCCATCTTTCCGACCATCTGGATACCTATAAGAACAGCCTGCTACTGCGGGCTGGTGATGCCAAGGATGCCAAACGCTTGATGGAGGAGATTCCCCATTTGCCAAGTCTGGATAAAATAGTGAATCACGATGCTACCTACCTCAACGTCAGCGACATCGAGGAGACACCCGAGGCCAAAAAGGTATTCTTTGGTCCCTATCAGCACTTCTTCTGCGCTACGGACACCACGCTGCTGGAGTACTATCACCTGCCTGTGCGGTGGTTTAAGAAGCCTTCCGGTCCCGTAGAAGGTATATTGCTCAACGACAGCCTCTATAGCCAACTGCGCTCCGTGGAGCTGGCTGCCAACAATACGCTCACCCTGAAGTGGAGCTCTACACTGCATACGCTGCCCATCCTGGGTACGATACCCTCCGTGCCCTACGAGCATGCACGGGCCTCTCTGTTGGTGCATCCCGAGATTTTCTCACCCGATGAGTTCCTGCTCATTCCCAAGGCAGGTCAGTATCAGTCGCTCCTGCGTGAGGTCACGGCTGTCATCGACCAACTGGAGCCCGACCACGTGCCGCACATGGTGCAGAATTTCCACGAAGCCCACACCGAGGTGCTGATGCTGGAGAGCGGCTGCATCGCCGTATGGATATTGTGTGCCATCAGCATCCTCATCTGCGCCATGGGCATCTACAGTACCATCGCCCTTGACACCCGTTCGCGTCGCAAGGAGATGGCCATCCGCAAGATCAACGGAGCCAAGAGCCGTGACATCTACCGCCTTTTTGGCCGTGTCTATCTGCTGCTCATCGTGCTCTCGCTCCTCATCGCCATGCCCGTGACCGTCATCTTCCACCACATCATCTTCTCCCCGGAAGGTGGTCTGGATGATGCCACAGGCGAGACACCGCTATGGGCCTGCATCGGCGGTGCGCTCCTGGTCATCGCGATGATAGCCGCCATCGTGCTCAGCAACGTCCGCAGCATCATGCGCGCCAACCCCTCAGAGATTATTGCCAAAGAATAGCTTTTTACTAACGAAAATCAAATGATAAGATTATGATACGACTGGAAAATATCAAGAAAGTATTCCGTACGGAAGAGGTGGAGACCTGGGCCTTGCGCGAGGTGAGCCTCGAAGTGAAGGAGGGTGAATTTGTGGCCATCATGGGTCCCTCGGGCTGTGGCAAATCCACCTTGCTCAACATCCTGGGCCTGCTCGACAACCCCACCGAAGGCTCCTACTACCTGGATGGGAAGGAGGTGAGCACCCTCAAGGAGAACGAACGCACCGACCTCCGCAAGGGAGTAATCGGCTTCGTCTTTCAGAGCTTCAACCTCATCGACGAGCTTAACGTCTATGAGAACATCGAGCTGCCGCTGCTCTACATGGGCCTCTCGGCCAAGGAGCGCAAGGAGCGGGTAGAGGCGGTGATGCGCCGCATGGCCATCACGCACCGCTACCGTCACTTCCCCAGCCAGCTCTCCGGCGGTCAGCAGCAGCGTGTGGCCATTGCCCGTGCGGTGCTGCCTAATCCCAAGATCATCCTGGCCGACGAGCCCACGGGCAACCTCGACTCCAAGAACGGCAAGGAGGTGATGGACCTTCTCAGCGAGCTTCATCGCGAAGGCACCACCATCATCATGGTGACCCACTCGCAGCACGATGCCACCTACGCCGACCGCATCATCCGCCTCTACGACGGCAAGATAGTCAATGAATTGATGTTGTAACACAAGGCGTCTTACATTTTTAAGGACGAAAAAATGGAAATTTCCCCACTTTTAAGGACGTAAAAGTGGGGATTTCTACATTTTTAAGGACGAAAGTGTTGATTTATGGATTCTTCTTCACTATCTTTGCAACACAATCAAGAAGTAGCAAGTCATGAAAAGAGAGACCATACAACAACTGTTCGAGTGGAAAAGGCGTGCTAACCGCAAGCCATTGATTATCCGTGGTGCCCGTCAGGTTGGGAAGACCTGGCTGATGATGGAGTTTGCACGTCAAGCTTACGTCAAGTGGGTTTATGTCAATTTCGAGGATGAGGAGATGCTTCAGCATCTTTTTGAACCCGATTTTGACATCACACGTATTCTTACGGCCCTCAGCCTTCGTTTTCAGGTAGATGTTGACGAAGAGACTTTGATTATATTCGATGAGATACAGGCCGCTCCGCGTGGTGTCACTTCGCTGAAGTATTTCTATGAGAAGGCCCCACAGTATCATATCATTACAGCCGGTTCTTTGTTGGGGATTGCCATGCATAAAGGAGACT
>JBJEKS010000004.1:0-5296 GCA_051878755.1 Bacteroides sp. | reverse complement strand
TGCCCGCGAGGCGGTGGAGAACGACGTGCATGTAGTGGGCGTTTCGTCGCTGGCTGCCGGTCACAAGACGCTGATTCCGCAGATTATCGACGAGCTGAAGAAGCTGGGTCGTGAGGACATCATCGTGATTGCCGGTGGTGTGATTCCTGCACAGGACTACGACTTCCTCTACAAGGCTGGTGTAGCGGCCATCTTCGGCCCCGGCACCAACGTGGCCAACTCCGCTTGTCAGATTCTCGAAATCCTGCTCAGCGAAGAGTAATTTGACCTTATATTAATATCGATACGCCAAAGGTTGGGAATTAGCTTTCTAGCCTTTGGCGTATCTATTTATATAAGGTGTAATCTGTTCAGACAGGATAAGTCATGTGGGTCTTCGTCAATTTCGTTGAAGTATTTTTAGTATATCATCGTCTGTAGTGGCAGGCTTTCAACTAAGTTGAAGAAGAACCAGTTATGTTGGTAAAACGCAGAGTTACTTAACATGTCTCCTCCGACGTGTTAAGGAAATGGCGTTTTGCTTAACACGTTCTTGCTATCATGTTAGTTCGTTGGACTTATGTTCACTCTTTTGATAAGATAGGCCTCGCTTCGGAAATTAAAAGAAAAATGATTTTTTCTTTTGTATTTCGCTCAGCTTGCACTATCTTTGCCGTATGTTTTATGAACTTCCGGGGCGTAGGCCCTGGATGAGTATTATACCTTATTTATATATAGAATAGATTATGGCAATGCATACTTGGTTTGAATGTAAAATCCGTTACGAGAAGACGATGGAGAACGGCATGGTGAAGAAGGTCAACGAGCCTTACCTGGTGGATGCCTTGAGCTTTACCGAAGCTGAGGCACGCATCATCGAGGAGATTTCTCCCTTCGTGACGGGCGAGTTTACGGTGAGCGACATCAAGCGCGCCAACTACAGCGAACTCTTCCCCTCGGAGGAGGAGGCTGCCGACAAGTGGTTCAAGTGCAAACTGGTCTTCATTATGCTCGACGAGAAGAGTGGGGCGGAGAAGAAGACCTCCACGCAGGTGCTGGTGCAAGCTGCCGACCTGCGCGATGCGGTGAAGAAACTTGATGAGGGGATGAAGGGTACCATGGCTGACTATCAGATTGCTATGGTGAGCGAGACACCCATCATGGATGTCTATCCCTTCCATGCCGAAGGCGAACTGCAGAAGGAGGAGAAGTAAGCCGATGATTGCTGAACGCATCCATTCCTTGACCAGCGAGCTGCCCGGAGGCGTACGCCTCGTGGCTGTCTCGAAGTTTCACCCTGCGGAGGCCATCGAGGAGGCTTACGCTGCTGGCCAGCGCATCTTTGGCGAGAGCCGTGTGCAGGAGTTGCAAGCCAAGCATGAGCAGTTGCCCAAGGATATCGAGTGGCACTTCATCGGCCATCTGCAGACGAACAAGGTGAAGTACATCGTGCCCTACGTGACGCTGATTCATGGCATCGACTCCTTCCGCCTCCTGGCTGAGGTCGATAAGCAAGCCGAGCGGGTGGGGCGCAGCGTGGGTTGCCTGCTGCAGATGCACATCGCCCGTGAGGAGACCAAGTTTGGCTTCAGCTTCGACGAGTGCCGCGAGATGCTACAGGCGGGTGAGTGGCGCCAGCTGCAGCATGTGCGCCTCTGCGGCTTGATGGGCATGGCCACCAATACCGATGACATGCAGCAGGTGGAGGAGGAGTTCCGCTCGCTTGCCGCCTTCTTCCGCGAGGTGAAAGATGGCTGGTTTGCTGCCGATGAGCACTTCCGCGAGCTCTCCATGGGCATGACGCACGACTATCCGCAAGCCATTGCTGCAGGCAGTACGCTCATCCGCGTGGGAACCTACATCTTTGGAGAACGAAATTATTAACATACTAAATCATATACCACTATGGCAACATTACAAACAACCTTTGCAGGACTGAAATTGAAGAATCCGGTCATCGTAAGTAGCTCAGGCTTGACCGACAGTGCTGCGAAAAATCAGAAGTTGGCCGAAGCAGGTGCCGGTGCCATCGTATTGAAGTCGCTCTTTGAGGAGCAGATCCTGATGGAGACCGACCACATCGACGACCCCACTTTCTCGCCCGAGAGCAGCGAATACCTGGCTGCTTACCTCCGTCAGCACAAGCTCAATGAGTATCTGCAGCTTATCCGCGACAGCAAGAAGGTGTGTGGCGACGTGCCCGTCATTGCCAGCATCAACTGCTATGATGACAGCAACTGGGTGGATTTCGCCCGTCAGATAGAGGCAGCAGGTGCCGATGCCATCGAAGTCAATATCCTGGCCCTGCAAACCGAGGTGAACTACACCTACGGCTCGTTTGAGCAGCGCCACATCGATATCCTGCGTCACATCCGCAGCACGGTGAAGCTGCCCGTCATCATGAAGCTGGGCGATAACCTCACCAACCCCGTAGCGCTCATCAACCAGCTGCGTGCCAACGGCGCCGCTGCCGTGGTGCTCTTCAACCGCTTCTATCAGCCGGATATCGACGTAGAGAAGATGACGCAGAGCATCGGCCACGTGCTGAGCAATGAGGCTGATTTGGCCAAGTCACTCCGCTGGACGGGTATTGCTTCGGCAGCCGTGAGCGGTGTGGATTATGCCGTTTCGGGTGGTGTACATACATCGGATGCCGTGGTGAAGGCTTTGCTGGCCGGTGCTTCGGCTGTGGAGGTGTGCAGCGCCATCTACAGCAAGGGAGCCGGCGTGATTGCTGAGTTCAACAGCTTCATCGAGCAATGGATGGAGCGCAAGGGCATGGAGCGCATCGAGAGCTTCAAGGGCCTGCTCAACCAGAAGGATGCCCAGGGCGTGAACACCTTCGAGCGCACCCAGTTCCTGAAGTACTTCGCTACCTACGAGTAATCGCGGAGTACTATCCCAAAGTGCGCAACTAAAGCGCGAACCCATAGCGCGACCCAAAAGCGAATCCCCATAAAGAAAGGCCGGCTTCTCCAGGTGAGAGGAACCGGCCTTCCTGATTTTTTTGTCTCAATGAAAGTCGCACGCCTTCCCCGCAGTCGTTTCACATACTCCTCTGTCAACTTGAACTTGTCTTGATAGCACTTCATCTATTTCCCCTCCCCAAGCCGTAGGCTTCATTACTGCATCCGGCACGCGTAAACCTAGTTGCGATGCTATGCAAGCCGTAGGATTCTGTGTTTGATGTGATACCGAGAGCAGGTTATCCATTCTCATTGCTAGAGATTTCACACAGAATATTTGGCCGATAAAAGGAAAAAGACTATTTTTGCCCCGATAAAAGTAAACAGCCAAAGTAACCACTCATGGGAGTAAGTAACAAATACATCCGTTTTGACTGGGCCATGAAGCGACTACTTCGCCACAAGGCCAATTTTGCCGTGCTGGAGGGCTTGATGACCACCTTGCTCGGTGAACAGATTACCATCGTCAAGCTGTTGGAGAGCGAGAGCAACCAGGAGAGCGAGTTTGACAAGTACAACCGTGTCGATCTGCTGGCCGAGGACAGCAGGGGACGGCTCATTCTCTTTGAGATACAGAACAACAACGAGTACGCCTACTTCCAACGGATGCTGTTCGGCACCTCCAAGCTGGTCACGGAGTACATTAACCGTGGCGAGGGGTACGAGAAGGTGCGCAAGGTCTATAGCATCAACATCGTCTATTTCGCTCTGGGTAGCGGGAGCGACTACGTCTATCATGGTAAGACGGAGTTTCGCGGGCTGCACAACAACGAGTTGCTCAACCTCACCCCCTTCCAGAAGCAGACCTTCCAGGTAGATACTGTCAGCCAGCTCTATCCCGAATACATCATTCTGCGTGTCAACGACTTTGATAAATGGTCGGTCGTGCCCCTTGACCAATGGATCTACTTCCTCAACACAGGTGAGATACCCGATGAGGCCAACGCCCCTGGCCTGCCTGAGGCTCGCGAACGACTGAAGCTCGACCGCCTGACCAAGGCCGAACTGGATGCCTACTACCGTCACTTGGACAATGTAGTCATCCTGCGCGACAACATCAACACCGAGCGAGCAGAGGGACGTGCTGAGGGACGTGCTGAAGGGCGTGCCGAAGGACGTCAAGAAGGAATCGTTGAAGGCAAACGAGCTACTGCCCGTAACCTTAAGCACCTAGGTCTCTCTATAGAGTTGATTGCGCAGGCCACAGGACTGAGTACCCAAGAGTTAGAGGGAATCTAACACAATCCAACCGAACACACCGAACTGCGGTAGTTGTTGGCCGTCTCAAAATCTATTGCTGCGAAGTCTTGCATTACTTGTTCTTTCTTGTTTGTATTTATTCAACAGTCTATATCTTATCAATTATTATTCGTCATTTCACGAAAAGCTTTCTGTTCCATAAGTTGCGTATTCATACTTTTTTGAGTGGACTTATCATTAGTTTTATTCAAAATTGAAATCATCAATCATGCTAATTGTGTAATTATCTCCTTCTGTATCATTTTTGTAGTTGTTAGAATAAGAAGAAATATTTTCTATATCTATTATGGAAGAAGGAATCTCATTGAGGAAGTAATAACTAAAGTTTCCCACACCTAATAGGAGTGGGAAACTTTAGTTATTACTTCCGATTGAACAATCTGGTCTTCAACCACTCACGCAGAGGCTCATCATATAGCTTGAGTACTGCACAAGCCAAAACGATAGCTATGCAGAAGATACTAACAGCCACCATAATATGCTGATAGAGAGGTGCATCTCTGTGTTCGAATGCCCAACCCATCTGCACATAGATGAGCGGATAGTGAGTTATATAGAGCGGATAGGAGATTTCGCCCAGAAATTTACAGAACTTTTGCGACTTTTCCCCTACCACCTTACTGCCGGCACCCAAAGCAACAATGAGAGGGAAGACTGCCAGAATGACTATAGATTCATAAAGTCCGTTCATCCAGAAGTTGGCAGGATTAGAACCACCAATGCGTGGCATTGCCTGACAGAATACGACAATCAAAGCACACCACCAGAACCCTCCTTTGACCGAAATGAAATGCTTCTGTCGGCTCAGTAACAAGCCCATGAAGAAAGGATAGAGCAAACGGGTGAATCCAATGTAAAGCTGGGCAGAATCGATGCCCCAACCACCGATTACGGTATAGGCGGCATAGTTGCCATTCTCTGGGAAGACACTAAACGGGTCGAGATTGAAGGTAAGTGTGAGGGTCAAGACAGCAAACAGAGCCACGCAGATGCCCAAAGCCACGTTACCCAAGCGGCGGATGAAGTAGACATAGAGTATGTTGGCGATGTATTCAAGCATCAGAGACCAGGTTGCTCCATTGAGTGGATAG
>JBJEKS010000003.1:0-5326 GCA_051878755.1 Bacteroides sp. | reverse complement strand
AGGAGTCCACCAGCACGTCAAACAAATCCGTGAACCCCTCGCCAGAGAGACGATAAGGTGTGGCCGTCAGTCCTAGGAATCTCGCCTCCGGCCAAGCCTCCCATAGTTGTCTGTATGTCTTGGCTACGGCATGGTGCGCTTCGTCAATAATAATAAAGGAAGGGAAGAGCGTAGAGCTGAAAGCAATAATATTGGAGTTGAGTGTCTGAATAGAGGCGACCATAACAGGCTTCAGCTCTTTTGCCCTCTTGCTGCCGGCAAGAACCCCATAGTCGATGCCGTGTCGCTCCAAGTGTTCTCCCATCTGCTGAATCAGCTCGATGCGATGCGCCACAATCAGCACCCGGCATTCCCCGTCAGGGTCATGGTGAAGGTCAAGGTTAAGGTTGAGATATTGTCGTACCAGCGAAACAAGTACAACGGTCTTTCCCGTCCCCGTCGGCATCTGCATCATCACACTCCTATGCTTGTCCAATGCCTCCCCCACTCTTTTGCAAATATCCTCCTGATAGTCTCTCAGTATAGTCATTGCTAAGGTCTTCAAGGCAATTTCCTCGAAATCACCTTCCCTCCATAAACCATCAAATCCACCGTCCCGTCAGGCCGCAGCTCCACGCCTTCATATCTCGCTTCTATCTCCACCTTGCCATCCACGGCTATCACACCCCACATACCAGGATATACCTCCACGGCACAATACTTCCCCACGGGCGTGTGGATATTGCGGAACATGGGTGGCACCACGATGCGCCCCCCATCCTTCAGTCCCCATTTCTTGCCTATCTGGAATGGCACCACCTCAGTCATGCCGTTCAACCTTTTCCGTCTGTTCCGTGCAGCAGCCTTCTGCTCCTCTTCCTTCTCGCGCAGCATCCTGTTCCTCACCTCCACATTGATGTCGTTGATGACCATATTCACCACACTTCTCTCGGCAGAATTACCCGTCTTCCCCAACTCTCGCCACACCGCCTTGCCGCTCTTCTTGTCCAATCTCACATAATAATGCTCTCCCTCATCATCCATCACCACCACCGACTCGTCTTCCAACTTCACCTCCAGCCAATAGACCTTCCCTTCATCTCCTTTGATAAGGCATCTGTAATATAAAGACTGTCTATACAACATCTTCCTGAATATGTCATTCTCGGGAGTCCCATGACATGGAAGCTGCAGAAACAGCCCGTTGTCCGATGGCCATACAAACGAAGGATGGGTCTCCACGCTAAAGCACGGCTTCGTCCTGGTGAACACATGTTTGCATAGGAAGAGTACCTCAAAGCCACCATACCGGTGCAGCTTGGGCATGCTGCCATACATCTGCCCCGACTTCATATCGACATAGAAGATATGTGGGCAGGAGCACTCATCCTCCCTGAGTAAGAATCGCAGCTCCGGGTTGCGCAACGCTTCCACCTTGGTAGTCCTCAGCTTCACAAAGTCATGGTCCACAAACTCTATCTGCTTGAACTTGTCAAATTGGTAGATGACCTCGCCACGTCCATCCACCACACCAACAGCACCCGACTCAAAGCGCACACACTTCAGTCCGTCATCCCTCGTATCAAATACCTCAGTTACCCCTTCCCTCTCTTTCATATCTTATATTGTATTTTGATTATATCTTTGGATTTCGTCATCCCAGAAAAGTGTCACAAATGACAATTTCTTGGAATAGCATGATAAGTCTTTCCTATTGTTCACTCTCTTTTGCCGAACTGTATGCAGCGGAAGGCGGTGACAAATATGCCTTGTGGAAACGTTACTGTACTTATGGCGGTTTGCCTTATCTTAGCATGTTGAACGACAATGCCAAGCGGGCAGAGTATCTCACATCGCTCAACCAGACCCTTTATCTCAGAGATATTGTCGAGCGCAACAGGATATCAAATATCCAGGAGTTTACAGAATTGATGAATGTAATGGCGTCGGGCATAGGTTCGCCCTGTAATCCGAACAAGATTGCCAATACGTTCAAGAGTAACAGCAAGTCCAATCTAGACAACAAGACGATAGCCAACTATCTTTCCTATATGGAGGAGGCCTTTATCATCGAGAAGTCTGTTCGCTATGACATTAAGGGCCGTAAATACATCGGCACACTGTCAAAGTATTATTTCCAGGACATTGGCCTGCGTAATGCTCTGCTCCATTTTCGTCAGGTGGAAGAAACCCACATTATGGAGAATATCATCTATAACGAGTTGCGAAGCCGGGGGTATAGTGTCGATGTCGGTATGGTAGAGGTCCGAACAGCTACGGAGCGCAAACAGTTGGAGGTGGACTTTGTGGCTAACAAGGGCGACAAGCGCTATTATATTCAGTCCGCTTTTGCGCTACCCGACGAAGAGAAACACGAGCAGGAACTGGCATCACTCAAACGCATCAACGACTCATTCAAGAAAGTCCTCATCATGCGCGATGACATACCACCCTATCACGATGATAATGGAGTATTGATAATGGGACTTATGGACTTCCTACTGAGAACAAACGTAGATGAGATTATATGAGTCACTTTGCAGTTCAAAACAACGAATAATACTTATCTATAAATCATAAGAATTATGGCACAGACCACAATGACCGTCCGCTTGGACTCCGTGCAGAAGGCTCAATTCGACCAACTCTGCGAACAGTTTGGCATGAGTGCCAACACTGCCATCAACATCTTTGTGCGCACCGTCATCCGTCGTGAAACGCACAAAAGACCAGAACTTACCTTGGAAGAAATCAATGCAGAGATTAATGCAGTAAGAGAAGCAAAAGCAAACAAAGTATGATTTGCGCAGTTATCGACACCCTTACACTGGTGATATGCCCGATGAAAAGACCATCCATTCCATGAGGTTTCATTAAGTATGGACAACGCTTTTCTTGTTGTACTAAAACGATCATAGACAAGGCATACGCGGTTGTGCCTAATTTTAAAAACCGTCTTTCTCTGTTTAATAAAAAGTTGCGTCTCGCACAATGTGCGGAAAAAAGTGACTCAGCAATAGTAACTCTTATACCACTCCGCAAACTTCCTTAGCCCATCTCTCAATGGCGTTGAGGGCTTAAAGCCGAAGTCATGTTCCAATGGTGTAGTGTCAGCGTAGGTCACGGGGACATCACCAGGCTGCATGGGGACGAGTTTTTTGTGGGCATCGAAATCATAATCTACTGGTAGTACACCTGCACGTATCAGCTCCTCTTGAAGGATGGTGACGAAATCCAGCAAATTCTCGGGTGAGTTATTACCAATATTATAGACCTTGTAAGGAGGTACCGGAAGGCCATCCTCACCAAGCTGTTTCTCCGGCGCGTGCTGCATGATGCGCACCACACCCTCTACGATATCATCCACGTAGGTAAAGTCACGCTTGCAGTTGCCATAATTGAATATCTGGATCGTTTTACCTTCCCGGAGTTTGTTGGTAAATCCAAAGTAGGCCATGTCGGGACGGCCGGCAGGGCCATACACCGTAAAGAAACGCAAGCCAGTCGAAGGGATGTTGTAGAGCTTGGAATAGGCATGGGCCATCAGTTCGTTGCTCTTCTTTGTGGCTGCATAGAGCGACACGGGGTTATCCACCTTATCTTCCGTAGAGTAAGGCACCTTCTTGTTTGAGCCATATACAGACGATGAAGAGGCATAAACCAGATGCTCCACCTCATGGTGGCGACACGCCTCCAGGATATTGTAGAAGCCAATCAGGTTGCTCTCAATGTAGGCATCCGGATTGGTGATGCTGTAGCGCACCCCGGCCTGCGCTGCCAGATTAACCACAACTGCAGGCTTGTAGATGGTGAAGATATGCTCAACCGCATCACGGTTAGCGATGGAATCTTCAACGAAGATCCATTCCTGATTATAACCCTCGCCCTTTAAGGGAGAGCTGGAGAGGGTCTGAAGACGCTCCCTCTTGATGTTCACGTCATAGTAGTCGGTCATCGAATCGATGCCCACCACCTGGATATCCTTTACATCATGAAACAACCGTTTCACCAGATTACTCCCTATGAAACCTGCCGCACCTGTTACAAGTACGCTCTTTCCTTCCAGGCAGACATTATGATTTACCATGGCTCAGTCCCTCTTGAAAATATCACGGGTATAGACCCTCTCGATTACTTCGTCCAAACAACTGTCATAGCGGTTAGCAATGATAGCCTTGGAACGACGTTTGAACTCCTCCAGGTCATTGACTACCAAACTACCAAAGAACGACGTGCCGTTTTCCAAGGCAGGCTCGTAGATTATCACTTCGGCACCCTTCGCCTTGATGCGCTTCATGATACCTTGGATGGCCGACTGACGGAAATTATCTGAATTGGACTTCATCGTCAGGCGATAGACACCAATGACGCATTGGTGCTCCTTCGAGGCATCCCATTCGCCGTTGGCGGTATAGTAGCCCGCCTTGTGAAGCACAGCATCGGCAATATAATCCTTGCGTGTACGGTTAGACTCCACAATGGCCGTCATCATGCACTGCGGAACCTCGGCATAGTTGGCCAGCAGTTGCTTCGTGTCCTTAGGCAGGCAGTAGCCACCGTAGCCAAAGGAGGGATTATTATAATGCGAGCCGATACGTGGATCCAGACCCACACCCGATATGATGGCCTGGGTATCCAGACCCTTCATCTCCGCATACGTGTCCAGCTCATTGAAATAGCTCACACGGAGCGCAAGATACGTGTTGGCAAAGAGCTTCACGGCCTCAGCCTCCTTCAGCCCCATGAAGAGCGTATCGATATGCTCCTTGATGGCACCCTCCTGCAACAGTTGAGCAAAGGTGCGAGCAAAGCTTTCCGCTTCGGGATTGCCGATAGCGCGAATGGCCGCATTCTCCTCGTCCCATCGCTTATCCTGCTCCGCAGGGAGCAATTTAGGATAGCCCACGATGATGCGGCTGGGATAGAGATTATCCTCCAAGGCCCGCGACTCCCGCAGGAACTCAGGTGAGAAGAGCAGATTGAAGTGCTTACCCTTCAGCGAGGGGTCAGTCAGGAACTTCAGCGCATACTTCACGTAGAGCGAGCGGCAATAGCCCACAGGGATGGTTGATTTGATCACCATCACCGCATCAGGATTGACAGAGAGGACCAAGTCTATGACATCCTCGATATGATGTGTATCAAAGAAATTCTTCTGCGGATCATAGTTCGTCGGTGCAGCAATGATGACAAAGTCTGCATCACGATAGGCCGTAGCCCCATCCAGCGTCGCAGAAAGACGCAACTCCTTCTCTGCAAAGAACTTCTCGATATACTCATCCTGTATCGGACTGATACGCTGATTGATTTTCTCCACTTTTTCCGGAATCACATCCACAGCAATCAC
>JBJEKS010000002.1:0-5352 GCA_051878755.1 Bacteroides sp. | reverse complement strand
ATGATGTGCTCAGTAACCTGGTTGAGCAACGGGTTGTCGCCAACCAAAGAACTGCGGAAAAGTGTGAGGAAATGTGCCATTTCGGCTGCTATAGGCTCACTAACGAGGTAGATTTTCTCCATAAATCGATTATTTTTGGGCACAAAAATAGCAATAAAAAGGTTACTATCGTATTTTTTTGTACTTTTACCAAGAAAAAAAGGATGAAATAGAGAAAAATTATGGATAAACTGTTCTTATTGGATGCATACGCCCTCATATATAGGGCCTATTACGGCTTCATCAAAAGCCCGCGCATCAACTCAAAGGGGCTGAATACATCGGCCATTCTGGGATTTGTCACGACGCTGGAGGAGGTGCTCAAGAATGAGAACCCGACGCACATCGGCGTGGCGTTCGATCCTTCTGGACCCACCTTCCGCCACGAAGCCTTTGCACAATACAAGGCGCAACGCGAAGAGACTCCGGAGGTCATCCGGCAAAGCGTACCTATCATCAAGCAGATTATTGAGGCATACCGCATACCTATCCTGGAAGTGAGCGGCTATGAGGCGGATGATGTGATTGGCACATTGGCCACGCAGGCTGCACAACGAGGTATCACCACCTACATGATGACGCCCGACAAGGACTATGGTCAGCTCGTAGGCGAACAGGTCTTCATGTACCGCCCCAAGCACAGCGGCGGCTTTGAGGTGATGGGTACAGAGGAAGTGAAGGCAAAATATGGGCTGAGCGATACGAAGCAGGTGATTGACATCCTCGGCCTGATGGGTGATGCAAGCGACAACATCCCCGGCTGCCCGGGCGTGGGTGAGAAGACGGCACAGAAGCTGATCGCAGAGTTCGGAAGCATAGACCAGCTACTCGAACACACCGACCAACTGAAAGGTGCATTAAAGAAAAAGGTGGAAGAGAACATGAAACAGATCCGCTTCTCCAAATTCCTGGCCACCATCAAGACCGACGTACCCATCACACTCGACATGGAGCAACTGGTACGCGAGAAGCCAGACTCCCCTACCCTACGCGCCCTGTTTGAAGAGTTGGAATTCCGCACCCTCATCAAGCGGAAGTTTGAAGAGAGTGATTCATCAGCAAATGCCAAGAGCACGAAATCGGCAAGACAAGCAAATAGCGGTCAACCCACAGGAGACCTCTTCGCAGGTACACTCTTTGCCACAACCGCGGAAGAGCCCCAAAAACAGCAGCCGGTTCAAGGCGATTTGTTTGCGCTATTTCCCGACGGGGGGACGGACGAAGCCGAAAATCAAAATCTCAAGCGCTTAAATGATATCAATGTGGACTATCAACTCGTTGACTCAGAAGAGAAAAGAGCCGAAATGTTTCAAAAATTGCGGACATCGAATTTTCTCGTTCTAGATACGGAGACCACAAGTACCGAGCCGATGAAGGCTGAATTGGTAGGAATCAGCCTCGCCGTAGAGGAAAACCGGGCTTACTACATCCCTATTCCTGCAAATCGTGAAGAAGCCATAAAAATTGTAAACTCCATCAAACCGCTGTTTGAAAACGAGGAAACGCTCAAGATTGGGCAGAACATCAAATACGACATGATTGTGCTGTCGAACTACGGAGCCGAGGTGCGAGGCCCCCTGTTCGACACGATGCTCGCCCACTACGTGCTGCAACCCGAGTTGCGCCACAACATGGACTACCTGGCAGAAATCTACCTCCACTACCAAACCATCCACATCGACGAGCTGATAGGGGCGAAAGGGAAAGGACAACGTACCATGCGCGACCTGCAGCCCGAGGAGGTCTATCGCTACGCCTGCGAAGATGCGGACATCACGCTCCAATTGAAGAACGTCCTGCAGGAGGAACTGAAGAAGGCGGGAGTAGAGAAACTCTTCTACGAGATAGAGATGCCCCTCGTGCCAGTACTAGTAGAGATGGAACGCAACGGCGTACGTATCGATACCGATTCGCTCAGGCTCTCTTCCCAGCATTTCAACGAGCGGCTCCAGCAAATCGAACAGGAAATCTACAGCCTGGCAGGAACCACCTTCAACATCAGCTCACCAAGACAGGTAGGCGAAGTGCTGTTCGACCAACTGAAGATAACCGATAAGGCCAAGAAGACCAAGAGCGGTCAGTACGTGACCAGCGAGGAGGTGCTCGAGGCCCTGCGCAGCAAGCACCCCATTATAGGCAAAATCCTCGACTACCGCGGCGTGAAGAAACTGCTCAGCACCTATATCGAGACGCTCCCGCTACTCATCAATCCTGAGACGGGCCGCATCCACTCCTCATTCAACCAGGCCGTGACCAGCACGGGGCGCCTCAGCTCAAGTAACCCCAACCTGCAGAACATCCCCATCCGCGATGAAGATGGCAAGGAGCTACGCAAGGCCTTCATTCCCGACGAAGGGTGTAGCTTCTTCTCGGCCGACTACTCGCAGATTGAGCTTCGCCTCATGGCCCACCTGAGTGGCGACCCCCACATGATTGAGGCCTTCAATCATGACGACGACATCCACAGCGCCACGGCAGCCAAGATATATAAGGTACCCATTGAGGAGGTGACCAGCGACATGCGGCGCAAGGCCAAGACGGCCAACTTCGGCATCATCTACGGCATCTCCACCTTCGGCCTGGCCGAACGGATGAACGTAAGCCGCGGCGAGGCCAAGGAGCTTATCGACGAATACTTCGCCACCTACAGCCGCATCAAGGAGTACATGAACGAAAGCATCGAGCAGGCCCGCGCCAAAGGGTACGTGGAGACCATCTTCCACCGCAAGCGCTACCTGCCCGACATCACGTCGCACAACGCCACCGTAAGGAACTACGCCGAGCGCAACGCCATCAACGCACCCATCCAGGGAAGTGCTGCCGACATCATCAAAGTGGCCATGGCACGCATCTATCAGCGCCTCAAGAGTAACAATCTGAAAGCAAAACTCATCTTGCAGGTGCACGACGAGCTAAATTTCAGCGTTCCCGAGGAGGAAAAAGAAATTGTACAACAAATTGTAATCGAAGAAATGGAGCACGCTTACACCATGCAAATCCCTCTAAAAGCGGACTTTGGGTGGGGAAAGAACTGGCTTGAGGCCCACTAAAAAGAGCTGTTTGCATTATTTAACTTACAATCAGAAAGCAATGGTTTCAAATCGTAAGTAAAGCAAGTTGATACAAGAAAATAACCGGCAACAGATTTGTCGGTTATTTTTTTGTTTGTTGCATGTACAAAAAGAAAGGAAATGGGTCGGCAGAATATTGACATAATGACAAAAAAATCTGCTTAATCTATTGCCATAAAAGAAAAACCGCCTACCTTTGCACCGCTTTTCAGAAGAAAAGGTAGAAAATAGACAGTAAAGGTATCAAGAAATAAATTTAAAAACATGAAAGTAATTATGTCAATCAAAGCAATTCTTTTCGCAGTTCTCGTAATGGTATGCAGCGTTAATGCCATGGCCGACAACAAGAGTAATCTGATTTATAACACCGAAGAGGTGAACGGATTGAAAGTAGGTGAAACCGTTTACAAGTCGGACAACGGTATGCTGAGCAACTACATGAAGTACAACTACAGCTACGACGCACAAAACCGCATGACCGAGAGCGAAGCTTTGAAGTGGGACGGCATGGAATGGAAGAAGGACATGTGCATCCGCTACGCTTACCAGGGCAAGAGCATCACCACCACCTACTACAAGTGGAACAGCCGCAAGGGTGAATACACGTTGATTCCCGACATGACCATCACCATCGACAACCCCAACATGTAATCCCCCACACCTTACGCAACCATCCTTCCTTTTGAAAACCTCATAACGAAAAATACAAAACCTATATACTTCGGGGCCGGAATGCAACACGCACTCCGGCCTTATTTTGTTCCTTACGGAGCTGTTTTCGCCGTCAAAAGAGAAGTTTTCGGCGCTTTATAATGATTATACAGCCGATTTGTCGTACTTTTGCGGCTCGAAACGAAATGAATTATAACAAGATTAAAACGAAATAGATTATGGCATTAAAAGCAGGTATTGTAGGACTGCCCAACGTGGGCAAATCCACACTATTCAACTGCCTGAGCAGCGCGAAAGCACAGGCAGCCAACTTCCCGTTCTGTACCATCGACGCTCAGCTGGGACAGGTATCCGTGCCCGATGAGCGACTCACCCGTCTGGCCGAACTGGTTCACCCGGGACGCATCGTCCCCGCCGTATGCGACATCGTAGATATCGCCGGCCTGGTGAAGGGAGCCAGCAAGGGCGAAGGACTGGGCAACCAGTTCCTGGGCAACATCCGCGAGTGTGACGCCATCATCCACGTACTGCGCTGCTTCGACAACGGCAACATTGTCCACGTGGATGGCTCGGTCAACCCCGTGCGCGACAAGGAAATCATCGACACCGAGCTGCAACTGAAGGACCTGGAGACCGTGGAGAACCGCATCAAGCGCGTGGAGAAGGTGGCCAAGGTGGGTGGCGACAAGGCTGCCAAGGTGGAGCTCGACCTGCTGCTGCGCTACAAGGAGGCACTCGAACAGGGCCGCAGCGCACGCACCGTAGCCCTACAAAATGAAGATGAAGAGGCTGCCGCCAAGCAGATGTTCCTGCTCACCACGAAGCCTGTGCTCTACGTCTGCAACGTGGATGATGCCAGCGCCGCCACAGGCAACGCCTACGTGGAGCAGGTACGCGAGGCCATCCAGGGTGAAGATGCCGAACTCATCGTCATCTCCGCACAGACCGAGGCCGACATCGCCGAGCTGGAGACCTACGAGGAGAAGCAGATGTTCCTCGAAGACCTGGGCCTGAAGGAGAGCGGCTGCAACCGCCTCATCAAAGCCATCTACAGCCTGCTCAACCTGGAGACCTTCATCACGGCAGGCGAGATGGAGGTGAAGGCCTGGACCTACCACAAGGGCTGGAAGGCTCCGCAATGTGCCGGCGTCATCCACACCGACTTCGAAAAGGGCTTCATCCGTGCCGAGGTCATCAAGTACGACGACTACATCAAGTACGGCAGCGAGGCCGCCGTGCGCGAAGCCGGCAAGCTCGGCGTAGAGGGCAAGGAGTACGTCGTGCAGGATGGCGACATCATGCACTTCCGCTTTAACGTATAGTTTAAGCACAAAGGAGCCGCCCTAAGACGGCGAAAAAACAAGACAAATGCCAGTATCTGACCATACAACGTCAGATACTGGCATTTGCTTTATAGAATACGATAAAAAAGTCCCCACCAAATTTTTTTAGCCAAAATGCCGGTTTCCACCAAATTTGCCCTAAAACAGGAGGGTCTTCGTCAATTTTGTTGAAGGCATCTTTCCTTTGCTGTAGGGGCGGAATATTTTCCGCCCCTACAGGTACGGGA
>JBJEKS010000001.1:2828-5416 GCA_051878755.1 Bacteroides sp. | reverse complement strand
GTAGCCCCCAGTGCGCAGGGAGATGTCGAAGAAGTTGACGGGTCCGGGCAGCAGCCGACGGATGTCGCCGTAGATGCGCTCCACCGTCTCTGGGCGGAAAGGCTGGTAGCCGAAGGCCTCGTTGGCGTAGATGGTGAGGGTGCGTCGGTTGAAGTCGGTCGTGGCGCTATCCAGTTTGCAACGGCTGATTTCCGCCGCCGTCGTGGCGTAGGAGGTGAAATAGTCGTTCAGCCGTTGCTCCACGGCCTGCTCTACGGTCTGCGCCTGGGCGGCAGGAGCCGCGGCAGCCAGCAGGAGTATGATGAGGGTCTTTATCTTCATGATGAATCGTTTGATGCGGTATAGTCCGAAAAAGCGCCCTGAAACACGGCTTTCTGCAGCTCTTGTGTTTCAGGGCGTTAGGATATAGATTATGGATGCAGCTTCTTGCAGGAATTTGCCTTACAGCGGCTTACGCTCCTTACAGGGGCTTGTACTCCACGAAGGCCTCCATGGCTTCGTAGGAGGCGAGGCCGAGGCTGTCGTAGAGCGATGCTGTGCCGCGGTTGCGGTCTTCGCTACGTTGCCAGAAGAGGCGCTCGTCGTTGCCCAGGAAGGGTGCGCTCTCCATCTGGCTCTGGTGCTTGAGGATGGAGTTACGCTTGGCTCTCAGCTCCTCGGGGCTGATGGGCACGGCCATCTCGATGTTCTCGATTTCCCATTCTGCCCAGGCGCCGCGGTACATCCAGATGCGGCAATCCTTCAGCCATTCTGCGCCAGCCTCCTTCTCCAGGTCGATGGCGGCGAAGACGGCATCCGTGCAGACGCGGTGGGTGCCGTGGGGGTCGGCCAGGTCGCCGGCCACGAAAATCTGATGCGGCTGAATCTCACGCAGCAGGTTGCGCACAATCTCCACGTCGGCCTCGCTGATGGGGTTCTTCTGAATCTTGCCCGTCTCGTAGAAGGGCAGGTCGAGGAAGTGGCAATGGTCGAGCGGAATGCTGTTGTATGTGCAGGCCGTGCGGGCCTCGCCGCGGCGTATCAACCCCTTGATGGTCAGGATGTCGCGGGTGTCCATGTCGCCGTCCTTCTTCTCGCGCAGGAACTTGCGGATTTCAGCATATTTCTCGTTGATGACCTGGTCGGCGCTATCGTTGAAGAGCTGGTTGAAGCCGTTGATGAAGTGGAGGAAACGTACGACCTCCTCATCACCCACGGCGATGTTGCCGCTCGTCTCGTAAGCCACGTGTACGTCGTGCTTCTGCTCCACCAGTCGGCGGATGGTGCCGCCCATGGAGATGACGTCGTCGTCGGGGTGGGGTGAGAAGACCACTACGCGCTTGGGATAGGGCGTGGCACGCTCGGGACGGTAGGTGTCATCCGCATTCGGCTTGCCGCCCGGCCATCCCGTGATGGTGTGCTGCAGATCGTTGAAAATCTTGATGTTGGCGTTGTATGCCGAGCCGAAGAGGGCCAGCAGCTCGCTCAGGCCGTTTTCGTTGTAGTCTTTGTTGGTCAGCTTGAGGATGGGCTTGCCCGTGAGCTGGCAGAGCCATACGATGGCGCTACGGATGAGCTTGTCGTTCCATTCGCAGGAGGTGACGAGCCAGGGGCGCTGGATGCGCGTCAGGTTGGCGGCGGCACTCAGGTCCACGGCCACGTGGGCGTTGTTGTGCGTCTGCAGGAAGGAGGCGGGGATGGTGTCCGTGATGGTTCCCTCCACGCAGGCCTTGATCATCTTGGCCTTCTCCTCGCCCCAGGCCAGCAGATAGACCTTGCGGGCGTTGAGGATGGTCTGCACGCCCATGGTGATGGAGCTGACGGGCGTGTTGTCGATGGAGCCGAAGAGCTTGGCTGCGTCGTTGCGCGAGGCGTTGTCGAGCAGGATGAGGCGGGTGGTGGAGTTGATGCGCGAGCCCGGCTCGTTGAAGCCGATGTTGCCCACGCGGCCGATGCCCAGGATGGCCATGTCGATGCCTCCGTAGCTCTCGATGCGTTGCTCGTAGAGGCGGCAGTACTCGAAGATTTCGTCCTTGGCGATGGTGCTGTCGGGGCTGAAGATGTTCTGCCGGTCGATATCGACATGGTCGAGCAGCATCTCGCGCAGCTGGTTGAGGTTGCTGTTGACGGCATCCGAGGCCAGGGGATAGTATTCGTAGAGGTTGAAGACGATGACGTTGCGGAAGCTCAGTCCCTCCTCCTGGTGCATGCGCACGAGCTGTGTATAGACGCCACGGGGAGAGGCTCCGCCGGCCAGGGCCAGCACGCAGAAGCGTCCGGCTTTCTGCTTCTCGCGGATGAGCTGGGCGATGTCGAGCGCGATTTGTGAGGCACCCTCCTCGGCCGACTCGTAGATGTCTGTCGGCACCTTTTCCAGGCGGGTCAGCACGGAGCGTTCAAAGGCGTTCTCGGGGCGGTAATACCGGGTTGATACACTATTGAGTGTAATCTGTGAGCTAAGATTCGTTCTCATTATTATGCTATTGTTCTGTTATTTAATCTATAAAGTGGTCATTTGTCGAAAAACATGGGGTCATTGCTTGCCAGTTTATCCACCACCAGCTTGCCCATGGCCCATACGGCGCGTACGTTGAGGTCTTCGTCCATGA
>JBJEKS010000001.1:0-2728 GCA_051878755.1 Bacteroides sp. | reverse complement strand
ACCACCAGCTTGCCCATGGCCCATACGGCGCGTACGTTGAGGTCTTCGTCCATGACAAGGATGTCGGCATCCTTGTCCTTCTGGAGCGAGCCCTTGCGGTCGCTCACGCCCATGATGCGTGCGGGAGTCTCGCTGGCCATGCGTACGGCGTCGGCCAGGGGGATTTCGGCCTTCTGTACCATGGTGCGGATGAGGCGGTCCATGGTGGCTACGCTACCGGCCAGGGCTGAGCGGTCGGCCAGCTTGCAGACGCCGTCTTCGATGATGACGCGCGGGTCGAAGGCCTCCTTGCTGTCGCTGGCGGCGCAAGCCAGGGCATCGGTGATGAGGCAGGTGCGCTCCACGCCCTTGATGCGATAGACCAGACGGAGGATGGTGGGGGGTACGTGGATGCCGTCGGCCACCACCTCAACGGTCATGTCGTCCATCAGGTAGATGCTCTCCACGGTGCCCTCGTACTTGTACTCGCGGCGCTTGTGGAAGCCCGGCATGGCGTTGTAGAAGTGGGTGGCGTGGCTGTAGCCGGCCTCGAAGGCGGCGTGGATATCTTCGTATTCAGCCTGCGTGTGACCCACGGAGGCGAGGATGCCCTTGCCGGTGATGTACTTACCAAACTGGATGGCGCCGGGCAGCTCGGGTGCGGCGTCCCAGCGCTTGATGCAGTTCCACTTCTCCACGATGGGGATGTATTCGTTGGGGTCGGGGTCCTTGATGTTCTCGGGCATCTGTCCGCCGGCCATCTTCATATTGAAGTAGTGTCCCTCCAGGTGGAGACCCAGGATGGGGCTGTCGGGCTCGGCCATCAGCTTGGTGCAGGTCTCGGCGGCGGCCTCGATCATGGGCACGGTGCTCGACGAGAGGGTGGGGAAGATGGAGGTGGTACCATACTGCATGTGGGTGGCGGCAGCCTTGCGGAAGGCATCTTCGGTGCCCTCCATGAAGTCGCGTCCGCCTCCGCCGTGGGCGTGAATCTCCACGCCGCCGGGCAGCACGTACATGCCTTTCACGTCAATCAGCTGTGCGCCAATCACGGCCAGGTCACAGTTGGTTACTTCCAGTATCTTACCGTCTCTGATCAGTACAGAGCCATCTTTGAGCCACCCCTGCGGGGTGAGGATTTTTGCATTAATAAGTTGAGTCAACATAGGATTTAGTGGTTAGTTATGTTTCACCCGACAAAGTTAGCACTTTTTCTCGAACCGATAATCCATTCTACCTGCTTTTTTTAATTAAATACACTAAAAAAGCCTGTCGGTATATTAAAAGCCATACTATTTCTCTTTGAGGATGAACAGAATCTGAGCGGAAGGCGTTACATTTGTCCAGTTTGATAACCCCAAACTATCACTCGTAGCTTGTAGCTAGTAGCTTGTAACTAAATAAACTCGTAGCTTGTAACTAAATAAAATAAGAAACGCATGAAAAGCTTGAAATGGGAGGCGATTATTATCGCCGTGGGAATGCTGCTCTTGGGCATTCAGATTAAGAAAGGTATTACGGAGTTCATAACCAAGGACCGTATCGTGACCGTGAAGGGATTGGCTGAGATGGAGGTGCCGGCCGACAAGGTGGTTTGGCCGCTGATGTTCAAGGATATCGGCAACGACCCTACGGCCATCTATGCCAACATCAACAAGAAGAATGAGGCCATCGTCTCGTTCCTCAAGAGCCGGGGCATCCAGGAGGAGGAGATCAGCATCGCCGCCCCCGAGATTATCGACATGGAGGCCGAGCGCTACGGGGCGCAGAACGTCAACTACCGCTATAACGCCACCTCGGTCATTACCGTCACCTCGCAGCGGGTGGATGTGGTGCGGCAGCTGATGGGCGAGCAGGCCGAACTGCTCAAGCAGGGCATCGCCATCACGGGAGGCGACTACCGCTACAACGTGACCTACAGCTTCACGAAGCTCAACGACGTCAAGCCCCGCATGATTGAGGAGGCCACGCGCAACGCCCGTGCCGCAGCCGAGAAGTTCGCCAAGGACAGCGACAGCCGCCTGGGCAAGATACGCAACGCCTCGCAGGGGCAGTTTGTCATCGAGGACCGTGACAGCAACACGCCCTACATCAAGAGCATCCGCGTGGTGACCACGGTCAACTACTACCTCAAGCAGTAACGGGGGTGAGTGGCCCTGTTGCTGGTAGTAATACGTCCATACAAAAGAGGCATCCCGCAAGGTTCGTCATCCTTCGAGATGCCTCCTCAATGCCTTCAGGAGCCTCTCTAACGGGGCTCCTTTCTTTTTTCTTTACCTTGTGGCTGATTTTGGGCTTATGTTTAGTATGTCATCGCCTGTAGGGGCGGACCTGTGTGTCCGCCCTGAAAGTCGCAACGGAGTATGATTAAGTGCATGTATCCGGGCAGACAGCTATCTGGGCAGACACACAGGTCTGCCCCTACAGCGGCAATGAAAGCGGCAATGAAAGCGATAATGAAAGTGACAGGCTTGCGTCTAAATTGCAGAAGAGCCCGAAAAAACAGGTGAAAAGCCTGGGTAGGCATGAACCTGTAAGTATGTAGTGCGCGTGTTAAGTTGCTGTATGTCAGCTTTGTAGAGGAAGTGGTAGGACTCAGTAATTACAGATTACAGTATTACAGTTAAATTTCGGGAGACTTACAGATTTCAATCTCCTATATATAATATATTAATTATTAATTAGTTATATATATTATATAGGGTATTTTGAAATGTAAGGGGTACCTTGTTTTTTAACTGTAATACTG